>VGRO01000102.1 GCA_016875335.1 Deltaproteobacteria bacterium | reverse complement strand
CTCCGGCGACCGCGCGATCGCCATCCTGCGCCGGCTGATCTTCCGTGTCAAGCCGCGTTTTTGCCCGCCGCAGGCAGACTGCTCCCGCCCAGCGCCAGCGCACGCCTTCGCGTCGCCAGCCCCGAGCACACCAGCCGCCAAGTTCAAGCTGTGACCGCCCGCGCCGCCCTGCCCTGCGCTACGCCGCCCAATCCAGCTCGACCGGGTCGTCCACGCCGTCGAATTTGTCGGCCGGCGCCTCGTCCACGTCCTCGTCGAACGTGCCCGGTGGCCCGCGAATGGCAAGTCCACCTACGCCTGCATGGCCACCAATACCGGCGTCGAACCGGCAGGAAAAGTGCCGCAAATGTGCGTGGCCGTGCCGCCGTGCAAGCCCGCGTGCGACGGCAAGGCGTGCGGATCGGACGGATGCGGCGGCACCTGCGGCGCGTGCAAGGCGGGCGACGTCTGCGTGTTCGCCACCGGCAAGTGCGTCGTGGACCCGTGCGCCGGCATCGGTGTGGCGGGTTGCTGCCAAGGCGACGACCGCGTGCAGTGCGTGGGCGGCAAGCCGGCCAAAGACACCTGCGGCAGTGGCGAGGCGGCGTGCGGCTGGGACGGCACCGCGGCGTTTGTCTGCGGCAAGGCCGGCGCCGAAGGTCCAATGGGCGGCCCCGCCAAGGCGTGCCCCGCCAAGCTGTGCGTGCCGAACTGCAAGGGCAAGGTGTGCGGCGACGACGGCTGTGGCGGGGTGTGCGGCAGTTGCGCGGCCAGCCAGAAGTGCATCGCCGGGTCATGCTGCCAGCCGGACTGCACCAACAAGAACTGCGGCTCCGACGGCTGCGGCGGATCGTGCGGCAGCTGTCCCAACGGCCAGACCTGCAGCCAAGGCGCGGGCGTCTGCATGGGGGGCGACGCGTGCCAAGGCGCCCCGTACGGGGTGGGCTGCTGTTTTGGCCAGACCGTCAAGCGCTGCGCCAAGCCCATGACATTGCAAACGGAAGACTGCAGCAATTCGGAAGGTGTGTGCGGGTGGGACGCCAAGTTCAACCGCTACGGCTGCGGCACCCAAGGCGGCAAGGATCCGAGCGGCAAGGCGCCGATGTTGTGCGCCGGTGCTCCGGCGTGCGTGCCGCAATGCGCCGGCAAGAGCTGCGGCCCCGACGGCTGCGGCGGCACGTGCGAAAACCTGTGCCCGCAAGGCGCGGTGTGCAACGCCAAGACCGGCACCTGCGTGGACGGGTGCAATGGCCTCACGATGGACGGCTGCTGCGAAGGCGACAAGCTGTTTTTCTGCGGCCAGGCCGGCAAGTTCGGGTCGTACACCATGCAGAGCATCGACTGCGCCAAGAAGGGGATGGGCTGTGGCTGGTCGGTGCTGGGCAAGCACGCCTGCCTGCCCGCGACGGCGACCTGGTTGGCCGGCCCCGACGAGAAATGTCCAGCCGCTGTCTCCGAATGCAAGCCGCAGTGCGACGGCAAGAGTTGCGGCCTCGACGGCTGCGGCGGCACCTGCGGCACCTGCAAGTATTTCGAGGCGTGCGAAGAGTGGAGCGGCACCTGCTACGTTCCTCCTGCCGACTGCAAAGGCAACTCGTGAGCCGGCAAGTGCGAGGGCTCGCAGTTGACGTTTTGCTCGGGGTCGGAGCAAGTCGTCACCAAGGACTGCGGCAAGGACCAATACAAGAGCAACCTCTGCGGCTACGAGGAAAATGTCGGCGCCTTCGCGTGCTGGAGCAAGTCGGCGATCTACTCCAGCAACGGCAAGTACGGCGGCAACGCATGCAAGGAGTCGTGGGGCGACCAATGCGGCGCGTTCTACCCCTACAAGAACTGCGCGTGCGACGCTGGATGCACCGCGCGCGGCGACTGCTGCGGCGACTTCTACGACGCATGCGGCCTCAAGATGGACCTTGCGCGCTGTGGCGACGGCGCCTGCTCAACGCAAAAGGGCGAAAACTGCGCAACTTGTGCCGCTGATTGCCAAAGTCAGTGCCTGGCGCCGACCATCAGCCTCGACCCACCATGGGCGCCGCCGTTTGCGCCGGTGCTGGCGATGGCCGGCACGGTGGCGCAAAAAGCGGCGATGGCCCACTCGGTCCTGGACGAAGTGGTGCCCGCCCAACCGCCTTTGCCGTTGCGCGGCCTGTTGACGCGCATTTCGGCTGCGTGGGCGCACAGCGGTTCGCCGCAGGCCCATGTCACGTACGACCAGCTGGGCAGCGGCGAGCCAAGCGCCGCAGCGGGCAAGCACGGCCCGGCGTTGGGGCTGGTCAAGGACGGCAAGCCTTCCGGTGGCAGCGCCCGCGTGACGCTGGATGCGCCGCTGCCGAGGCCCACGGACTTCGCAGCCGCGACCATGGGCGGCATGGCGGTGGCGATGTGGGTCAAGCTCGCCAGCGACGCCGCCGACGGCCTGCATCCGCTGGTAGCGACCACCGGCACGCCGGACTCCGCGGATGAGCGCTGCAACTGGAGCCGGGCCCAAGACGCCTCTGTGACCGTGACGTGCGCGCCGCTCGGGACCACGCCGCGGCACATTGTCGGCATCTACGGGTATTACGGTTCCGTCGCCAACAGCAACGTGGTGATGGAATCGGCGTCGACCGGCTGGCTGTCGTCCGGCTATCCCCGCGGCAGTTGCGCCGCGTGGCACGACATCAAGCCGACCTACAAGTGCGAGTACACCGGCCTGCAAACGTGGCTGGAGGCCAAGTGCCTGGGCAAGTCGACGTGCCATGTCGATCCGTGGACGGTGGCAAAGGATCCGTGCGTGCCCGGCAAGGACCCCAACATCCAATCGACCTTGCTGGTGCGCGCCCTGTGCGCGGTGGCCGAGCCGCAGTCGTCGGCGTGGCTGGCGATTGGCGACAAGGCTGCGGGCAGCCGGCTGACCTTCGAGGTTCCAGGCCTGCCTGCGCTCAAGGGCACCACGGCATTGAACGACGGGGCCTGGCACCACGTCGCGCTGGCATACAGGAGCTACACGGCGAGCCAGAAGTCCGGCCTGCTCACGCTGTACGTCGATGGGCAGCCAGAGGCCAACACGGAAGCCTTGCAGCCGCCGACGTTCCGCAGCATGAGGGTGGGTGCGGCCTCCCTGCCGAGCGGAACGGTGCAAGCAGGCGCCGAAATCGACGAAGTTTACGTGTACGACCGCGCGCTGTCGGACCCGGAAGTGCGCACGCTCCGCAATGCCCCCGATTTGCACGTCGCACGCGTGTGGCCGCCGGTGGCCGCGGAACTGGCGGCGACCATCGGTGCCTGGGGCCAAGGCAACGCCACGGCGACTGCGGCGCTCGAGGCCGCCAAGGTGCTGGGGCCCGGCTTCAGCTCCAGCGGCCAGAACACCAAACTGTTGGCGGCGGACTTCCGGGCGGTGCAGGTGGCCGCCGACAAGACCTGGAGCGCGGCGGTGCCGAGCGGCGATGTCATTGCGGGCAGCAAGTTGACGTTGGCGGCGTGGGTCAAGATCCCCAGCGCAGGCAAAGTCGATGCACCGCTGTTGCGCCTGCTGCAAGGCAACGCCGAACAAGTGGCCATTCGCTTCGCTGACGGCTGTGGCGGGCGCGCGCTGTCGGCGGCGGCCAAGGGCGGCAAGGCGACCACGCTTGGGCCGTGCGACCATGGCTTGCAAGCAGGCAAATGGACCTTCGTGAGCTACGTGCAGGACGGCAAGAACCAATCGCTGCGGATCGACGGCCACGAATTGGCCACCGGCACCGCGGGCGCAACGCTCTTGGCCGATGCCGTCACGCAAACAGCCGTAGAGGTGACCGGGCCGGCCGAACTCGGCTGGGCGGCCTTGTTCGATACCCCGCTCTCGCTCGACGCCTTGCAGCGCTGGCGCAGCCAGGGGCCGGCGGTGTGGCTCGACGGGGCACGCTACGGCAGCAAGGACCAAACGCAACTGCGCGACTACGCCGACTTCGAGCTGGCGTCCGATGCCCTGGCGGCGCAGCGCAAGCCCACGTTGTGGACGCTCAAGGGCGAACCGGCGACGGGCGGCGCTGCGACAGGACCGTTGGTGTTGCAAGAGGGCGGCGCCGCGGTCCTCACGGTGCCGGCGAAAGGCCGGTTCGGTCAAGAGACCAACGGCGGCGCACGGCCGTTCACGTGGGCGGGCCATGTCCGCGTGGCGAGCGAACTGGCCACCACCAAGCCGGTGCACCTGGTCGAACACGTCCTGGCCGGCCAGGCTCAGGCCGCGTTTGCGGCGGCGCTGGTCTGCAAGGCCAATGGTGCGAGCGCGACGTGCCGAATCGCGTTGCGCAGCGGCCCCAACTCCTGGTCCACGGAGCTTTTCCACCTGACAGCGACGACCGGCACGCTGCCGCCCGGGACCTTGGATCTCGACCTCGCGGTGGCCTGGGACGGCAAGCTGCCCGCCGTGGCGGTGAGCAGCCGCGGCACGGCAGAGGCCCAGAGTGTGGCCGCCAAGAAGCTTGCGGTTGCCGTGTTCACTGCCACAGAGACGGGCACGGAACCGGCGCTTGACCCATGGCTGACGTTTGACGCGTTTGTGGTTCATGCGCCTGGGACGACTGGCAAAGGTTTGGAACTCGCCGAAGCCCGCCTCTACCCGCGTGCGCTGACCGAGCTGGAGTTGATCGGTGTGGTGCGCCGCACCTGCGCCGCGCTCGATTGCGGCCAACGGATCTGTGCCAGCGACAAGGACCAGACGGCTCTGCCGGCCTGCGGACCCTGTGCAACCGGCTACCGCGAAGCCGGCGACAAGATGGGCGATGTGTGCATGGAGGCGCGCCCGTTCATGGCCACGTGCACCGCGCACGAGCAATGCACAAGCGGCATTTGTGCCGAGGGCCGCTGCCATTCCGTGGCCAAGACCGAGCTGTGCAAGTCGACGTGCGCGGCCCAGCACCGCCAGTGCGTCGAGCACAAGTCCGGCGACCCTGCCGCGAAGGCCTCGGGCGGCAAACTGTGGGGCTGTTCGGGCAGTTGCGACCCGTGGTTTACCTCCCCGGCCGCAGACCCGAATTACGGCCCCTGCTTCTGGACCCCGACTACCGACGGCGGCGGCGCATGTGGCGAAGATTTGCAATGCAAATCAGGCAAGTGCACCACCAACGACACACCCAAGTACGACGGCAGCGGCCCTATCGGCGGCCCAATCTGCGCCCACGCCTCGGCCCAAGCGTGTACAGCGCTGCACCGCGAAGCGGTCGCGCACTATGAGGGCGCCTACGAGGGCCGCACCTGGTACACCTGCGGCGGCTGCGCCAAAGACCTCTATCTCGGCAAACCCTTGTGGCAAGCGACGCGCCGCTATTTGACCAAGGCCGCCTGCGACGCCGCCACGGCCGCCTCCTCCTACTTCGACAGCGCCAAGGGTATGACGCTATGGCTGCACGAATTCAAGTTCAACCTGACCGGCAAGGGCTTGAACAAGATCTTCTTGGGCAACGACGCCAAGTTGGTCGGCAGCGACCTGGCCAAGCTGCGCAGCAAGGGCGTGGGCCCGCTGATGATTGCGTGGGGGCTCGCGCACAACGATTCGGCGCTTGTGTACGACTCGTACAACGCATACCACACGCTCACGTTGAACAACTGCGACGTTTACCCACGCTACAACGACCCGGTCGACAATGCGCCGGTTTGCGTCGGTACGCCCTACCCGGACGGCACCCCCTGTCCGCCGCCGGGCGTCAGCGTCAGCGCGGACCAGGCCAACGAGTTCTGCGAGAGCGGATTCTGCGCCCGCGACACCCGCGTCTGCGAACAGGGCGGCGGCAAAGTCGAGGACACGGTGTCAGCGGCGCGCCAGGACGAGAAATCCTCGAAACGCAGCGACTACGGCCCGATTACCGTGACGCAAGACAACCGCGCGTCGTTGCAGCTGAGGAAGGTGGCTTTCACGGGCGTCGACGGCAAGCCGCCGCAGCGCGAATACGCGCTGGCCACATCGGTGACCCACGCCGCTTCAGTGTTTGGATCGCCTTCGTTCGACGTGGTGGGCCTGAGCCTGTCGATGCACGGCCAGATGGAGGCCAAGAAGGCGCAATACCAGCCGCGCCTGTTCCTTTTCGGCGTCGAGATGCCGGCGGTCAAGTCGCTGGTGCCGCCGAGCCCGTGCAAAGACAAGCTCTGGGAGAATGGCGAGTACCAGGCCCCGCCGGCGCACTGTGGCGTCGCCATGGACACCAAGACGCTGACGCCGCAAATCCCCAAGATCAAGTTTGAGAAGTCGTGGAACGGCTGCGAGGGCGAAAAAGACGGCGACAAGACCACCAAGGACCCCGCAACCAAGAAAGGCAAGTGGTGCATCAAACGGTCGGGCTTCATCGGCCCGGTGCCGGTTTCAATTCAGGCGGCCGTCGAGACGGTGGTGGGGCTCGATTTCGGGTTGGCCATCGACAGCTTGACGTTTGAGCCCGCCATGACGGCCGGCCCGCGCCTCGCTCTGCAGGTCATCGTCAAAGGAGGCGTCGGCGGCGAATACGGGGTGTTCGAGGCGTTCGCGGGCGTCAAAGGCGAGCTGAAGATCGTGGAACTGTCGCTGCCGGTGACGTGGGCGCTCAAGATTGTCGAGGGCAAGACGGCCGCGGGCGCCGTCGTCGAGGGCCTGTACACGGTGACCTGGAGCCGGTCGGTGGTGGCGGAGTTGCTCATCCTCAAGTTGGCACTTTCGCTGTTTGCGGAGATCGGGGTGGGCCCGCTCAAAGCGGAATGGGAGTACCCGCTGTATCAGAGCCCCGGCATCAGGGCCACGTACACGCTTGGCGACAAGGTGTTGAAAAGTCTCAAAGTCGACCTTTCCAGCGCGCTGGCGAACTAGGGAGGCGCCAAGATGAAGAACCGTAATTGGAAAGCGGCTTTGTTGTGGTCGGGGGCGGCCGTGGTGCTGCTTGCGGGCGCGGCGTGGCTGGCTTGGCGTGGGCCGCGGCAGCGCACGGAGGCAGACGAGTCCGCTGCAAATGCTCCGGGTCCGGGACGACCGAGCGCAGTAGCGGTTGCCAGGTCTGAGAACCTCGCAGCTTTGGCTGGCACCTATGCCTGGCAGTACACAGCCAGCCTGCGCGGTCCGGCACCCCAAGGCGAAACGGCGACGGCCGAGCTCAGCGCGCACGGCGACTGGCAAGCGGTGGTGCTAGCCGGGCAACCTGGGTGGTCGGCGGTGCGCGTCGCGGTGCGCGGCTGGCAGGCGAACGAAGCGATGGCGGCCGCGACAGGCTTGCAGGACGGCGCGGGATTGGCCCAACCGTTTGCAGTCCGCTTGGACGATGCCGGCAAGGTGGCCGAGATCCGCTTCGGTCCGACCGTTCCGGCCGCGGCGCAGGGCCTGCTGGCCGGCGTGGCCATGGGGGCGCAGTTCGCCGTGGCAGCCGATCCGGCGGCGACCGAGTGGCGCAGCGACGAGCGCGATCCGCAAGGTCGGGTCCACGCGAACTACAAGCGCACGGCCCCTGGTACCGTGCAGAAGACTTGGCAAGGCTCAGGTTCGGACCGGCAGCGCGGCGAGGCGGATCCGCTGCGGTTGGCGGAGCAAGCCCAAGCGACGTTCGCGCTGGACCGATCCGGCATCGCCAGCGTGCAGTTTTCGCGCCAAGGCACGATGCAACCGGCGAGCATCGACGGCGCGGGCCCGAGCACGACGTTTCGCGTGGCCTTCGGGCTCAAGCGGCTGGCGCCGGCGGACGCTTCGTGGGCCACCCGAGTGAGCGTCGCCACACTACAACCCTTCGACGCCGCGGCGCTGGCGCGGGTCGCTCAGCCGAGGGTGCTACCAGTGGAGTTCGACCAGGCGGTGACTGCGCTGTCGACCAGGCCGCGCACAGCGGCCCACGGCGAGATGCAGCAGCGGCTGGCGGTCACGCTCGCGCAGCGGCCGGCGCTGGTGGATCACGTAGACCATCGACTTCGGTCCGGCAGCGACGACGAAGCCCTGCAAGGCGATTTGCTGCAAGCGCTGGCAGGCGCGGGCACGGCGAGAGCGCACAAGGTCCTCGGCGATGTGCTGTCCGACGAAGCGCTGCCCCAGCGCCTGCGCGATCAGACGCTGTTTGCCGTCACGGCCATGACCCACGCCGACGCGGGTCTGCTGCAGCAACTTGTGGCCCTGATGCAGGACCGCAAGGACCCCGCGATGGCGGCGGCGACCGCCGTGGCCGTAGGCGCGCAGGCCCGCAACCTCGAAGCAGACCAACCGCAACAAGCCGAAACGCTGCGTGAAACCCTGCGACGCGAGGCGGCCCAGCCCGGGCTGTCGCTGCAAGAGACCTGCAACTGGCTGGCGGCGTTGGGCAACGCTGCGGATCCGAAGGCGCTGCCCGACATCCTCGCCAAGCTGGACGACCCGTTGGCGGAGGTGCGCACGTCTGCGGCGCACGCGCTGCGCTTTCAAGACCCCCTGGCGGTGCGCGACGCGATGGCGCTGGCGATGGCGAACGAAAAGGATGCCGAGGTCAAGGCCGCGCTCTTGCACGCCGCGCGCTGGATGGGACCAGCCCACATGCAACCCTTGGTTGAAAAGGCCTTGCGGTTTGATGCCAGCGATGCCGTGCGGCTGGCGGCGGCCTACACGGTGGCGTCGTGGTCGGTGCAAGCGCCGGCGTTGCGGGCGCTGTTGGCGACCGCGCTGCAGACAGAGAAAGCGCCTCAAGTGCAGGAAGCGCTCAAGAACTACCTGCAACCCGGTCGCATCGCCGAACCGTTCCACGCGGTCGAAGCACAGGAGCGCGCACCGTGATGAACAGGCGAATCGCCGTGCTGGTGTGCCTTTGGGCGACGGCGTGCGCGGCAGACCGGCAGTGCGCTGCCGGCACGGTGCAAAAAGGCGACCAATGCGTGGCCATCGGGGCGCTGTCTTGCGGCGATGGCACGGCGTTGGCGGACGGCGCGTGCGTGGTGGCGAATCCGGCTGGCGATGCGGCCGCGCCGACCGACGCGGGATCAGAGACCGCTCCGCCGCCGGATGGGACGGTCAGCGACGGCCTCGGCGATGAACTGGCCTTGGACGCAAGCGGCGACAGCAAGCCCTGTACGCCGTTTTGCATCGGCAAGGTCTGCGGTCCCGACGGCTGCGGGGGAAGCTGCGGCGCTTGCAGCGACCCCGCCAAAGCAAGCTGCGACGAGTTGACCGGCCACTGCGTGGCCGCGTGTTTGCCGCAGTGTGCCGGCAAGGCGTGCGGGCCGGACGGGTGCGGCTTTTCGTGCGGCGCCTGCAGCGCGGACGCCACCTGCACGGCGAGCGGGTCTTGCCTGCCAACGGCCTGGAAGTGCAAGCCAGCTTGGTACGGCGACGGTGCGGTGTGCGACTGCGGGTGCGGGGCGGCCGACAGCGACTGCGTCGGAGGCAAGTTGCCGTTGGCGGGATGCAGTGCGGCCGAAAAGTGCGACAGCGCGGGCAAATGCGCCGCCAAGGTGCCCGCAGCCTGGAAATGTGCGCCAGACAGCTACGACGCCCTCGACGCCTGCGACTGCGGCTGCGGTGCGCCTGACCCCGATTGCGGCTACGGCACGCTGGCGGTCGTCGGCTGCAAGGGTCAGAACGCCAAGTGCAGCGTCGATGGCATGTGCGCCACCTGCGCGCCGGACTGCACCGGCAAGGCTTGCGGCCCCGACGGCTGTGGCGGCGTCGTGCCTGGGCATTTGTGGCGGGATGGCGACCGCGGGCTGTTCTTGCAAAGGCGATTGCCCGGCGCTCGGCACTTGCTGTGTCGACTTTGCCGCAGAGTGTGGTTGCGTGCCGGCCTGTGCGGGCAAGGCTTGCGGGCCAGACGGCTGCGGCGGTTCGTGCGGGGCTTGCGCCGCGGGCACCCTGTGTGCGGGCGGCCAATGCGCCGACGACCCGTGCGACCCCGATCCGTGCGCAGGCAACGGTGCGTGCGACAAGCAGTCGGGCCTGTGCACCTGCAAGGCGGGATTTGCGGGCAAAGGCTGCAGCCAGTGCGCCCCCGGCTTGGTCGCCTATCCGCAGTGCAAGCCCGACCCGTGCCTCGGCGTGACCTGCAGTGGCCACGGCGCTTGCCAGGCTGGCCTGGGCACCTGCGGTTGCGATGTCGGGTTCGCGGGCAGCGATTGCGGCCAGTGCGTGGTCGCGGACGCGACCTTTCCGGCGTGCCCCGATCCGTGCAAAGGAAAGAATTGCGACGACGGCAACCCGTGCACCACCGACAGCTGTGCCAGCGACGGCGCGTGCAAGTGGCTGGCCAACACCGCGCCTTGCAACGACGGCGATGTGTGCACGGCCAACGACCAGTGCGCGGCCGGCGCGTGCATGGGCGGCAGCAAGGCATGCGACCTGGCCGTGACCGCCACCGGCGACAGCGACGACGGCAACTGCACCGTTGCACATTGCACTTTGCGCGAGGCGATCGCCGCTGCCAACGCCAATGCCAACGCCACAGGCATCGGCTTCGCGGTCGACGCCGGCATCGTCTTGGGTGCGGCGTTGCCCGACATCACCGCGCCGCTGACCATCGACGGGCTCGGCCGCAAAGTGACCATCGACGCCGGCAAGAAGTTCCGCGTGTTCGAGGGCAAGGCCGAACTGACGCTCAAGAACATGACCGTGATGGGCGGCGCGGCGATCGGCGGCAGCGGCAATGGCGGCGCCGTCCAGGGCATCGGCGGACTGGTGACCGCCGTCCACGTGCTTTTCCGCAACAACAGCGCGGGCTACGGCGGGGCCATCGCGGCGGACGGCGCTGTCTTGGTCGGTTGCACCTTCGACGGCAACGAATCGCTCGGCAGCGGCAAGGCGGGCGGCGCGGTGGCGTTGGCCGGTGCATCGACCGTGACGGACTGCACGTTCAGCGACAACAAGGCGGCGGGCGACGGTGGCGGCCTCGCGGTGTTTTTCGGCGGTCTGGTTCAGGTGACCCGTTCGTCGTTCATCAAGAACCAGTCTGGCGGCAACGGCGGCGGCCTGGCTTGCGCGGGCGCGTGTATCGCGGCCAACAGCACGTTCTCTGACAACGCCGCCAGCAAGTCCGGCGGCAACGTCTTTGCCTCTGCCAAAGCCGAGTTGGTCCACTGCTCGCTGGTGGGCGGGTCGGCCGCCGAGGGTGCGGGGCTCGCTTCAGCGGCGGACCTTGCCTTGACGAACACGTGGATTGGCGGGGGCAAGGGCGGCGGCAGCGACTGCAAGGCCACGCCGGCCAGCGTGACGGGGTCGTGGACCGGCGACGGCTCGTGCGGCTGCGGCCAGATGCCGGCCGACAGCTTTGGTGCGTTGGGGGCATGGGGCGGCTTGACGCCGACGGTGAACTTGCCCGCCGGGTCCACGCTCATCGACGGCGCCACCGACGCCGGGTGCGCCCACCCACTGGTGGCCGGCGTCGACCAGCGCGGCCTGGCCCGGCCGGCGGGCACGCACTGCGACGTGGGCGCCCTGGAGCAAACCGCCAGCCCGTGCGCCGACCTGGCCGCCACCGCCACGTGCAGCGACGGCAATGCCTGCACGCTGGGCGATGTGTGCAAGGCTGGGGCGTGCAAAGGCGCCGACACGCAGACCTGCGACGACGGCAACGCGTGCACGGACGACATGTGTTCGCCGTCGCTCGGTTGCAAGCACACCGCCAACAGCGCGGGCTGCGACGACGGCAACCCGTGCACGACCAAAGACACCTGTGCCGCTGCGTCGTGCGCTGGCGTCACCGCCAACTGCGACGACGCCAATGGGTGCACCGCCGACTACTGCGCCGCGGGCGTCGGTTGCCAACACAGCGCCATGACGGGCAGTTGCAGCGACGGCGAGCCCTGCACCGCGGCCGACCACTGCGCGGCGGGCAAGTGCGTTGCGGGCCCCAAGGTCTGCGTTCTGCCGACCGTCGCGGGCCTTGTCGGCCGGTGGGCCGCTGATGCACCGGATTCCGTCAGCGCGACCGAGGGCAGCGTGACGGCTTGGCAAGACTTGACCGGCAAGGGGCACGTGTTGACCGCAGCGGGGCCGGGGCAAGGTCCGGTCGTCGACAAGCTCGGCGTGTTTGGCAGGCCGGCGCTCAACTTCGGCGGCGGCAAGGGCCTGGCGCTCAGCAACCTCGATTTGGGCAGCGAGGCGACGATTTTCGTCGTCCTGCGGGCCGCACCAGCGTCGGCCAACGCCGCGGTCGCGCACCACGGCAACAAAGACACCGACTGGTCGCTGCGGTATTCGAGCGGCGGCGACAGCTTGCGCATGCAGTCCGCAAACGACGCCACCGGGGTCGCGTTGCCGGTCCAGGCCGGCCAGAGCTACGTCGTGACGGCGCGCATTTCGCCGGCCTCGCGCGGCCTGTGGACGACGACCAGCACGACTTCGGCCAAGACCGGCGGCACCAGCACCATCGTGCCGGGCAGCAAGACCTTCTACGTCGGCCGCAGCGATTCGGGCGAGGCCAGCAACGCCGTGATTGGCGAAATCCTCTACTACAACAAGGCCCTGAGCGACGACGACGTGCAGACCGTGCTCGCCTACCTGCGCACCGCGTGGGCGTTTGCAGCCCCCAAGCCGAATTGGGCGTGGTACGACGCATCGGACAGCGCTACGTTGATCTACGGCAACGTCAAGAAGACCGACAACAGCGAAATCGCCGCCTGGAACGACAAGAGCGGGCTGGACCGCCACGCCAAAAGCACAGTGCCGCCGCTGCTGGCAGCCACACCTGGCGGCAAGGCCAGCCTGGGTTTTTCGGTCGATCAGCGCATGACGGTGGCGACGCCCTTGGCGGCAACTACACAGATGTCGGTGTTCGCGGTGTTCAAGGCATCGCCGGGCGCTTCACCAGGACGGTTGGCCGGCGTGACCGGCGGGGCGTTCGCTCTGGAGGCGGCCAGCGCCACCTGCGACGGTTGCGCGCCCGAGCTGCGCTGGATGGTCGGCGGCAAGAAGGCTGTGGCGGCCACCTTCGCGGCCGACAAATGGCAGGTGCTGTCCTTGGTACACGACAAGGTCAACGCGGCGCTGGCCATTGGCGGCAACGCCCCGGCCTCGGCAGTCGTCAGCGCAATCGCAGGAAACGCGGAGACTTTTGTCCTCGGCAATAGCAGCGATGGCAGCGCGCCGATCAACGGGGCCGTTGCGGAACTGCGCATTTTTGGCCATGCGGTGTCGGCCAGCGACCGCGCGGTCATCGACGCCGAGCTGCGGGTCAAGTGGGGGTTGTAGGGCCAATGCCGTTCACTTCGGCGGCGCTGGCGTCGTCGGTGTGCTGGACCGCTGCCTATGCGCCCGTTCTGCACCACAGGCTGTGCACCACACGCTGTGCACCGCGCGCGCACCGAGCACAGGCACAACCCGCTCTGGCCAGCCTCCCTTCTTGTCCTTCAGTATTGTGGCGGCGAACAGCGACCTCGCGGTGTGCAGCAGCGAGGCGACCGTGCGGGCCTGGATGCAGGCGAACGCCGTGTGGTTGGACCCGGCGACAGGGTCGATAAGGGCCCGGAAATGATTTACTCAATCATTTCTTGGGCCCGTTTGCTTGCTCAGTGGGTCGCCAGCTCGCGGACCAAGGGTCCGACTCGCGGCTCCGTCCTGATGAGAGAGTGATCGACTTATTGTTTTCCAGTCCCTAACCCCGATGCGCCGACAGGGCCGAGGGTTCCTCGCCGCGCGAGCGAGGCTCTTGAGTGAGAGAGGACGCAGCGGCCGCCACCCTGCCCAGCCGCCGCGCTAGGAGCCTGTCGGACCATCGTCCGACAGGCGCCGTGGTGGTTGCGATCGGGGCAGCGACCAAGAACTGCCTGAAGTAAATTCAGGCAGTTTCGGTCGCTGGCAGGCCGCAGCCGCGGCCGGAAGTACCTCAGCCCTGTTGCGCGCCGGAACCCGGCGCGAATTTCGGGCCTGAGGTACTAGTTGCTCTCGACGACGCGGAACTGCACCCGGCGATTCTGCTCGCGGCACTGCTCGATCTTGCCCTTGTTCTTGACCTCGTCCTTGCGCAGCGCCGCCAGCTCCTTGCACACCGGCCGGTCTGGGCCATAGCCCTCGGCGCTCAGCCGCGTCGCGGCGATGCCCTTGCCGACCAGATACGCCACCACCGCCTCGGCGCGCTGCCGCGACAGGGCGACGTTGGCCTCGGCAGCCCCGACGTCATCGGTGTGGCCTTCGACCGCGACCTTGGTGAGGCTGGTCTTCTGGGTCAGCACGTTCGCGACGGCGTCGAGCAGGGCGTGGCTCTCGGCACGGATCTCCGCCTTGCCCGGCTCGAAGTGCACCTTCTGCAAGATCTTGACCTCAGTGGCGGTCACCACCACGGTCTCGGTACCGTCCGGGCAGCCGTCGTCGTCGTCCTTGCCGTTGAAGGTCTCTTTTTCGGCCGGGCAGCGGTCGCGGCGGTCGGGGATGCCGTCGCCGTCCGCGTCCGGCGGCGGACAGCCGTGGTCCTCGGCCGAGCCTTTCTGGTCTCGGCACTGGTCGACGTCGTCGGCGATGCCGTCACCGTCGCTGTCCAGGGGCTTGGGCGGCGGCGGCGGCTCCGGGCGCGGGGCCGGCGGTGGTGGGGGTAGCTGGGCCGCGTCGGCGGCGCCAAGGCGCACCCAGACGCCGAGCAACACCGCGCCGTTCCATGCAATGCGGCTCTGATCGCCGTCGAGGGCGAAGCCGCGCAAGTCCAGGCGCACCCCAAAGCGGGGGCCGAGGTCGGCGCTAACGCCTACCCCAGCGTGCGCGGTGATGTCGTGGTCGTGCTCGGTGCCAAACTCGCGCCACAGCGTCGCCGTCCCACCTGCGCCAGCGAGGACAAAGGGTCGCCAGCGGGCCTCGCCGCCCGGGCCCCCGGCGCCACCGACGCTGCCGAATTGCCACAGCAGCGATCCGCGCCAGCCGACCAAGCCAGCGGCGAGGCCAGAGTCGCGGAAGGTCGACAGGCCGTAATCGACCTCGGCCTCGAGGGTCAGGGCGTCGCTGAGGTTCCAGCCGCCGCGGGCGCCGAACAGCGCGCCGCTGCCAGGGCGCCGCGCCGGGTTGGGCGCGTTGCCGAGTTGGTTGTCGGCGCTGAGCAGGGTGTAGCCGCCGAAGACGCCGAGCTCGATGGCGCTGGCGCGCGCAGGCGCTTCCGCGAGCGCCGGGGCCGCGAACCCGGCGCAGAGCAGCAGCACCGCGGCGCCGGCCGCGGCTCGGTGGCGGGGGCCGATTGGCTTGGAGTTCATCATGATGGGGGTGCTCTTCAGCCCTACTTGGGGGCGGGCTTGCAGCTCTTGCCGTCGCCGGTCCACCCTGGCTTGCAGGTGCAGACGAAGGTCCCGGGCGCGTTGGCGCACACGGCGGCGGCGTGGCAGTCGTGGGTGCCCAGTGCGCACTCGTCGAGGTCGGCGCAGAGCTTGCCGTCGCCTTCGTAGCCCTTGTTGCAGGTACAATTGTAGCCGCCGTCGGTGTTGCCGCAGGTGGCGGTCGCCGCGCAGACGTAGAGGCCCAGCGCGCACTCGTCGATGTCGGCACAGCCGCCGCTGCCAAAGCCCTTGCCCGTCCAGCCCGCGTTGCAGGTGCAGTCGTAGCCGCCGATGGTGTTCGAGCAGGTCGCGGCGGTGCTACAGTTGGCGAGACCGACGGCGCTGCACTCGTTCAAGTCCGCGCACTGATTGCCGTCGCCGGTCCAGCCCTGGTCGCACTCGCAAACGTACGAGCCGACGGTGTTGGTGCAGGCCTTGCCGTCGCCGAGGTAGCCGTCCTTGCACGCGCAGACGTAGCTGCCGACGGTGTTGGTACACGTGGCTGCCAGATCGCAGACGAAGGTGCCGTCTGAGCACTCGTTGACGTCAGCGCAGGTCGCCCCGTCGCCAGCGAAGCCGGGGTCGCAGGTGCACTTGTAGCTGCCGACGGTGTTGGTGCAGGTGGCGGCGAGGTCGCACGCCGCGCTGCCGAGGACGCACTCGTCGACGTCGGCGCACTTCTTGCCGTCGCCATCGTAGCCGTTGTTGCACTTGCACTTGTAGCTGCCGGCGGTGTTGGTACAGGCGGCGGCCAGATCGCAGACGAAGGTGCCGTCCTTGCACTCGTCGTTGTCGGTGCAGGTCCAGCCGTCGCCGCTGTAGCCGGCCGGGCAGGTGCAGACATAGGCGCCGACGGTGTTCTTGCACGCGGCCTCGGCGGCGCACGCGTGGCTCGCGGTGGCGCACTCGTCGAGGTCCTTGCAGCCCTCGACGACGCTACCATCGCCGATGTAGCCCGTCTTGCACGGGCAGGTGTAGGCGCCTTGGGTGTTGCTGCACTGGGCGGCGAGGTCGCAGGCGGCGGTGCCGGCAGCGCACTCGTCGTCGTCGACGCAGGTCTTGCCGTCGGCGCTGGGGTGCCAGCCCTTGTCGCACGGGCAGGTATAGGCGCCGGGGGTGTTGGTGCAGGTGGCGTGGGCCGGGCAGGTGACCAGGACCTGGGCGCATTCGTCGATGTCGCTGCAGTCGCTGCCGCCAGCGCCGGTGTAGCCGATGGCGCAGGGGCAGGCGGCGGCGGCGACCTGGGTGGCCTTGCAGATGGTCGAGGCCTTGGGGCAGCCGCTCCAGGGCGTCGCGCACGGATTGAAGGCGGCGACGGTGGCGGTGACCTCGGCCAGCGGGCCAACGGCGAGGCCGTCGGTGGGGTTGACGTGACAGCCCAGGACATCGCCGGCCTGGACGGGCAGCAGGGGCACCCAGGCGCCGGTGGCGGTGCTGGCGAGCGGCAGGGTGGTGGCGGTGCCGGCTTGTGGAAAGTCCACGCCATTCAAGGTCCAGCGCACCTTGTAGCTGACCGGATCGCCGTCGGGGTCGAGGCGGGGGCGCCCCAGGCGCAGGTGACGGTGCTGGCGACGGTGATCTCGGTCGGGGCAAGGGCCAGGGTCACCGGGCCGGGCGCGCTGTTGTCGATGGTGACGCTGGCGGTGGCGGGCAGGCCGGCGGCGCTGCCGTCGTTGGCCCAGACCTCGACGCGCCAGGTCTCGCCGGCGGCGGTGCGGTCCGCGGGCACGGTCGGCCCCTGCAGGTCCTCGACGGGCTTGGCGTAGCGGTACCATTGGTAGCTGTGGGCCGCCAGCGGCATCGAGCCGGACTCGGCGTCGACCGCCGGCTGGACGATCACGGCTTGCAGGTCGTCGGTGGTCTTGGGCCACGCCGGCGTGATGGTCACCACCGGCGCACCGGCGGCGATGTTGACAAGCACCGTGACCGTCGCGCTGGCGGTGGCGTTGTCGTAGTCGGTCGCGCTGAGGGTGTAGCTGTGCTTGCCCGGGTTCTGCATCAGCAGCGTGAAGGTGATCGTGCCCTTGGCGCTGACCTTGAGCGGGACCGAGCCGGCGTCCAGCTTGCCGTCGACGCTCAACGCCAGGCCCAGCTCGGTCGGCGCCTGAACGTCGTCGCTGACCTGGGCGACAAACGTCACCTCGCTGTCGATCTGGACCACGGTCGCGTCGGCTGGCAAGGTCCAGGTGACGGAAGGCGGCAGGTTGACGAAGGCGTCTTCGGCGTCGATCCCGTCGCCAGCGTCAGCGACATCGCTCGCGCCGCCCGAGTCGCCGGCGGTCTTGGCGTCCGCGTCCGCGCCGGAGTCGACGGCCGCGTCGGTCGCTCCGCCGCCATCCGCAGCCACGTCGGTGCCAGCATCGGGCGGCGCGTCGGCGCTCGCGTGGACGGCGCCGTCGAGAGCGCCGCTGTCGCTCGCCCACGACGGGACGTTGTCGTGGACGCAGCCGGCAAGCCACAGCGCCAGCGCGACGGGCACCGCCAGCGGGCGGCGGAGGTGCAGAGAACTCGGGGCCATGCGGACTCCGGGGCGGGAGAGCGAGGATGCGTAGCGGCTACGGGACGTTGGGCGCGGCGAACCACTGGATGTAGACCTCGCCATGGTACACACCAGGGTTGTCCGGGTAGGTGTTGGTTCCGCCAGTCTTCTGCATCCCGTTGCCGTACATGCTCGCCCCGCCGCCGCCGCCACCTGCTGGAGTATCGGAGGTGCAGCACGCGGTCTGGGCGCAGGTGGTGATTCCGCCGCCGCCGCCGGTGAAGCCGCCGCCGCCGCCGCCACCGCCGCTGCCACACCAGCCCTTGGCGCCGCCGCCTTGCAGGTAGGTCCCGTCGCCGGCCTTCATGTAGAGCGCCGCGTTGAAGCCGCCGATCCCCGGATTTGACGGCCCCATCGAGCCCTTGCCGGCGGACTGGCCCTCGCCAACGCCCGGCTGGCCGTAGGGGTTGCCGCCGTCGCCGCCGGTCCTCCCACTCGCGGAGGTGCTGTTGTTCGACGCCCCGCCGCCGCCGGCGATGAGCACCTGGTCGGCGCCCCACTCGGAGCCCGCCTTGAGTTGGACGCTCGTCATGCCGCCGCCGCCGCGGGTGCCCGTGGCGCTCATTCCGCCGTAACCGCCCCCCGCATCGCCGCCGCCGCCGTTGAAGCCGGGGACGGCGCCCGCGCCAGAATAGGAGCCGCTGAAGGCGTAGCCGGCGCCACCGACGCGGATGTACAGCACCTTGCCCTCAAGCCCGGACTTGTAGCCCCACGCCGTGTGTCCGCGCCCGCCGAGGTTGTTCCAGTTGGAGGGGTGCCTGGCGCCGTCGGCGCCTCGTGCCTTGACATAGACCCAGGTCGCGCACGCCGGCACCTGCCAGGTCTGCGTCGACCCATCCTTGCCGCCCTGGCTGCCGTTGTAGGCGAAGCTGGCCTGCCCGGAGGACTGGCAGCAGACGGTGCCCTTGCACACGCCCGCCGAACACGAGGTGCCCGCCGGCTTGGTCGGAAAGACGCAGCCGCTCGAAGGGTTGCAGGAGTCTTGCGTACACTCCTGCCCATCGGAACAGGACTTCTGCTGCTTGATGCACGAGCCCGCGCCGTTGCACGACTCGTTGATCGTGCATTGGTCGTTGTCCGGGCAGGGGTTGGTGTTGTTGCTGTGGCCACAGCCGGTGATCGGGTGGCAACTGTCGTTGGTACAGACGTTGCTGTCGTCGCACTTGTTGGCGATGGTGACAAAGGCGCAGCCGCTGGCGGGCTGGCAGCTGTCGGCCGTGCAGACGTTGTTGTCGTCGCAGGTCACGGCGGTGGCGACGCAGCCCTTGGCGAGCTGGCACTTGTCGGTCGTGCACTTGCTGCCGTCTTCGCACTGCAAGTGGTCGATGGGCCCAGCGACGCAGGCCTTGTTGGCGCAGGCGTCGCCCACGGTGCACGACTCGTTGTCGTTGCACTTGGCGCTGTTGGCGGCTTGGATGCAGCCGTTGGTCACGTGACACCTGTCGTCGGTGCAGACGTTGCCGTCGTCGCAGACCTTGGGCGCGGTGCTGCACGCGCCATCGGCAGCGGCGCACTGCTCGACGGTGCAGACGTTGCCGTCGTCAGGGCACTTGACCTTGACCAGGGCGCAGGTGCCGCCGCTGCACGTGTTGGTCGGCGCGCACAGGTCGCAGGTCTCGCCGTCGGCGGGCTGGCCCTGGCAGGCTTCGGAGTTGCAGTCGGCCTCCTGGCTGCACTTCTGGCCGACCGCGCACGGTTTGCACGGGCCGCCGCAGTCGACGTCGGTCTCGCCCTTGTCTTGGGTCTGGTCGTAGCAGGCCGAGCTGACGCAGACCTTGCTGGCGACGGCGCAGGCGCCGCTGAAGCAGTCGCCGTCACCCTTGCACGCTTTGGTGAGGAGGCACTTGGTCTTGCAACTGCCGCCGCAGTCGAGGGCGCTCTCGTCGCCGGAGAGCAGCCCGTCGTCGCAGTGGCTGAGCACGCAGGTGCCGCTGGCGCTGCAGACCTTGCTGGCGCAGTCGTCGCCCTTGACGCACTTGGCGCCGGTGGAGCACTTGGCCTCGCAGGCGCCGCCGCAGTCGACGTCGCCCTCGTTGTCGGTCTTCTTGCCGTCCCAGCACGAGCCCGCGACGCAGACGCTGCCGTTGCAGACCGCGCTGGCGCAGTCGCTGCTGGCCTTGCAGCCCTGCTTGAGTCCGCAGGTCTTGGCGCAGCCGCCGCCGCAGTCGACGTCGGTCTCGCCGGTGCTGAGCTTTTTGTCTTCGCAGGCCGTCGCGACGCAGTTGCTGCCGTCGCAGAAACCGCTGGCGCAATCGGCGGGCAGCTTGCACTTCTTGCCCGTGCCGCACTTGGTCGGGCAGGCGGCGCCGCAGTCGATCTCGGCCTCGCCGGGGCTCA
>VGRO01000101.1 GCA_016875335.1 Deltaproteobacteria bacterium | reverse complement strand
CAGGGAAGACCAGCAGGGCCTCGCGGGCTTTGGAGCACGCCGTCGTGGCCTTTTGGACCGGCGGCATCCAGGTTCGGGCCAGCGTCATCGAACTGGGCGCATAGGTTGGGTAGTTCTTGGCGAGGATGGCGTCCGCGGTTTTCCACCACTGGCTGGGATCCGTCGCCAGCGAGCCGCGCGCCGTGCCGTGGTTCCAGACCTGGAGGGCCAAACTGCGTTCGCGCAACCACCAGCGTACTGCTGAGTCCTTGACCACGACTTCGCGGTTTTCGGACTCGATGCGCTGGGCGATCGCAGCTCGGGCGCCCTCGAACCAACTGGCAGCTTGGGCGCCTTGGGCGCGCACACCGTTGCGCAACGCGTTGCAAAGCGTGTCGTTGCGCGTCGACGGACATGCGGAGTCGAGTTCTTGAACGCCTGCAAACTTGGCCAGCGGATCCGCGACGATGAGTTCTTGGTCGTCGCCCGCCACCACGGGCGCGGCCGCCGGCGCAGGGTCCTGGTCAACCCCACAGGCAGGGACGAGAGCAAGCGCAGTTGCCATGGCGGCACAACGGAAGGACGGCATGGTGCACTCGAACTGCGCACGGGCGTGGGCGCCAATCGTTGCAAAATCGAGCCTTCTTGCAAAGGGGCAACCCGCGGCAGAGGCGCAGGTCGCGAAAAAAGGGTGGCCTGCTTTGGTTGGCGGTCAGCGTCAGCAGAGCAGGCGCAACACCAAGCCCGCCCCCGCCCCGCCGCAGCCCGCGCCAGCCTGTGTGAAATTGTGCTCGCCGGACGCAGAGCCTTGAAAAGATGCCCGGCAACGGCCAATTTGCGCCGCATTGGCGGCTCCGGCATGCGCCGGTCCCCAACAGATTTCAGGCGGTTGGCCGGCGTCGGGGCTGGGCCGCCTGTCCGGCGCACACCACTGCCGGGTCCGCGCTCCCATCCAGGGTACCGCGAGAGGGATGCCATGAACGCCTTGAACGAGCGCAACTTTTTCGCCCTGTCGGCCGCGCGTTTCGCCGCTTTGGGCGCGTTGGCGATGATCGCCGCGGCCTGTGGCGACGACAGCGAAGTGGTCACGGCCGGCCTCGCCGACACCTCGGGTGGGACGGGCGCCGACGTGGGCGGCGTGGGCGGAACCGATGTCGCATCGCCCGATACTACAGGCGGGGGCACCGACACCGCGCCTGCCGCAGACCTGCCGCCAGCGCAAGACGTGCCGGTTACGGGCGACAACGTGGCGCGGGTCGACGTCGAGCCGACCGACGTGCCGCCGGAAGTGACCGTGGACCCGGATGTGCCGCCCGAGGTCGTCATCGACCCCGATGTGCCCCCAGACGTGGTGGTCAACCCCGACGTCCCGCCGACCGACGACGTTCCGCCCGTGGGCGATGTGCTGCCGCCGCTGGATGTGCCGCCCCCACAGGACGTCCCGCCCCCGCAGGACCTGCCACCCGCGCAAGACCAGGCCCCGGGCGACGACGTGCCCCCGCAGCCCGATGTGCCGATCGCCGACCTCGGCCCCGACGTCGCCCCGCCCGAGTGCACCACCGACGGCGAGTGCAGCGCCAAGGTCAAGCTCGCGCAGTGCAATGTGGCCCTTTGCAAGGCCGGCAAGTGCGTCGTCGAGCCCGCGGCCGACGGCACGGTATGCAGTGTTGCCGATCCCTGCACGGTCGGTTCGGTCTGCAAGGCCGGCGCGTGCGGAGGGGGTTCGCCCAAGATCTGCGACGACAACGACCTTTGCACCGCCGACACCTGCGACGCCGCCACCGGCGCCTGTGGCTTTGCACCCAAGCCCGGTTGCCAGCCTGCGTGCAAGACTGCCGCAGACTGCGACGACAACAACGCCTGCACCGCCGACAGTTGCGACGCCGTCAAGGGCGCGTGCGTCTCGGCGCCCAAGGCCGACGGCACCGGCTGCGACGACGGCAACCTCTGCACCAGCGGCGACGCTTGCACCAAGGGTCAATGCGGCGGCAAGGCCGTGATCTGCGACGACAAGAACCCGTGCACGACCGACGTCTGCGAATCGCCCAGCGGCAAGTGCCTGGCGACCAACGTCAACGACGGCGCGGTCTGCGACGACGGCGACAAGTGCACCACCGGCGACGACTGCACGGCCGGCGTGTGCGGCGGCACCGCGACCGCATGCGACGACAAGAACCCATGCACCGCCGACGCTTGCGACAAGGCCAGCGGCCAGTGCGCGTTCGCGCCGGTGCCCGGCTGCAACAACGAGTGCAGCGCCACCAAGCCGTGCGACGACAAAAATCCTTGCACGACCGACACCTGCAGCAACGGCAAGTGCGGATTCGCCCCCAACGACGGCGCCAGTTGCAACGACGGCAACGCCTGCACCGAAAAGGACGTGTGCGGCAAGGGCGTGTGCGGCGGCAGCGCGCTGAACTGCAACGACAGCAACCCGTGCACCAACGACGTCTGCAAAGCCGGCATCTGCGAGTTCACCACGGTCGCCGGCAACTGCGACGACGGCGACCTGTGCACCAACGGCGACGCGTGCGCCAACGGCAAGTGCCTGGGCAAAGCCCTGGTCTGCGACGACGGCAATCCGTGCACCAAAGACGCCTGCCAGGGCGGCCAGTGCTTGACCTCGCCCGCCAGCGGCCCGTGCGACGACGGCGACGCCTGCACCAGCGCCGACGCGTGCGCCAACGGCAAATGCACCGGCACGCTCAAAGCCTGCGACGACGGCAAGGCCTGCACCACCGACGCCTGCAAAGCCGGCCAGTGCGTCAGCACCCCCGTGGCCGACGGCGGCGCTTGCAACGACAACAACGCGTGCACCACGGGCGACGTCTGCAAGGCCGGCGTGTGCGGCGGAACGGCCACCGCCTGCGACGACAAGAACCCTTGCACCGCCGACAGTTGCGACCCGGCCAAGGGCTGCGTGGCGACCCACAACGACACGCTGCCGTGCAGCGACGGCAACGCGTGCACCACCGACAAGTGCGCGGCCGGCAAGTGTGTGGGAACCCCAGTGGTTTGCGACGACAAAGACGCCTGCACCGCCGATGCCTGTGACCCAGCGACCGGCAAATGCACCGCCAAGCCGATCATCGGCTGCGGCGGCAACTGCGCGGCCGACGCCGACTGCAACGACAAGAACGCCTGCACCGCCGACAAGTGCAACGCCGGCAAGTGCGCCAACACGGCGACCGACGGCGCGGCCTGCGACGACGGCGACGCCTGCACCACCGGCGACAAGTGCGCGGGTTCGGTGTGCAACGCCGGCGCCAAGCCCAACTGCGACGACAACAACGTCTGCACCACCGACAGTTGCGACAAGGCGACCGGCAAGTGCGCCAACGTGGCAGTGGCCGATGGCGCGGCGTGCAGCGATGGCGACCTGTGCACGGTCAACGACACCTGCGCCGCCGGCAAGTGCAGCGCGGGCGCCAAGGCGGTGTGCGAAGACAACAACGTGTGCACGACCGACGCTTGCGACAAGGCCACCGGCAAGTGCGCCAACACCCCCGTCACCAACGGCGCGCCCTGCGACGACAAGGCCCTTTGCACCACGAGCGACGTGTGCACGGCCGGCAAGTGCGGCGGCGCGGCGCTGGTCTGCGACGACAAAGACACCTGCACCACCGACAGTTGCAACCCCAACGACGGCAAATGCGTGTTCACCGCCATCCCCAACTGCACCAAGCCGTGCACCCAGAACAGCGACTGCCCGAGCGACAACAACCTGTGCACCACCGAAACCTGCAACACCCAGACCGGCAAGTGCGCCAGCACCAACGCCGACGGCGCACCCTGCAACGACGGCAACCCGTGCACCACCGACGCATGCGCCGCGGGCGCCTGCAAGGGCACGGCCAAGGTCTGCGACGACAAGAACCCGTGCACCAACGACGGTTGCGACTCGCAGACCGGCAACTGCACCACGCCCCCCGGCGCGGACAACGTGCCGTGCGACGACGGCAACCCGTGCACCACCGTCGACGGCTGCAAAGGCGGGGCCTGCGCGGGCGGCAGCCCGGTGGTCTGCGACGACAAAGATCAGTGCACCACCGACGCCTGCGACAAGGCCACCGGCAAGTGCGTGTTCTCGCCGATCGCCGGCTGCGGCGCCCAGTGCATCGACAACGCCGGTTGCAACGACGGCAATAGCTGCACCACCGACGCATGCGTGAACAGCAAGTGCACCAACAGCGCCCAGACCGGCACGCCGTGCGACGACGGCAACGCCTGCACCAGCAGCGACGCCTGCGCCGCGGGCGTGTGCAAGGCCGGCACTGCCAAGGTCTGCAACGACAACAACCCGTGCACCGCGGACGCTTGCGACCCCAAGACCGGCAACTGTACCGCCCCCAACGCGGCCGACGGCACGGTCTGCAACGACGCCGTGCTCTGCACCACCAACGACAAGTGCACGGCCGGCAAGTGTGGCGGCACAGCGACCGTCTGCAACGACAACAACGCCTGTACGCTCGATGTCTGCAACCCCAACAGCGGGCAGTGCCAGTTCACGCAGATCCAGAATTGCAACAACAACTGCACCAACGTCGGCCAGTGCAACGACAACAACGCCTGCACCACCGACACCTGCACCAACGGCCAGTGCGCGCATCAGGTGCTGAACAGCGGCACTTGCAGCGACAACAGCGCGTGCACGACCAATGATGCATGCGTCAACGGCCTGTGCTTCGGCACGCCCAAGATATGCAACGACAACAACCCGTGCACCACCGACCAGTGCTCCAACCAGGCCGGCGGCAATTGCATCTCGCTGCCGGGCAACAACGGCCAGCCGTGCACCGACAACAACGCCTGCACCATCACCGACACCTGCAACGGCGGCCTGTGCAATGGCGCCAATCCTGTCGTGTGCAACGACAACAACGCGTGCACGCTCGACAGCTGCGACCAGGCGACGGGCAAGTGCGTGGTCACCCCGATTGCCGGTTGCGGCGGCAATTGCACCAACGGCGGCGACTGCGACGACAAGAACGCCTGCACCGTCGACGCCTGCACCGCCGGCAAATGCAGCAACTCCATGGTCAACGGCACGGCGTGCAGCGACGGCAACGCCTGCACGGTCAGCGACGTGTGCGCCAGCGGCAAGTGCGCGGGCACCCAGGTGGTGTGTGACGACAAGAAGCCGTGCACCTCGGACGCCTGCAACTCCGGCACCGGCCAGTGCGCGTACACCAACCTGGCCACCGGCGCCACATGCACGGACAGCAACGCCTGCACCGACAAGGATGGCTGCAACGGCGGCAATTGCGTCGGCACGGCCAAGTCCTGCGACGACAGCAAGCCGTGCACCATCGACAGCTGCAACGCCACCACCGGCGCGTGCGTGAATCAAGCGGTGCCGAACTGCGGCGGTCCGTGCCCCGGCGGCTTCATCAACGGTGGATGCAACGACGGCAATCCGTGCACTGCAAACGCTTGCACAGGTGGCCTGTGCATCTTCACCAACACCACCAGCGGGTGCAACGACGGCAACGCCTGCACCAACGGGGATGTGTGCAGCAACGGCGTCTGCAAGGGCAATGCGATTGTGTGCAACGACAACAACCCGTGCACGCAAGACCTGTGCAACGCCAACAACGGCCAGTGCGCGTACCTGCCGGGCAACGCGGGCGCCGCGTGCACCGACAACAATGCGTGCACCCTGAGCGACAAGTGCAGCAACGGCCAGTGCGTAGGCACCGCGAACACCTGTGACGACGCCAACCCGTGCACAACCGACAGCTGCAACGCGCAGAACAACGGCCAGTGCGTCCACACCCCGATCGCCGGTTGCGGCGCGAAGTGCTCCGGCAACGCCGACTGCGACGACAAG
Organism: Deltaproteobacteria bacterium; assembly: GCA_016875335.1. Lineage (GTDB taxonomy): Bacteria > Myxococcota_A > UBA9042 > UBA9042 > UBA9042 > SXRM01. Next base: position 14,197 of record VGRO01000101.1, on the reverse strand, counting down.
AACGGCTGCACCACCGAGGCCTGCACCAACGGCAGCTGCATCGTCAGCTTTGCCAACGGTACGGCATGCAGCGACGGCGACGCGTGCACCTGGAATGAGAAGTGCAGCAACGGCCAGTGCGCGGGCGGCACCAAAGTAACCTGCAACGACAACAACCCTTGCACCACCGACGCGTGTTCGGCACAGACCGGCGCGTGCAGCAGCACGCCGATGACCTCGGGTGCGTGCACCGACAACAACCCGTGCACCCAGAATGACGCGTGCACCAGCGGCAATTGCGTGGGCACCGCCGTCAGTTGCAGCGACGGCAACGTCTGCACCAACGATGTGTGCGTGGTCACCGGCGGCGGCCAGAACGGCACCTGCGTGTTCCCGCCCATCCAAAACTGCGGCAACCAGTGCACCAGCGTCGCCCAGTGCAATGACAACAACGCCTGCTCGTCCGATGCCTGTACCGGTGGCATCTGCGTCCACGCCGCGATCACTGGCACCGCGTGCAGTGACAACAATGCCTGCACCAGCGGCGACGCCTGCACGGCCTCGCGCACCTGCGTCGGCACCGCAAAAGACTGCTCGGACGGCAAGTCGTGCACAGCAGACAACTGCATCGCTGCCTATGGCGTCTGCCAGAATCCACTCATCACCGGTTGCCAGGCCGGCTGCACCGCCGACTCCCAGTGCAAAGACGGCTATGTGTGCACGATCGACATCTGCAACACCTTCAACGGCCAATGCATCTACCAGAACATGCAGGGCTGCACCCCGACGGTCGCCTGCAAGGTCAACATCGACTGCGACGACAGCAACGTGTGCACCACCAACTTGTGCAACACCACCACCAACCAGTGCTTGTTTGTCAACATCCCGGGATGCAACCCGAACTTGCAGTGCCAGAGCGACGCCGACTGCAACGACAACAACAAGTGCACGGTTGATGCGTGCAATACCAGCAACAACACCTGCGTGTTCGTGAACTTGCCTGGGTGTACGCCGTAGGGGTGCAGCAGGCCGCGAACGGTCAGATCAAGCCGCCGCGGCCGATGCCCGGCGGTTTGTGGCGGCCGGTGTGAAACCTTGCCGCCACACGGGTCCTACCGTCGAGCCTGCCACCGATCGATCAAGCCCAAAAACTGCTCGCGCAGCCCAGCAATGAACCCGCGGCTTTCCATCCGCCGCAGTTCATCGACGGAGCACCACCAAACCTGACTGTGGTTTGGAGACGCAAGCTCCTCGCGCAATTGCCGCTTGAACGTGCACAAGAACCGGATGCCGGGAATCAGCGGTTCGCCGGGTTCGCGGATTTCGTAGAGGCAGAAGCAGTCGCGATCGACTGCGACCTCGATGCCAAACTCGGCCCGATAGTGACGCCTTACGCCGTCGGCGAACGTTTCCGCTGGGCGCAGTTGGCCGCCGCAGCCCTCGACGAGGCCAGGGAACAGGCTGCGTGTCGCGCTGCGCTTGGCCAACAACACCTCCACCTGGTCGCCTTCACCGCGCACGCACACGCCGGCAACGTGAACCTCCGGCGCCTCGCGCAACTTTTCGCGCGGCACGAACTGGCTGAAAATCTCCGGCGTGACCAGAACCTCGACGTCGCCAATGCCCTTTGTCGGGCGGATTTGGCGGTGAAAGCGCGCGGTCACCTCCGACGGCAGGCCGTCAAAGTCCTCCGCGTCGACCGCCATGCCGAATGGTCGCGCCGCATCGCACAGGCGCGCGGCCTTGTTGACGTTGGAGCCGACGTAGTCGTCGCCATGGCCGTTGACGGTGACTTTGTGCACATGGCCGCGCGTCAGGCCCCAGCCCAAGTGCAGTTCGGCCTTCACGCCCATCTGGGTTGCGAAAACCCCGCACAGCGCAGCAAATGCCGACTCGACCTCGGCGATGGCCGCGGCGACCCCGTCAAACAGACTGGCCGGGTTGTCGGTCCGGGCGACTTCGCGCACCAGCATGGCACCGTCGCCGAGGCCCTTGTTGAACCAGACCGTTGCCGGAAACGACCGCTCCACCGCGCGACCGAAATCGGCGAGAAAGGCTGGCAGGCCGGCGGCGACCTCCTGCTTCTCAGCAAACGCCGTGAAGCCGCGAATATCGACGAACAGGACCATCGCGAACGTCTGCATGGCACGCTCCGAACCGGGGACCGCTATCGCAGCGAAGTCGCGGATCGCTGTCAACCGGCGCGAGGTCGCAAGTGGCGGCAACGGGTGCAGCGGGTCGCGGCGCGATCGGCGATTGGGGCGACGAGCGACAAGGTGGCGTGTTCTGGGTGGGTTTTCCGGTGGGCGGTTGCTGGGGCGCCCGTACCGGGATGCGACCCGCGATAGGTCTCCGTGGCTTTGGGCGCAGAACCGTGCGACGCGCCGACGACGACCCGCAGTCCGCGCTATTGGAGCTACTTCGGTGCCTTGGCCCCGCATTTCGGGCAGAACTTCGCGTCGGCCGACAGGGCTTCGCCGCATTTGCAGGTGCGGGTGCCGTCCATCGCCTTGCCGCACTTGGCGCAGAATCGCCCCGGGCGTTGGGCGTGGCCGCACGCTGGGCAGGCGGCTTGATTCGACGCCCTGGGGATCGTTCGTGCCGAAACTTAGGGACTGGAAAATAATAAGTCGATCACTCTCACATCAGGACGGAGCCGGGAGTCGGACCTTTGGTCCGCGAGCTGGCGACCCACGGAGCAAGCAAACGGGCCCGAGAAATGATTGAGTAAATCATTTCCTGGCCCTTACAAGCAGAACGTCTTCCTTGACGCGGCCTGGGCTGACGCGGCGCTGTAGCCGGGTCCGTTTGCTCGCCGCAGCGGCGATGCGATGACCGGGAATCAGTACTTGTGGTGGATCAACTACGCGATGACTGCCCCCAAGACCCTTGTCGCCCGCATGGCCGGCGGGCCGCTTCCAATGTCGAATCTGATTCGCGCGCCAGAGGCCAAAGTCGTCGTGGGCGAGACGATCGGCTACCTCGGATGGGTGTCGAAGGAGAACGCAGGCTACGCGGTGCTCGATGATTTCCTTATTCTGCGCGACGTGGGCAGCGGCAAGTTCGTGCATGGCCAGTTCTTTCACGGGCCCGTGTGGACAAAGCAGGCCGTCGCCCTGACCGTGGGCGTCAACATTGCCGCGCAGCCAGCGTGTCCGTTGGACGTCGAGAGCGAAGCCACTGCGCTCGGCGCAGGTGCCAAAGGAGGCGGCAAGTGAAACACCCTGACCAAACGTGCCGCGCGGCCCGCTATTTTGCTGCCGCATGGATGCTGTTGACCAGTTCCTGTGCGCCAAGCACCCCGGCGCCCGGCGGTGCACACGCCGGGGCCTCGTACGCCCGGCTGTGCCGCGTGAAGGAAGACTGCATAAAGGCCAATTGGGGGCACCGGTGCTACAGGAATCTCAGTGTGCCCGACCACCCGGACGTCATGGGGACCTGCGGGGGGCCGCCATTGGGCTGTAGCCCACAGAACTGCAAGGGCAGCCTCAGCACGAACTGGATGTGCCTCACCCACATGGACAAATACTGCGACGGCTGCCAGGCGACGGAATCGGTCTGCGCCATTGGCTGCCCTGCGGTTGCTGATCCTGCGGACTGCGTGCCGGTGGGCGCAACTGAAACGACGGACGCAAAGTCGGCGACGCCTACCGGTGCGGATCCGTAGGGCACAGATTGGGATGGGACCATCGGCCCCGATGGGATTGGCTACCCCATCCGCGCAGCCGCCGTGCACATGGCGGTGACAACGCGCTGCACAGATCTCATCCCCTGGGCTATCGCAAGGCTTTCCACCCCGGAACCCCATGCGGCGCTATCGCTTGGTCCAGGCATGGCTTCTGAATGGCAACTGGCTTCGGGCATTGATTCTGGTCGCGTCCCGGCAGAGCCGGTCGCACTGGCGAGCACCAAGAGATCCCAGGCACGGAACGGCCCCTGCAAATGCCCCGCAGCCTTGGCAACAATCCCGCCGGTTCTCTTTCGGGCCGGCGATTTCGGATGCAGATCAAGGCGGAGCGAGCACTGCAGCGAAGGCGACCTCCGAGGTCGTTGAGCACCGGAGCACAGCGACAACGCAGAGATGCGCCGCAGACTCTGCCAAAATCCCGCCGGTTCTCTTTCGGGCCGGCGATTTCGGATGCAGATCAAGGCGGAGCGAGCACCGGAGCGGAGGCGACCTCCGAGGTCGTTGAGCACCGGAGCACAGCGACAACGCAGAGATGCGCCGAAAGCGCCGGCCCGCCCCCACCTTGCCCTCCGCGCGCGTTTGCCCCACAATCCGCGCCCCTTTGCGGGCCCCCGCCCGCGGTTTGCGCCATGTCCCGCTCCTTTGCCCTCCGCCTTATCGCCGTCCTCTCTGCCGCGGGCCTGCTCGGTTCCGCGTGCAAGAAAGAGCCACCCAAGGCTGCCGAGCCAGTCAAGGCCGGCGTCGACCTCGCCAAAGCCGAGCCGACGCCAGCCGTCGAGACCCCGGCCGCTGCGTCGCCGACGGGTGGGCCCACAGCTCCGCCCGCGGCTGAAGCCAAGAGCGAAATGGACGGCGCATGCCCGTTGGAAGGCGAAGACCCGGCAGCGTGTCCCAAGGCGCCCGACAAGGTCGAGGACCAGATCAAGGTGGCGCACGTGCTGGTCGGCTGGGACGGTTCGCTGCCCGGCAAGAAGCTCAACCGCGACAAGGACGGCGCGCTCAAGCTGGCGCGCGAGATCTGCCACGAGGCGCGCAGGCCCGGCACCGACTTCGTGCAGTTGATTTGGAAGTACAGCGGCGACGGTGGCCCCGGCGTGTACGAGCTGACCCCAGAGCAGCGCGGCCGGATGATGCCCGAATTCACGGCGATGGGCCTCAAGCTCGGCGTCGGTCAGGTCGATGTGGTGGCGACCACCTACGGCTACCATGTCATCAAGCGCGTGCCGTGGGACTTCGTCGCGCCCGACAAGCCCGTCGAGAAGTTGCTGAGCGACCCGTGCCCGATGGAGGGCGAGGATCCCAAGGCGTGCCCCATGGCCGAATCGCCAACGCCGGCCGAAGTCAAGGTCGGCATCACCCTGGTCGGATACCAGGGCGCGATGCGCTCGCGGGCCACCCGCAGCCAGGATGAGGCGAAGGCGCTGGCTATCAAGCTGGTGCACGCCGCGCGCAAGGTCGGCGCCGACTACTGGGCGGTGGGCGACGAGGTCAAGGCCGACGCCGCGGGCGAGCCGATGCTCGACGTCAAGCGCGACATGCCGCTGCCCCCACCCATGAAGTCGCTGGCGTTTTCGCTCGGCGTCGGCCAGGTGGACGCCGTAGAGACCGACTTTGGCTACATGCTGATGAAGCGGTTCCCGGCCGACTACGTCAAGCCCGAAAAGCCGATGGAGGTGGTGGTCACCGACAAGTGCCCGGGTCCCGGCGAGGATCCCAAGGCGTGCCCGAGCAAGCAGACCGACAAGCCCGCCGAGGTCGAGGTCACGCACATCTTGCTCGCCTACCAGGGCGCCATGCGCTCGTCGGCAACGCGCAGCAAGGACGAGGCCAAAGCGCTGGCCATCAAGCTCTGCCACGAGGGCCGCAAGAAGGGCGCGGACTTCAACAAGATCAAAGACGCCGCCAAGAGCGACGACCCCGGCCCTGGCACCTACCCGGTCACGCCCAGCGCCGGGATGGTCGCGCCGTTCAAGCAGATGGCGTTTGCGCTCGGCGTGGGCCAGGTCGACGTGGTCGAATCCGATTTCGGCTACCACGTGATGCGCCGCAACAAGTAGCCTCGCACGCATGGACAGCGCGCCCTGGTCGGCAGACATCGAGGCGGCACGCCAGCAGTGGTTGGCCGCCGTGGCGTCGTGCGCCCAGTTGCCGGCGCTGCGCTCGGTGCAGGTCGAGTGCCTGGGCAAGAACGGTGCGGTGACGGCGCTGGTACGCCGCATCGCCGAGGTGCCGCCCGCCGACAAACGCGCCTACGGCCAGGCGACGGCCGCGCTCAAGGCCGCCTGCGAAACGGCCATCGCAACCCGGCAAACCGAGCTCGAAGCCGCCGAAGTCCAAGCGGAACTCGACGACGCCACGTTTGACTGCACGCTCCCGCCGGCGGCCGTCCTGGGCAACCGCGCGCGACCGACGGGCCATGCGCACCCCTTGTGTACGGTGCAGCAAGAGGTCGAGGCGGTGTTTTCGTCGATGGGCTTCGCGGTGCTCGACTACCCCGAGGTCGAGAGCGAGTTCAACAACTTCGAGGCCCTGAACATCCCCGGCTGGCACCCGGCGCGCGAGATGCAGGACACGTTCTGGCTCGACAACGGGTTGCTGCTGCGCACCCATACGTCGTCGGGGCAGGTGCGGGCGCTGCACACCTTCCAGCCGCCGTTTCGCGCCGTGTTCGCTGGCAAGGTGTTTCGCTACGAGGCGACCGACGCCAGCCACGAGCACACTTTCCACCAGTTGGAAGGGCTGCTGGTCGACCGGGTGGTGTCGGTGGGGCATCTGCTCGACTCGATGCGCACGCTGCTGTCGGCCATCTTGCGGCGGCAGGTCGAGGTGCGGCTGCGCCCGGGGTACTTTCCGTTCGTCGAACCCGGCTTCGAGCTCGACATCGCCTGCCAGTTGTGCGGAGGCGCCGGTTGCTCGGCGTGCAAGCAGTCCGGTTGGCTGGAACTGCTGCCGTGTGGCCTCGTCCACCCGCAAGTGTTGCGCGCGGGCGGCCTGGATCCGGCGCAGTGGCAGGGCTGGGCGTTTGGCCTGGGCCTGTCGCGGCTGGCGATGATGCGGTATGGCATCGGCGACGTGCGCCTGCTGCTGGGCGGCGACGTGCGCTTTCTCTCGCAATTCTAGGGCGTAGCCATGTGGGTCAGTTGGCGGTGGCTGTCTCGGTGGGTGGACACCCAGGGCGTGGACCCGGTGGCGTTCGCGCAGCGCTTCACCTGCACGGTCGCCGAAATCGACGGCGTCAAGCGCTGGGGCTTTGGCCTCGACGCCGTGCTCGTCGCCGACGTGGTGGGCGTGCAACCGCACCCCAATGGCGACAAGCTGCGGCTGGCGACCGTAGACCTTGGCGACCGCCAGACCACGGTGGTGTGCGGCGCCCCGGACCTGCGCCTGGGCATGCGCGTGCCGTTCGTGCCGGTGGGCGTGACCCTGCCTTCGGGCATCGCGGTCAAGGACGGCGAGGTGCGCGGGGTGCGATCGCCCGGCATGCTGGCTTCGGAAGCCGACCTTGGCTTGTCGGACAACCACGACGGGCTGTTGTCGCTCGATGGCGTGACCGCGCCGGCCGGCACGCCGCTGCCGCAGGCCCTCGCGCTTGGCGACGTGCTGTATGAGGTCGACAACAAGTCGATCACCCACCGGCCGGACCTGTGGGGACAGTACGGCATGGCGCGCGAAGTGGCGGCCATGCTGGACCGGCCGCTGCGCCCGTTGGACCTCGACGTGCCCTTGGGCCAGGGACAACCGGTGTCGGTCGACGTGGCGGCGCCCGATGCCTGTCCGCGCTATGTGTGCGCCCGAGTCGCCCAGGCCGCCGTGGCCCCGGCGCCGGTGGACGCCCGCTTGCTGCTGCGGCGTCTGGGCGTGCGACCCATCAACAACCTGGTCGATGCCACCAACCTGGTCATGTTGGAGACGGGCAACCCCTTGCACGCGTTCGACGCCCGCCACATCCGCGGCGGGGGCATCGTGGTGCGCAGGGCCGCGGCCGGCGAGACGATGGCGACGCTGGACGGCCTGGCGCGCACGTTGACGGCCGCCGACGTGGTGATTGCCGACGCTCAAGGCCCGGTGGCGCTGGCCGGCGTGATGGGCGGCCGAGACAGCGAAATCCAGGCCGACACCCGCGAGCTGATCCTCGAAGCCGCGGCCTTCGACGCCGCCACCATTCGCAAGACCGCGATGCGCCTGGGCATGCGCACCGAGAGTTCGGCGCGGTTCGAGAAGGCTCTGGACCCCGAGCTGCCGCTGGTGGCCGCGCGGCGTTTCTTGCAGACGGTGCTGGCGTGGTCGCCGGGCGCGGTGGTGGCGAGCGACCTCTTGGACGCCGGACCCTGTCGCGACAGCCCGCCAGCGCAGGTCACGATTCACACGACTGCGGACTACTTGCGCACCCGCCTTGGCGTATCGGCGGCCGAACTCGACGACGCCTGGCTGGTCGCCTGCCTGCGCCGGCTGGCCTTTGCGGTGCAACCGGGCGAGGGCGGCGCGCTCACCGTGGCCGTGCCCGGCTTTCGCGCCACCAAAGACGTGCGCATCGCCGAGGATCTCGTCGAGGAACTGGGCCGCCACTACGGCTACGGCCGGATCGCCAGCGCGGCGCCGCAGATTGCCGCCCGGCCGCCCCATACGTCGGCCACGCGCATCGCAGAGCGGGCAGTGCGCCAGGCGTTGGTGCTGCAACAGGGCCTGACCGAGCTTGTACTTTACGGCTTTGACCACGAGGGGCAGCGCGCCAGGCTGGGGTTGCACGAAAACGACGCGCCGCGCCTTGGCGTCCGCAACGAGATTGCCCGGGATCTCGTGCGCCTGCGCCGCAACCTCGTCCCCAACCTGCTGGCCGCGGCCGAGGCGGCGCTGTGTACCGGCAACGGCAAGGAACCGCCGCGCGAGGGCCTGACGGTGCAGGCGTTCGAGTGGGGCCGGGCGTTCGTGCCGTCGCCGCGCGCCGTTCAGGCCAGCGACCTGGAGCGCCGGGCGCTGGATCGGGGCGTGCCGCCGTTGGCCGAGCAGTCGGACCCCGACCGGACGGCGTGGTTTGCGCGCATGGACGCCGACATGCGGGCCGCCGTGCAGGCAACGCTCGACCAGGATCGGCCGCTGCCGTGGCAGCCGTTGCGGTTGGGCATCGTGTGCGGCGAGCGGCTGGGCGGCGGCGCCGAGGGCAGCAAGCGTGTGGTCCCCGACCGCGCTGTGTCGCAACGGGTGTTCGCACAGGCGGTGGCGGCTGTCGATGCCGCGCTGCGAGCGCTCGGCAAGGCGGCGCTGCGCGTCGTGCCGACTGACGCTGCGCCCGATGCCGCCCAGATGCCGCTGGCCGCCCCCGATTGGTCGACCAGTTGGCGCCACCCGCGGCGCACTGCGGCCCTGGCGACGACCGGCGGCCAGACCGTGGGCTTGGTGACGCTCGTGCATCCCGAGGTGCGCAACCGCCTGCAGGCCCCGGCCGAATTCGCGGTGGCTGAGCTGGACGTCGCGGCGCTCTTGGCCTTGCCCGACGCCGTGCCAGTCGGCCACCCGCCGCCGCGCCACGCCGGCAGCGCGCTCGATGTCACCGGGCGCATCGCTGCGCACTACCGGCAGGCCGAGGTCGCCGACGCGCTTGCCCAGGCGGCGCATGCGCAAGGTCTGCCGGTCGAAGAGGTCCGCTACCTCTATCAAGCCGCGCAAGCCGACGGGTCGCGTGCGGTGACCTGGCGCTTGCTGTGCAGGGCCGCCGACCGGGCGCTAGTCGCCGAGGAGCTCGGCCGCATCCAGCAACTGGCCCAAGCGGCACTCGCCACCTTTGCGCCCGCGGGGTCGCCATGAGCACCTATGGCCACCGTGTGCTCTACCTGTCCGGCCCGGTCGAACCACCGTGGACGCGCAGCGACAAGGTGCTGGTCCGCGGCATCGCGGCGCATCTGCAGCGCTACCGGGCACGGGTGATGACCCACGAGGGCGTCGGCGCGCCGGATCCCGGCGTGGAGGCCGAACCGACCTGGGGGCCGCGCATGCCCGCAGACACGCCGCTCGGGCGGCGGATCGGCCTGTTCGCCAGGCTCATCGAGACCAGTGACTGCGCGCTGGTCCACCTTTTCTGGCCGGCCGACCGCCTGGTGGCGTCGGTGGTGCGCACGGCGTGCAAGATCCGCAACATCCCGGTCGTGCACACGTTGGTGCGCGCGCCGCGGGTATCGCTCGGCATTGCGGGCGCGTTGGCAGGGCACCCGGTCGTGTGCCTGAGCGACCACACCAAATCGCGCCTCGAAGAGAACGGCGCCAAAGACGTCGTGTGCATCCCGCCCGGCATCCTGGTCGGCGAGCCGGTGCCGGCGGGCGACAAGGCGGCCATCCGCCGCAAATACCGCATTCCGCTCAACGTCCCGGTGGTCGTCTACGCCGGCGACTATGGCCACACCAACGCCGCGCGCACGGTGGCCGCCGCCATGCCGCGGATCGTGCGCGAGGTGCCATGCCATTTCGTGTGGGCTTGCCGCATCAAGACCGGCGAGGACGCGCGCGAAGAGCAACTCATCCAAGAGGCGGTAGCCGCCGACGGCGCTGGCGATAGCGCCACGTTCTTGAACGAAGTGAGCAACCTGCGCGATCTGCTGTCCATCGCCGCCGTGCAGGTGTTTCCGGCTGACCGCCACCACGAAAAGATGGAGTCGCCGCTCGTCCTGCTCGAAGGTATGGCCGAGGGCGTGGCCACGGTGGTCGCCAGCAAGCCGCCGCTGCTCGACATGGTGCATGCCAACGCCGCCATCGGCATCCCGCCCAGCAACCCGCTGAGCCTGTCGGCACCGGTCGTGGACCTGCTGCGCCATGGCCACAAGGCGCGACAGTGGGGCGACGCGGCGCGTGCCTACGTGCAGGCCCACCACGACATCGCTCGGGTCGCGACGCGGTACGAGGACCTGTACGACCAGGTGCTGGCGCGGCGCAAGGTCCGTCAGAGCGGCATCTTTGGGCGCATCGGCTGACCGGTGGCTTGCAGTTGCTGGCTATGGTGGGCCATCGGCGGCGCACTGGCGCTTTGGGCGACCGGCTGGGCGCACCTGCGGTTCTGGCGGCAACGGCTGACCCGGCCGGCACCCTACGACGAGACGCACCGGATCAAGACACCCGACGGCAGCGCCTTTGAACTGCGGCGCCTGCGGCCGGTCCCAGGCCGCGACAATGGGCCGCCGGTGTTGCTGTGCCACGGCATCGCCATCAACCACCGCAACGTCGACCCCGACGACCAGTTGTCGCTGGCGCGGTCCTTGCACGAGGCCGGCAAGGACGTGTGGCTGCTGACCCTGCGATCCGGTCGGTCGGACCTGACGTGGGCCGAGCGGCGCGGCACGCGCTTTTCGGCGATGGTCGCCCACGATGTGCCGCTGGCCGTGCAGGAGGTGCGACGGCGTACCGACACGGCGCAAATCGACTACGTCGGCTTCTCGATGGGCGGCATGCTGTGGTACGGCGCGCTCGACTACACCGTGCCGCAGTTGCAGGTGCGGCGCACTGTCATCATCGGCTCGCCCGGTCGCGTGGGCCAACTCGTGCCGTTCGCTGGCGTTTTCAAGGCGCTGCCGCCCACGTGGATGCCCGACGCGCCGCTGCGACTGGGCGGTCAACTGGTGGCCTTCGCCGCCGAGTGGTTCGAGACCTGGATCCACCGGCTGACCATGAACCTGCGCAACTGCACGCCCGGCTATGTGCGCCACGTGTCGATGGAAGGAGTACAGGACGTGCCGGGGCCGCTCTTGCACGACCTGGTGCGCTGGGCGCACACCGACCGCGTGCCTCGCTTGGACGATGGCCGCGACATCTTGGCGGGCCTCGGCCACGTCGACGTGCCGGTGCTGATGGTCGCGGGCACGGCCGACAAGCTCTGCCCGGTCGGGCACCTGCAGTTCGCGTTCGAGCGCTGGGGCTGCAACAAGCCGCACACGCCCAAGCGGATGCTGGTGGTCGGCAAAGCCCATGGCCACGCCGACGACTATGGCCACACCGATCTGATGATTGGCCGCAATGCCGCGCGGGACGTCCTGGACCCGATCGTGCAGTTCCTGCGCTGAAAGGGGCGACCGTGGAGCGACCGTTGCGCATTGCGATCGACGCCACGACCTGGGCACCGGGCCGCACGGGCGTCGGGCTCTACACCGAGCGGCTGGTCCGGGCGTGGCAACAGTTGCCATATGGCGACGAACTGATCTTGCTGACCAACCGGTTTGCGGAGGCACCGCGCCAGAGCGGTCTGCCGGTGTACGGTCCGCGGATGCCGGTGCGTGCCTTGTGGCTGCAAACCGCGCTGCCCGCACAGCTCGTGCGCTTCCGACCGGACGCAGCGCTTTTCCCCAACTATCTGGCGCCCATCGTGCCGGTCCCGGGTGTGCCGTACGTGCTGACCGTGCACGATCTCGCGGTGTTCCTGTACCCGGAGACCTTCACCTTCAAGAAGCGGGTGTTGCAGCGCGCCGCCCTGCCCTGGTTGGTCCGCCGCGCAGCCGCGGTGGTGACGCCTTCGGAAAGCTCGCGGAGGGATCTGCTGCGCCTGATGCCGACCGATCCCGCCAAGGTGGTGGTGACCCCGCTCGCAGCGGCGCCCGGCCTGGACCGCCCCCCGCAACCCGAGACCGTGGCGCGCGTCCGCCGCGAACTCGCCCTGCCCGACCGCTACGTCCTGAGCGTCGGCACGCTCGAACCCCGCAAGAACGTGGTGCGGCTCGTCGAGGCCTTCGAGCGCGTGGCCAACGCCTTTGCCGACGTGCGGCTGGTCATCGCCGGCGGCAAGGGTTGGCGCGACGCCGACATCGTGCGGCTGCTGCGGCGGCCTGAACTGCAGTCGCGCATCGTCTCGGTCGGCTACGTGACCCCGGAGCAACTGCAGGTGCTGTACTGCGAGGCGCTGGTCATGGCGTACCCGTCGCTGTACGAGGGCTACGGACTTCCGGTAGCCGAGGCGATGGCGTGCGGCGCACCGGTGTTGACCTCGCGCGGTTCGAGCCTGGACGAGGTCGGCGGCGACGCGGTGCTGGCGGTGGACCCGCTGGACGTGGGCGCCATCGCCGACGGTCTGGCGCGACTGCTGGGCGATGCAAGCCTGCGCGCGGACCTGCGGTCGAGGGGCCTCGCGCGGGCGGCGCAGAGCAGTTGGGTGCAGACGGCGGAGGCGACGCGCGCTGTGTTGGCGCGGGCCGCGGGTCACGGGTAGCGACTACAGGAGATCCGACTGCCAGGCGAACCCGAGCACGAAATACGGCACCGCCCGCGACACGTCCTGGCCGGTGCGAAAGCGGTGCTGCAGGTACCAACTGGTGATGAGGAGCACCGTCGGCTTGTTGAAGCGGGTGTAGCCGTCATCATAGAGCGTGTACGCCGCGAGCAGCCCGACGCGATGGTGGCTGTTGTCGACCTTGGCCCCGGTTGCCGCCAGATCGGCCGCGTACTGCGGCGCCACCGACGACACCCGCACGCCCAGGCTCAACAGCGCCTCATCCATGGGCCGCTGGTAGATGACGTCGAAATCGTTGGCAATCACCAAGCCGCGCGCCGGCACCGCGGTATCGACGGTGGCCTCGTAGAACACGCGGTCACCGCGCTGCAGATCGAGGTCGAACCACCCGAAGAGCGTGCGGTTGCGCACCGCGATCGGCCCGACCTTGGCTTGCAGCAGCGGCTCGAAAGTGTAGTGCAGCCCGCCGCCAGCGTAGTTGCCGAGCGCGCCTTGCTTGTTGGCCTTCATGGTCGTGTCGGACCAGTCGCCGCTCGGATCGGCCCGCGACTGGATGAACGTGAAATTGCCAAAGAAATAGAGATATTCGGCCGAGAACCGCAGGTTGATCACGCTCGCCGGCTGTACTTCGACCATCGCGGCCGCGCGGGCGCTGGCGGGGTTCAGCCGCACGTAGGTGCCGAACCAAGCGAAGTTGTCGCGCAAGGCCTTGTGGTCGTGGTCGTACAGCTTCTGGGCGAATCCGAGGCGCAACTGGTTCTCCAGGCCGATGGGATTCCAGCGAAAAAGCGTCAGGTTGTTGGCGACGAGCCGCTGGTTGGGGATCGGCCGCGGCGCGGACGTCGCTTGGGCACAGACCGAAATGGGCAGAACACCGAGGGCGCCCGTCGCGAGCGCCAGCCCAATCACACGCCAATTCACCATGTTGCCCCCGACAGACCGGCGCGCGACCGCAGGGAACTGGGGGCGCTGGCCAGACGGCGAGCGTGCCGGAAAACGACGATGGCGTCGAGGTCATAGCGCCTGTCCGGGACCGACCAAGCAGCTCCGCAATGTGGTAAGGGCCAGGAAATGATTTACTCAATCATTTCTCGGGCCCGTTTGCTTGCTCCGTGGGTCGCCAGCTCGCGGACCAAAGGTCCGACTCGCGGCTCCGTCCTGATGTGAGAGTGATCGACTTATTATTTTCCAGTCCCTAAGGGAACCATGATCCACCGGCAAAAAAGGTCCTGAATCCTTGGCGATCGAATTAACTCAGGTTTCCCGGGGAAACCGGCGCAAACCTGCACCTTCAGGGTGACAGGTTTGCGCCGGCGGTTAATTCGACACGC
>VGRO01000100.1 GCA_016875335.1 Deltaproteobacteria bacterium | reverse complement strand
GTGCTTGTGCCTGTGCCTGCGCCTGCGCCTGCGCCTGCGCCTGCTCCTGTGCCTGCCCCTGTCCCTGTGCCTGCGCCTGTGCCTGCGCCTGCGCCTGCGCCTGTGCGTGTCCCTGTGTCTGAGCCTGTCCCTGTGCCTGTGCCTGTGTCTGCGCCAGCGACGGCCCCAGCCCCAACCCCCGAAGGCTGGGCCTGCGCGCACACCGCAGCCGAAACCACCGCCAGAACCCCGACCACCGCCGCAAGCGCCAGCGATCGCACCTGTTTTTTCGCGCGCGCCCGACCGCCCATGCCCCTCGCCTCCGTCGCGCTGGCCAACCCCGCGGACCGGCGGCAACCTTGCGGCCGATGCCGCGCTTCGTCAAATTGCCCGGCCCGCACGGCGTTGCCGGCGGCGCGCAGCCCGTGGCAAGCTCGCGGTCATGTCGCGCGCAGCACAAATCCTCATCATCGGCGGCGCCTCGGTGGACCGGTTGCGGGCCGGCGACGAGACCGTGACCACGCCTGGCGGCGGCGCCCTGTACACCGCGGTGGCGGCGCGCAAGGCCGGTGGCGACGTGGGGTTTTTCGGCTACCGGCCCGACCCGCTGCCCGACTTGTTCGCGCGCGTCGCCAGCAAGGTCCAGTGGGTCGGCCCGGCGTGCGCGTTGGACGAGATCCCGCACTTCGACATCGTGTACGACGAGGCTGGCAACGCCCGCATGGCGCACGCTGCGTGGGGCATCGAGGACTCGCTCGCCCCCGAGATGTTGCCCGACTACTTGCTGGGCGCCGAATACATCCACCTCGCTGCCATCGCCGACGCGTCGCTGCAGGTGCGCTTCATCGACTACCTGCGGCCCAAGACCCGCGCGCGCATCTCGGCTGGCACCTTTGGCTACATGGCGCTGCGCTCGCCCGACGCGGTCCGGGCGCTGATGGATGCCTGTGACCTCTTCTTCCTCAACGCCCACGAGGCCGAACTGGTGTATGGCGGCAGCCCGCCGATCGTGCGGCCAGGGCAGCTCCTGGTCGTCACCCGCGGGGCCGATGGCGCCGACGTGTGGCAGGGCGACCACGTGTCGCGGGTCCCGGTGTGCCCGGCGCGGCCGGTGGACCTGACCGGGGCCGGCGATTCGCTGTGCGGCGGCATGCTGGCGGGGCTGGCGGCCGGCATGCACCCGGTGGCGGCGGCCCGGCAGGGTGCGGCGGTGGCGGCGGTGACCATCGAGGCGCCCGGCATGACCAACCTGCTGGAGGCCAACCGCCAGACCATCGACGCCCGCTGGCAGAACGTCGCCGACCGCCGCGTGCGCGTGGATCTGGAACAGGTCGCGCGCATCGCGGAGTTGTTGCGCCAGCGCGACGACGTAAAACCTTTTGATTTTACCGGCAAGTATTTTCCAGACGTCGGCGACCCGCGCGCAGTGGCTTGGATGTTCGCGGCCATCAAGCACCAGTTCGGCTTCTGGCAGCCCTACAACGGCGTTTGGCACACGAGCACGCTCGCCGACTGGGAAGGCGCGCGCCTCAAGGGCTCCGACTACTGCTTCGCGGCGTTCCGGCGGGCGCTCGACCGCCAACCGGAGGCGCTGACGCCGCAAGGCCAGATGAACCTGCGCTGGAGCGACACGGTGGCGCTGTTTCGCGACGACGCCGGCCAGTCGCCGCTGCCGGTGCTGGCGACCCACCATGCGCTCGCCACCGCATATGGCCGCGACATGTGGCAACTGGGCTGGACCCCGGACGGCCTGCTGGCCGAGGCCAGGCAGTACGCGCGCCCGGTTCGTTGGCTCTTGCAGCGCCTGGACCACCTGCCGGGCTACCGCGAGGATCCGCTGCGCAAGAAGGCGATGCTATTGGTGATTGCCCTGGGCCAGCGACCCGAACAGTTCCTGGACCTCGGCGACGACGAAGACGTGGCGCCGATCATGGATTACCACCTGATGCGCAGTTGTCTGCGCACGGGTCTGGTGCGGGTGGACGACGACGCGCTGCGCGGGCTGCTGACGGCGCGCAAGTTGATGACGCCAAAGGACGAGGCGGCGGTGCGCGCGGTGTGCTACGACGCCATCGTGCTGCTGTCCAAGCTGAGCGGGTGCTCGATCGCTGCGATCGACTGGTTCTTTTTCGGGGCGCGCCGGCGCTGTCCCGAGTTGGCGGCGCCCGATTGCGCACACTGTGCCATCGACCCCGGCTGTGCGCACGACATCGCGCTCTTCCAGCCGGTCTTTCGCACGACGTTCTACTGATCGCGCACGGTCGCAGGAGCGGTGCGGCTATTTGCCCGTGGCCACCTCGGTCATGGCGTCGGTCGCGGTATCGATGTGCATGTGGCCGATGGTCAGCGCGCCCGTCCGCAGTTTCTGGGCGATGCTGGGCCGGGCCGCCAGCGCCTTGTCGATGGCGTCGCGCTGGTCGATGGCCGCGACGAGATGCGGGTACCGGCCGCGCAACTGTGGGTTTGCGGCGACCTTTTCGGCAGCGCAATCGGTGTGGCGCGTCAGCAGGATCGTCTCCACGCCGTTGGCCACCGCAAGTTCCAGCATGTCGAGTTCCTTGTCCGCCAGCGCCGACCCGGCCGTCCGGATGACGTAGTAGTATTTGCGGGTGTCGCCGACCAACTCTTCGGTGTCGATGCGCGCGTCCATGCACACCACCATCGCCACCAGCGGGTGGCGGGGCGTGCGCGGAAAGAGCTGACGGACGCCCGCCGCCAGGTGGTTGTGCTGCACGACGCTGTCGTACACCGCCTTGGAGTCGGGGTGGTTGTGGTCCAGGTCGAAGGCTTCCAGGTGGTCCTGCATGCGAAAGCCGAGGTTGACCATCGCGCCGCCGATCACGAACTGGGCGTTGGGGCTGAGCGCGAGGCCCAAGCCGGCGGCGACCGCGACGACGGCGGCGCCCACAAGGATGCGCTTGTGCATGACGGCTCTCCCGCAGGCCTTCGCGCGCGCGCCGGCCAATTGGGCCCACCCCTTGCGTCGCTGGACACAATGCACCCGCGACGGCCGGCAGGCAAGCGCGGGTCCGCCCTATCGTGCGAGGGCCGTCAGGCGATTGTCATTGCGGGCCGTGGGCGACTTGCCCGCAGTGCACCTTCTCGACGCCCTTGCCGCAAACCGGCTATCCTGCCGCCGGCAGCGGGCCGCCTTCGCCCTGCGCCGCGGGGACAGGATGATCGGCAAAATCGCAGGGTTGACGTTGCTGGCCGCGGTGCTGTGGGCGGGGCCCGCGCACGCGCAGTGCTCCGCCTGAGGCAACCCCGCTCTCCCGGTGGGAGACACCGACATGTCGCGGCTGCTCGACGGCAGCCAGGTGCAGACCCAGACCCGGGTGCGCGCAGGGTTGAGCTATGCCTACGCGTATGGCGACCAGCCCTACAACGGCGCCACGCCCGAGGCCAACCCCGAGCAATTCAAGATCCGTCTGCAATTGGCGATGTTGATGGCCGGCATCGATCTGCCGGGCGGCTTTGGCGCGGGCCTGGTGGTGCCGTCGGGGCGCTTGCGCTCGAGCAAACTGTTTGGCGGGGAACTCAAAGCCACCGACGACATGGGGGTGGGAGACGTCGAACTGCGGCTTCGCCAGGACATGAACCGGCTTTTCGACGTGCAGGGCCGCTACCTGCCGCGCCTGGTGCTCAGCCTGGGCAGCGGAGCACCGACCGGCCGCTACGTCTCCAAACGCGATCTGGCCAGCGGCCAACCGCTGGACGCCAACCTGTCGCTCGGCCGCGGGGTGTTCTGGCTGTTGGCCGACGCCGAGCTTTTCGGCCCCATCGTCGATCGCCTCGGCTACTACGCATCGTGGCGCACCCGGACGCCGGTCAACAACGCCAGCGACGGTTTCTCGTGGGCCAACGAGTGGCAGTTGAGCGCCGGCCTGACCGGTCAGATCGTGCCACGGGTTTTGTCGATGTCGGCCTCGATCGACTACCTCGACCGCGGCATGCCGACCGAGATCGACTACTTCGGCGACCGGGTGGATTCGGTCAGCATCGGCGGCTCCTACCTGGACGCCACGGTGTCGGCGCGCGTGCAACCGCTCGACAACTTGGCGTTCGACCTCACCTTCAAGAAGCAACTGCGCCGTGAGGTGCTCGGCATCCAGACGCCGCCGGCGTATTGGGTGTTTGCGGGCGTGTCGTGGAATGCGCTTTTCGGCGACCCGCCCGTCGCCAAGCGCCCCGCCTTGCGCCCGGCCCAGCGCGGCGACGCGCCGCAATCCGACATCGCGGCGCTTTTGGTCGCCGGCAAGACCACGATCGTCGACTATTGGGCGACGTGGTGCGCGCCGTGCCTCAAGCTCGGGCCGCAACTGGACGCATTCGTCCACGGCCGCGCCGACTTGGCGTTGGTCAAGGTCGATGCCACTGAGTTCGACCAGGCGGCGATGGACCGCTTGCTGCCGGACATTGCAGGCCTGCCGGTGGTCGATGTGTACGACAAGACGGGCAAACTGCACGCGCGGTTGTGCGGTGAACACGCGTTCAAGTACCCGGAATTCTTGCCGAGCGACGCAACGCCCGCCACGCCCTGAATGCGGTTCTTGGCTATCTTGGGTCGCCCGGCGGTTGGGCCGGCACTGCCCCGGAGCTCGCCTGCGCCGGCACCGCGCCCGCCGCAACGCCGATGCCCTGGTTGCGCCACGCCGATTCGATGTCGGCCATGATGGTCTGCGCTTGTTCGTAGCCGGCCTTGGCCAGGTAGTCGCCCTTGGCAAAGTCGTAGACGTTGAAGCCGCGCACCTGCAGATCGAATACGTAGTCAGCCAGTTGCGCGCGATCGCGGCCCGATTGGCTCATCAGCAGGAACATCGAGCGCATCAGGTCGTCAAAGCGCGCCAGCCCCAGCCGCGCCAGATCGATCATCTTGCTGTTGGCGCCCGGCGGGGCGAACGGAAAGTCGGGGATGATATTGCTGGCGATGATGAAATGCGCGCCGGCCTGCCACGTCACCGACGCCGGCACGTTGTTGTGCATGCCGCCGTCGACGATGCGCTGGCCACCGACCACCAGCGACGGATAGGCGCCCGGCAGGCAGGACGAACTGCGCACGCCGTGACCCACGGTGCCGTGGGCGCGCACCACCTCCTTGCCAGTGTGGATGTCCACGCCGACCGGAAAGAACGGGATCTCGGTGTCGGACATCATCACGTCCTTGCCGAGCAAGTAGCGCGTGGCCCACTCGAACGGCACGGTCGTCACAAAGCCGCTGAGCAACGTCGGGATGAGCACCCACCGTTCGGCGACCAACCGCTCGATGCCGTCGCGGCGGCCGGCCGCGTAGATGCCCGCCACCACCGAACCAAACGACACGCCGGCGATGTAGTCGATGGGGATGCGCGCCTCTTCCATGGCGCGGATGAGTCCGACGTGGGCGAAGCCGAGCGCGCCACCGCCGCCGAGCGCCAGGCCCACCGATCGGCCCAGGAGCGCCCGCGCCAGCCGCCGGCAGGCCCTGCCAAAGACGGTTGCCTCGGTCGAAAGCAGGTGCAATTCTGCCGAGTTCTCGAAACGTCGCAGCGTCTGGATGTCGTCGGGCACGCGGCTGGCCCGCGAGGTGGACTCCAGCGGCAGCACACCGCCCGCCAGTCGAATGGCGTCGACCCGGTACTGGTGGCGCTCGGTGGCGGTTTCGTGGCTGCCGTCGCTTGAACTGCGCACCAACACCACCGACTGTGCTTCGTGCAGCACGGCCTTGTCGTGGCTGTCCTGGCTGCGCGCGCTGACCAGGATCCAACCTTCCTGGGGCATGTGCTTGCGCAGTTCGACCACCAGCGCCTGGGTCTGATCGGGCAGGTACGGCCGCAGCACGCGAATGGGCCAGATCTGGCCGAGCGGCGGCAGCAGTTCTTCGGCCGTCGCCTCGCCGAGTTCCATGCGGCGGGTGCGCAGGTGCATCTTTTGGGCCGCGGCCGCGCCGCCCATGTCGATGAGCACGACCTTGGAGGCGCTCCACGGGCGCAGTGCCGCGTCTTGCATGGGCGCGTTGTCGCCGATCTCACGGGACAAGGCCGCGGCCAGCCCCCATCCGAGGCTGGTGGTGCCCAGGCCCGGCTTGGTGCCGTAGATCGACACCAGCGACGCTTGGCGTGCGGCCCTCTGCGCCACAGTGACGCCGGTCGTCGCCAACTCGGTGTACAAGTGGCGGTAGAGCGTCGGGTTACGGGTCACGATGCCCATCATCGCCGTGGCCGGCACGCGCAGCAGTTCGGTCGGCTCGAGCGCGTCGATGTCGGCGGTGCGCGCCACTTCGAGCAGCACTGCGGCGTGGCCGAACATCCAGCCGGCGCCCTTGGTAGCGATGATCTCGCGGGCATTGCCTTCGCCACCGATGACGCCGACGCGGCCGCGCACCACCACGTACACGTCGTTGGTGCGGTCGCCCTTGCGCACCACTTGTTGGCCGGTCGTGACCTTGACCAGCTTGCCGGCTTCGCAGAAGCGCTGGATGTCGTCGCGCCCCAGCTGCCGCAAGAACGGGTGGCGCAGCAGCAGGTCGGTGATGGTCGCTGCCTGATCGCGCATCTCGACCAACCCGTCGATGTAGTCGCGAAAGGCCGGCATCTCGGCCACGGCGCGGTTGAAGTCGGCGGTCGCCAGGTGCAGCGCCCGCATCGGGCTGAGCGCCTTGACGGTGGCGTTGGTGGCGGTGTTCTTGCGCAGCGAACGTTCGCCGAACACGTGACCCGGGGCGAGCTTGGCCACCACCGAGTCACCGCCTTCGGTGCGCATGGCAAAGCGCGAGAACAACGTGTCGCCCTGATGCCCGGCGGGGATGACGACCTGGGCCTCACCCTCGACGATGAGCGTCATGCCCTCGCTCTTGTTGCCGGCGACCACCAGAACGGTGTCTTTGCCGTACATGCGCCAGGTCATCAGGGTCAACAGTTTGGCTTGGTCGGCGGCGTCGAGTTGGTTGAGGAATGTGGACTCGAAAAGCCAGGCAAATCCAGAGTCTTCCAGGAACTTGCGCGTCATCGACTGCGTTTTCGCCGGCACCGCCATCCCAACCCCGCCTGGCGCTACCACGCCCCGACCCAAGCCTGCACTGCAACGTGTGGGCACGCAACTGGCCGCCCGCGGTTCGCCGGTGCATGGAACAATTCTCTACTCTTGTGGTGAGCCGTCGCCGCCAGCGTCCTTGGCGTCCGGTGCGCGCTGGTCTGGCGCCGTGCCCGCACAGTGGCGTTCGGCCTCGGCGCGATCGGCGGGGTCCGCGCCGTCTTTGGCCGCGTCCGCCGCCTCGCACCACGTCTCAGTGCGCTCGCGTGGGGTGCTGGACCGGTCGGCGGCGATCCGGTAGATCGCAAGCGCCGCGCGCGGTTGGCCTTTGGCCCACACTGCCCGCGCCTCGAAAAGCACGGCCATACGGTTGGCCGGATCGCGTTCGTCGACCAGGCCCGCCGCCAGCGCCAAGTCGGCGATCGCCTGCGCGTGGGCCGCCGGGTCCCTCGGGGTTTTGCGCAAGTTGGACGCGACGTGCGACCACGCCAGGCGCCCGAGCGCCACCGCCGCGCGACCGTCGTGGGCCTCGCGTTCGGCCAGCTCGCGCAGAATCCTTGCCAGTTGCTTTTCGCTGTCGCCGACCAGGGCCTTGAACCACGGGGCACCTTTGGCGGCGCGCTCCGGGGCCACGCCGCTGGCCGCCAGCACGGCGGCTTCGCGCGTGAGTTCCGCGACCACCGGATCCAGCGGCGCGATGGCCTGAGCGGCCCGCAGATGCGCCACGGCCGCCGCCACATCGCCGTCGTTGCGGGCGCCCAGGAACAGGATCGCCCGCTGGCGCAGCCCGTCGCCCCGGCCGCCCGGCTGGTCCACGAGCCACTGCGCATGTTGGCGAGCCTCGCGCTGGTTGCCGGCGCGGCTCGCCAGATCCATCAACAGGTAGGTGGCCTCGCGCCGCCAGTCGTGGCCGTCCTCGGGTTTGTCGACCTTGACCTTGTGCAACAGCGTGGCGGCCGCGGTCCATTCGCCCTTGCGCAGCGCGCGCAGGGCGGCGGCGATGGGTGGCGCGGCGCCGTCGCTGGCCTTGTGCTCCTGGTGCCCGGCGAGGCCGAGGGCCGGCCACAGGTCGTCGGCATCGACACGGAAATCCTTGGCGTAGTGCCCGAGCCGGCCGCCGAGCCACTGGGCAAACCCCTTATCGAGGTCGTCTGCCGATACCCCGAGCACCTGCTGGACCAGCGCCACCGTCGACTTGCCCGTCTTGTGCTCCAGGACGAGCCGCCGCACCTTGTCGCGGCCAAAGCGTTCGGCCAGGTAGTCCACTTGGCGCATCGCTTGGTCGTAGGCGTCCAGGATGTCCTGCATCGACCGCGCCTGCGAAAAAGCCAGGTTGAAACGCGCAAGGCGCGCGAGCTTGTCGTCTTTGAGGCGGTCCCAGGCGCGGCGATCGTTGGCCTGGCGCCAGCGCGGGTTGGCCCAGACGGTCTCCATCATCGCCAGGCCCTCGGTCAGCCAGCGCGGCACCCGGCCATCGGTGGCCTGGATGTGGTAGACGTGGCTCAACTCGTGGAAAAGCACCAGTTTCCAGTTGAAGGGTTCGCCGACCGGCGACCGCGAGGTCACCAGATGGCCGAAGCACACCGCATGCGCGCCCATCTGCGGCAGGCCCACGGTGCGCACTGCAAACTGCTGCACGGTCGGAAAGATCTCGACCACCAGCGGCCGCTGGGCAGAAAACCCATAGGCCTTGTCGAGCTGCTCGACGCTCTGCTGCAGGAAGGGCAGCACGGACCGCTCCAGCACCTTGCGCTCCTTCTTGTGGACGCGCAGGTCGACCGACGGCCCCGCAAGCACCGGCATCTGTTTGAGCACGTCGTCGTACAGGATGGTCAACTGGTTGGCGGTGCGCACGTCGTAGGGGTCGGCCGCGAACGCCGCCTCCAGTTCCTTCTTGGCCTTGCCGTCTTCGGCCACCCGCGCCCACGCCATGCCCAGCACCGCGCGGGCCCGATGATGATCGCCATCGCGCTTGAGAGCTTCTTGTAGTAATTCGCGCACTTCTCTGTAGCGATGGGCGTGTTCCAGGTGCTGGGCAGCCACGAAATACAGGTTGCCGTCCACCGGATTGACCTTGTGGACCGCCGCCGCGGTCTGCTGCCACAGCGCGGCGTCGTCTGCGAGGCGAGCCAGCGCCCCCAGCGCGTACAGCAACTCGGGGTGGTCGGCGCGCTGGCGCAGGCCCTTGTCGAGCAGCGCGCGCGCGGCCGGCAGATCTTCGTCTTGCATGGCCAATTCGGCGCGCAACGCCACTGCGGGCAGCCAGCCCGGGCTGTGGCCCATCAGCTGGTCGAGGCGCTGGCGGGCCTTGGCTTCATCGCCGTCGCTGGCCACGTCGATCTGCGCCTGAGCGGTCAAGGCCGCCGGGTGGAGCGGATTGACCGCCAGCACCTTGCGCAGGGCCACGTCGGCGTCGCGGTAGTTGTATTTCTCCAGGTACAGCTCGCCCAGCGCAAGTTGCACGGCCAACTGCTCCGCGGGTTCGCTGGCAGCGTCTTCGGCCTTGTCCAGTACGGACAGCGCGTCCTTGAAGTAGCCATTGAGCGAAAGCGACCGCGCCACCGCCACCAGGTCAGCGGTCTCGGTCACTGCGCCATCCTGGTAGAGGTCCGCCAGCGGATCCAGGACCTTGCGCGCCTCGGTCGCCTTGCCGGTTTCCAGCAGCGCCTCGCCCAGCGCGACCCGCAGCGGCAGGTGCCGGGGGTGGGACGTCGCCGCCCGGGTCAGGTTCTTGAGGCGGGTGGCAGCGTCGCCGCCGAGTCGGTCGATATCCGCGTCGAGCAACAGCGTTTCGGGGTCGCCCCCTTTGGCGTGCAGATGAGGTCGCAGCACCCGACGCGCCTCGGCCAGCCTGCCCTCGTCCAGCCACAGCCGGGCGAGGGCGCGGGCTTCCGCCGCGGTCCACTGCAGCGCTGCGAGGTCGGCCGCGCGATCGGGGTCCTTGGGGTTGCGGGCCCGCGCCGTCTCGACCAGGAGCTTGCCGGCCGCCTCGCGGTTGCCGTGCAGCAGGTGGTCGGCGAGTTCGCGTTCGGTGGCGGTCGGCTCGGCGCCATGTGCCGCTGCGCTGGCCAGCAGCGCGGCTGCCCACGTGGCCAAGGCCCACACGCGAACCCATCCCGCCGCGTCGCGCGCCGTCCTCACTGCGACCTCCCGCGCCCGACCGCGGGCGCACCTCGCAGACGCCCCTTGCGCGCCGCCGGTTCAGCGCCGGACGGTCGGCCTCACAAACCGCCGACGATCATCCACTTGCCGCCCTCGCGGGCGAAGCGCATGCGCATGGTGTCGTCGGTCTTGACGTAGGCATCGGTGTTGCCTTCGCTGATGAGCGTCCGGCCCGAAAAGAAGTACTCGACCCAGGCCGAGTCGCCCGCGACCTCCATGTCGCGCAGTTGGATGGCCAGGTGAACGCGCTTGACGATCTTGACCAACATCTCCAGTCGCGGCAACAGCTTGTCGTAGCCATAGTCATCGCTGGGGTCGTCGGTGGTGCCGCCGTTCTCGAAGTAGCGCTTGGAGACCAAAGTTCGGATGGTGTCGATGTCCTTGGCCTCCACCGCCGCGTGGTAGGTTTTGACGACCTCGAACACCTGCTTGTTCTGGTCGGTCGCAGCAATCTTCTTGCCCGCGTCGAGATAGCCGGGGCCGCACGCGCCCAGCAGCAAGGTTGCCGCGGCAAGTAGAAACCACTTGGAGATCATACAGCTGTCACCGATGGTCGGGCGTTCCGAACCGGGCGGGTAGGGTATGCGCGGCGGCCCGCAGCGTCAAACCTGGCGCAAGGTGGTTGGCGATGGGCTCCGGCGAGCCGGCTGGCGATCACAGGATTGGCGCGGCCGGCAGCAGTTGCACCATCGCCTGGGGCGAAAGCTCGCCGACCAGGGTGAGCACGCGCTCGGCGCTGACGGCGTGCAGCAGGTGCATGCCGTTGAAGCGGTCGAGCAGCAACCCGACGGCCGCAGGCGTCTGTGGTTCTGAGGGCTCGATGTCGCCCTCGCTCGCTGCGGCGCGCGGCCGGCTGACCACCGTCAGGGCCGACCCAAACGCCGCGTATTGGTAGATGATCGCCGGTTGGCCGCCGATGACGTGGATGCGCGCTCCGATCAACTGCACGCCGGTGCCCTGGGCCAACGGCAGCGCCCCCACGTCGGCCGCCCGCGCTTGCAGGTAGCGCTGGATGCGCGCGGGCGATCCGGTCACTTCGGGCTGCAGGTTGGCCAGGTGCACCTGCACCAGTTGCCGCAGGGCGTGCGGGCTGCGCAGCGCACCAAAGGGATCCGCGGGCGCCGCGATCTGTCCGCGGTCGGGACCCAACGCTACGCGGGCCGTCACCGGCATGACCTGGGGGTTGGCTGCAGCCGCCGCTGCCGCAATCACCGGCACGCGCGCCGCGAGGCCCTGCCCAGCAGGCATCGCCTGAGGCACCAATTTGGGCACAGGGGCCACCGCCGATGGCACAGCGACGGCCACGGCGGTCCGCGGATCGACCTGCCGGCCCGGCGGTTCGCGCAGCGCCACAGGCCGCGCGGAGTTTGACGACGTGCGATCGCCAGGCACGCCGTACGTCACCGCCACCGCGATGGCGACCACGGCGACCGAGGCCACGCTGGCGCCGATCGCCCGGTTGCGCTGGCGCCGCTCCAGGCGGTCGAACTGCGCACACACCTTGCCTCGCAACGCAGCCGTGTGGGCGGCGCGCACAGCGCAGGGAGCCGGCCGCAGATGGCGGGCCACCACGTCGCGCAGCAGCGCCTCACGATCGACCGCCATCCGGCACGGCGCACAGCGCCGCAGGTGCTCCTCGAATTCGCCGCGTTCATGGCTTGCGAACTCGCCGTCGAGGTAGGTCTGGCTGAACTTGTTGACTTCCTGGCAGTTCATCTGCGGCCTTTCCTTGCCTACGACGCGGCCCGGCGCGCCCGCAGCCGGAACGCATCCATGTCGATGACGCCGGCCTCGTCCACCGGCGGCCGCTGCACGATGCCCTCGCGGATGGCGTGGTCCACCAACTGCTTCTGCATGGCCTTGCGGGCGCGGTACAACCGGCTCATCACCGTGCCCACCGGGCAATCGAGCACTTCGGCGATCTCCTTGTACGAGAATTCTTGCAAATCAGCGAGCAGCAGCACCGATCGGAATTCGGGCGGCAGGCTGTCGACCGCTTCCTGGACGTGGCGCGACACCACGCCATCGAGCAGTTGCAGGTCGATCGGCCGGTAGATGCCCGTCTGCTGTGACGCCTCGGCGGCCTGCATCTGCAGGTCGGGCGTGGCGTCGATGTCCACCGGGTTGTGGCGGCGCCGGGTGCGGCGCAAGTTGAAGTAGGTGTTGGTCAGGATTCGGAACAGCCAAGCGCGGCAGTTGGTGCCCTGCTCATACGACGCCCAGTTCTGGAGGGCCTTGATGTAGGTCTCCTGGACCAGGTCGTCGGCGTCCGCAGCGTCGCGGCACAGGTGCAGGGCGTAGGTGTGCAGTGCCTCCAGGTGAGGCATCGCCTCTTGCTCGAAGGCGCTGCGTTGCCGGCGCAACGGACTGAAAAGGTGGATCATGTCGTCGATTCCGTGGGGCCGCCTCGCCCAACTGGGTTGCGGCCGGGGTGCACAATGCGTTTGGTCGCCGCGCTATTCCCGTCGGCCGTCCCGCACAGTAGCAGCCGCCGCGCGCCGGGCAAGGCCGACCCTGATCGCGCCACATTGTGGCGACGGAGCGAAGGCCTGTGCCCGCCGGCCCTGCCACGGCCGGACCCCAAAACGCTTGCAGCCGGAAAACTGCTGGCCTCTCCCCTGTAAGCGCAACTTCCAGACCAGGACCCCAGCAACGGGACGCGATTTTTGCGCTGCTGGCCCTTGACGCGGCCGGGCGTCGGCGTATCCTTGCGCTCCGCCAGCGGTGGATGTAGCTCAGCTGGTAGAGCGCGGGATTGTGGTTCCCGATGTCGAGGGTTCGAACCCCTTCATCCACCCCGCCCCGGTTCCATCCGCCGGTCGCCCCAACCCGAAGCGTGCGCCGTTTCGGCTTTCCCACATACCGTTCGACCCTTGGACGCCGCACGCTGGTCGCGATCTTGCGCGCACCGGTGCGCTGCCGCCCGAACAGGGCCAACGCCCGATTCGCGACGCGCCTGTGCCCGAATCGTGCTGCGGGCGCCCGAATCGTGCCGTGCAAGCGCCAAAACGGTGCCACCGCCCCGACCGCGCGACCCGTCCTGGTTCGAGCGACCGGACCCAGGGCGCCCGTAGCTCAGCTGGATAGAGCATCGGACTTCGAATCCGCAGGTCGCAGGTTCGAATCCTGCCGGGCGCGCGACATGGCCACGGGTCGACGACAATTGCAAACGCCCCTTTAGCTCAGCTGGTAGAGCAGCGGACTCTTAATCCGTAGGTCGAGTGTTCGAGCCACTCAGGGGGCACCACGGCGCCGGCGCGCGCGATTCGGGTCCGAGGGTTCCGGTCGCCGACGTCGGCGCAGGCGTTTTTGGGCCGCCGTCGCGCCGGCTGCCGCGACACGCTCGCCCTACCGACTGCGAGAGTGGCGAAACTGGTAGACGCACCAGATTTAGGTTCTGGCGCCGTTCGGCATGGGGGTTCGAGTCCCCCCTCTCGCACCCACGGCCGGCCGCTCGTGGTCTCCTGCGCCGCCCCTTTTGCCGAGGATCTTGTGCACATCGAACACGAACTGCTGAGCCCGACGCGCTGTCGCGTACACCTGACGATTCCTGCTGAGGCAGTGGACGCCGCCTTTCGAACCGCCCTTGCGCAGATCACCCAAAGGGCCCAAATCAAGGGGTTCCGGCCCGGCAAGGCCCCGCCGGCGGTGATCGAGCGGTTGTTTTCCTCGGACCTGCGTTCGCGTGTCCTCGACCAGTTGCTCCGCACGCACGTGCCGCAAGCGGTGGCCCAGGTCGACGTGCGCAAGGTCACCGCGCCCGAGGTGGACCGGCTGAGCGAGTTGCAAAAAGGCGAACCGCTACAGGTCTGGGTGCTGTTCGAGGTCCAGCCCAAGCTCGCGCTGAGCGGCTATCGCGGCGCGCCGCTGTCGTCGGTCGTGGTCGTTGCCGACCAAGCCGACGTCGAGGCAGAGTTGGAGCGGATGCGGCAGGAGCGCGCCGAACTGGCCCCGGTCGACAGCTCCGTGCAGGACGGCGACACCACCGAACTGACCTACACGGTGACCGACACCGCGACAGGCGACGCGATCGAGGCCCAACAGAACCTGCAAACGACCTATGAACTCCGCCGGTTGAGCGCGACCGTGTACAGCGCGTTCGCTGGCGCCAAGGCCGGCGACACGGTGGACCTGACGCTGCCCGCCGAGGGCGGGACAGACGCCACAGTGCGCGTGCAAGGCACGTTGGTCTCGGTCAGCCGGCCGGCCATCCCGGCCGTGGACGACGAACTGGCGGTGGACCTCGGGTTTGCCGACCTGGCGGCGGCGCGGGCCCACATCGCCGAGCGGCTCGCGTCGCGCGCCCAGGCGCTGACGGCGGAAACGCGCGAGAGGATTGCGATCGACCATATGCTCGCGACCAACGAGGTGCCCGTGCCGTCGACGTTGGTCGCCCGCGAAGTCGAGGACCAGATCCGGAACTTGCGGCAACAGTTCGCCCAGTTGGGCGGCGCCATGGACGGCTTTTTCGACAACTACCGCGCCATCCTCGCCGCCGAGACGCGCAAAAGTCTGGCGCGGTCGCTGGCGCTGCACCACATCGTCGAGGTCGAGGCCGTGGCGGCCGATGCGCAAGCCGTGCAGGCGTCGATCGAGGCGCGCATCGCCCGCAGTCCCAAACTGGCCCGCGAGATCCGCCGAGCGACCGCCACGCCGCAAGGGCTGAAGGAGGCCGAGTTCGTTGCGCGGATGGATGCGGCCCGGGCCTTGCTGGTCGAGGTTGCGCAATGGTCGGTCAGCGAGACCTTGTCGTTGGCCGGCTTTGAGGCCTGGAACGCGCGCCGCGAGGCCAGCGACCGGGCGTCGGGCGACGCTGAGCCGGCCGATGGCGAGGCGGCCGACCGCGACCAGGCCCACCCACCCGCGGCAATCGCGGTCTGACGCGCGTGTTGCGCCTACCAGGAGGATGGATGGACGGGGACCGTTCTGTCAGTCGCGTGTCGGTGGAGGCTGCGGTCTATTCGCCGCTGCCGAGCATCTACGTCACCGAGCAGACGCCGCGCGGCGAGCGCAACGCCGAGATCTGGGGCCGGTTGCTCATGGACCGCATCGTGTTCCTGGGCACCGGGATCAACGACGCCATTGCCAACCTGATCATCGCCCAACTGCTGTTCTTGGAGAGCGAGGATCCCACAAAGGAAATCTCGCTCTACATCAACAGCCCCGGCGGCTACGTGGGGGCTGGCTTGGCCATCTACGACACCATGCAATACGTGCAGTGCCCGATTGCCACCATCTGCATCGGCCAGGCGGCGTCGATGGCGGCGGTGTTGCTCGCGGCGGGCACCAAAGGCCGCCGGGTGATCCTGCCCCATGGCAAGGTGATGTTGCACCAACCGCTCGGCGGATTCACCGGTCAGGCCACCGACATCGACATCGCGGCGCGCGAGATGCTCGCTACCAAGAAGATGATCAACGAAATCGTGGCGCGCCACACCGGCCAATCGGTCGATCGCGTCCAGAACGATACCGATCGCGATTTCCACCTGACCGCCGACGCGGCCAAGGCCTATGGCGTCGTCGACCAGGTGCTGGCGCGCAAGGGCAAGGCCTAGTCCTGAACAAAGACCATTGGTTCCCCGGTATTGTGCGCGCAGCGCAGGTTGACGCGCGCCGGCCCCGTGGTGTAGCATCGGCCGTGCGGTGCAGCGATTGCGCCCCGCAGCCCGCCCGGACCCGCCGGGCCTGGAGATTCAGATGAGCGATCGGCGCCGCGAGTTGCAGAACCTCGCGTGTTCGTTCTGCGGCAAGTCGCAGCGCGAGGTCAAGAAGCTCATCGCGGGCCCGACGGTCTACATCTGCGACGAGTGCATCGGGCTGTGCAACGACATCATCGCCGAAGAGGTCGACAAGGACGACAAGGCCGGTTCGGGAAACTCGATTCCCAAGCCGCGCGATCTGCGGCGCATTCTCGACGACTACGTCATCGGCCAGGATCACGCCAAGAAGGTCCTTTCGGTGGCGGTGTACAACCACTACAAGCGGCTGGAGTACCGCGCCGGCAAGCACCACGATGTCGAGCTGCAAAAGTCGAACGTGCTGCTGCTCGGCCCCACCGGTTCGGGCAAGACGTTGCTGGCCCAGACCTTGGCCAAGATCCTGCGGGTGCCGTTCACCATCGTCGACGCCACGACGCTGACCGAGGCGGGCTACGTCGGCGAGGATGTCGAGAACATCATCGTGCGATTGCTTGAAGCCGCCGAACACGACATCGAGGCCGCCAGCCGCGGCATCGTCTACATCGACGAAATCGACAAGATCTCTCGCAAGGCCGAGAACATGTCGATCACCCGCGACGTATCGGGCGAGGGCGTGCAGCAGGCGCTGCTCAAGATCCTGGAAGGCACCATCGCCAACATCCCGCCCAAAGGCGGCCGCAAGCATCCCCAACAGGAGTTCATCGCCGTCGACACCACCAACATCCTGTTCATCTGCGGTGGCGCGTTCTCGGGGCTGGACAAGGTGGTCGAGCGCCGCGTCGGCCAGAAATCCATCGGGTTCGGCAAGGAGAAAGCCGACGCCAAGGTCGAGACCGGCAAGCTCCTGGAGCAAGTCCAGCCCGAGGATCTCATCAAGTTCGGCCTGATTCCCGAGTTCGTCGGCCGCCTGCCGGTGGTGGTGTCGCTGCACGAGCTGGACGAACGCGCGCTCATCAGCGTGCTGACCGAGCCCAAGAACGCGCTGGTTCGGCAGTTCCGCCGGATGTTCGAGATGGACGGGGTCGAACTCAAGTTCACCGACGCGGCGGTGGCGGCGGTGGCGCGGCGGGCCATCGACCGCAAGGTGGGCGCGCGCGGATTGCGCGCGATTCTCGAAGAGGCGCTGCTCGACGTGATGTACGACGTGCCGGGCGACGCGACCGTGCGCGAGGTGCTCATCGACGAGGACACCATCCTCAACGGCCGGAGGCCCTTGCTCGGGTTGATGGACAACGCGGCTTGATCGTCGCCGCGCCGCCGACAGCCTCCGGTCAGGGTTGACGCCGCCGGACACCCGGCCTTATCTGGCCCGGTCATCGCATTGCCGCTGGTCGGCGCAGCCGTGACGCCACAGGAGTGCCATGGCCCACGCGTTTGAATCTCCCACCGCCGTCCAGATACCCGTCTTGCCGCTGCGCGACGTGGTGGTGTTCCCGTACATGGTCGTGCCGCTTTTCGTTGGCCGCGACAAGTCGGTGGCGGCGCTCGAGGCCGCGTTCGCGCGACCGGACAATGACATCCTCATCGTCGCGCAACTGAACGCGCGCACCAACGACCCGGTGCAGGAGGATCTGTACGACGTGGCGTGTGTGGGCGCCGTCAAGAACATCATGCGCTTGCCCGACGGTACGGTGAAGGTGCTGGTCGAGGGCCGGCGCCGCGCCCGCATCGTGCGCTTTGTCGACGGCCTGCAATACCTCTGTGCAGACGTGGTGCCGTACGCCGCCGACGACCAGCCCGAACCGACCCCCGGCGAAGCAGAGCGGCTGCGCCAAGACGTGCGTGCGGCCTTCGAGGCCTACCTCAAGGTCAACCGGCGCATCCCGCCCGAAATCCTGATGTCGGTCACAGCCATCGACGACCCCAGTCAGCTGGCGGACACGATCGCCGCCCACGTCGGGCTCAAGCTCTCCGAGCGCCAGGAACTGCTGGCCTTGGCCGCGCCCTACGCCCGCCTGCAGCGTCTCGGCGAGCTGCTGGCCGCCGAATCCGAGCAACTGGCGGCGGAAACGCCGGGCGGCAAGAAATCGCAGCCCCAGCAAGGCAAGAGCCAGCCGGGGCACGGCGAGGGCGGCGAACAGTCCGACGAGTTCAAGCAGGAATTGGAGGAATTGGCCAAGCAGATCGCCGACAAGCCGCTGTCGGCCGAGGCCCGTGACAAGCTCGAGCGCGAACTCAAGAAACTCAAGATGATGAACCCGATGTCGGCCGAGGCCGGCGTCGTGCGCACCTACCTCGAATGGGTCCTCGCGCTGCCGTGGGCGACCCACAGCGACGACAAGCTCGACGTGGTCGCGGCGCGCGCAGTGCTGGACGAGGACCACTATGGCCTCGACAAGCCCAAGGAGCGCATCGTCGAGTACCTCGCCGTCCAGCAATTGCGCGGCGAGGTCGGCAAGGGGCCGGTGCTGTGCCTGGTCGGCCCGCCCGGCGTCGGCAAGACCAGCCTCGCCAAGAGCGTCGCCAAGGCGCTGGGGCGCAAGTTCGTGCGCATCTCGCTGGGTGGCGTGCGCGACGAGGCCGAGATTCGCGGCCATCGCCGCACCTACGTCGGCGCGCTGCCCGGCA
Organism: Deltaproteobacteria bacterium; assembly: GCA_016875335.1. Lineage (GTDB taxonomy): Bacteria > Myxococcota_A > UBA9042 > UBA9042 > UBA9042 > SXRM01. The sequence continues at coordinate 1,619 of VGRO01000100.1, read as the reverse complement.
AGATCATCGCGGCGCTCAAGCGGGCCGGCACCAGCAATCCGGTGCTGCTGCTCGACGAAATCGACAAGATGAGCATGGACTTTCGCGGCGATCCGGCGGCTGCGTTGCTTGAGGTGCTCGACCCGGAACAGCATCACGCCTTCGTCGACCACTACATCGACCTGGACTACGACCTGAGCAAGGTGCTCTTCATCACCACCGCCAACAACCTGCCCAACATCCCGTGGCCGTTGCAGGATCGCCTGGAGATCCTCGAACTCGGTGGCTACACGGAGTACGACAAGCTGCAGATCGCCCAGCACTACCTGGTGCCGCGCCAGTTGGAAGAGACGGGCCTCGCCAAGGTGGCCGACGTCACGTTGGCCACCGACGCCATCGAGACGCTGATCCGCTGCTACACCCGCGAAGCCGGCGTGCGCAGCCTCGAGCGCCAGATCGGCAGCGTGTGCCGCAAGCTCGGCACCCGTCACCTGACGACCGCGCTGACCGAGGGCGCCGACACGCCACGCAAGACCTACGCCGTCGACGGAGCCCTGGTCAAGGAGCTGCTCGGACCCGAGAAGTTCAAGCGCAACGACGCCGAGGAAAAGGACCGCGTGGGCGTGAGCAATGGCCTCGCCGTCACGGCCACCGGCGGCGACCTGCTGCTGGTCGAGGTCGCGCTGGTGCCGGGCAAGGGCAAGATGACGGTCACCGGCAAGCTCGGCGAGGTGATGAAGGAGTCGGTCGAAGCCGCGCTGACCTACGTGCGCTCGCGGGCGCACATGCTCGGCCTGAACAAGGAGTTCGCCAGCAAGATCGACCTGCACGTGCACTTTCCCGAGGGGGCCATCCCCAAGGACGGACCGTCGGCGGGCATCGCCATTGCGTCGGCCCTTTGCTCAGCGCTGACCCAGATCCCCGTGCGCCACGACGTCGCGATGACAGGAGAAATCACCCTGCGCGGCCGCGTGCTGCAGATCGGCGGCCTCAAGGAGAAGATGATCGCCGCCCACCGCGCCGGGATCCGCCGCATCGTGGTGCCGCGCGAAAACGAGCGGGACCTGCAAGAAATCCCCAAGCAGGTCACCGACGCCTTGGACATCGTGTTCGTCGACCACGCCGACCAGGTGCTGCAGAACGTATTGCGGTTGGACGACCCCAAGGCGTTCCTGGCCAACCCGACCGCCCTGTCGCGCGACGACCTGGGCATCCACGACCCCGTCGAGGGCGTGGTCACCCACTAGTGGCGAAACCCCAAATTCGCGTCGGGATACGGGCCGGAATGCCGCAACAAATCCTCGATCCGTTTCGGCTACTGGCTGCTTGCTTCGTGAAGGGGGCTCGCAGCCCCCTCGCGCGCCCATGCGCGCTCACCCCCGCGTCCGGCCGCAGCCGCGGCCGGAAGTACCTCAGCCCTGTTGCGCGCCGGGTTCTGGCGGCCTTGCTGTGGTGTGAACGGCCGTAGTCGACCTGTCAGGGCCTTCGCGTTCTGGGACCAAGCCTTCTTCGCTGAGGGCCAGGAAATGATTTACTCAATCATTTCTCGGGCCCGTTTGCTTGCTCCGTGGGTCGCCAGCTCGCGGACCAAAGGTCCGACTCGCGGCTCCGTCCTGATGTGAGAGTGATCGACTTATTAT
>VGRO01000099.1 GCA_016875335.1 Deltaproteobacteria bacterium | reverse complement strand
GCGCGCGAGGGGGCTGCGAGCCCCCTTCACGCAACGAGCAGCTAGTAGGCGAAACCGATTGAGGAATTGTTGTGGCATCACGGCCCGTATCCCGGTGCGAATTTGGGGTTTCGCCTACTAGCAGGCATCGGGGGCGGTGCAGGGGTTGCCGTCGTCGCAGGGTGTCGTCGGGTCGGCCGGCGGGTGGATGCAGCCGGCCTTGGGGTCGCAGGCATCGAGCGTGCAGGGGTTGGGGTCCAGGCAGGCGGTTGCGGGCAGGGGCAGGCCGGCGCAGGTGGCGTCGGGGCCGCAGAAGTCGGCGGTGGTGCAGGCGTTGTCGTCGTTGCAGGCGAGCGGCAGGGGATCGTGGGCGCAGGTGCAGTCGGGGCGGAGGTGGTCGTGGGTGCAGGGGTTTTGGTCCGTGCATGGCCCGCAGGGGATTTCGAGTGCGGCGAGGGCGTCTACCGTGGGCTGGGCGTCCACTTCCTCCACGACGCCTGTGCTGTCGGCGTCGTGGGCGCTTGGTGGCGGGGCCGGGTTGCTCGCGGCGCCGTCCCCGCAGCCGGGTGAAAGCGCAACCGAGCCAAGCCAGAGGCAAGCCCAAAAGGCTGGCGCGCGTGCAAGCCGAAGTCGCGCCCGGCAGGGCGAAGGCACTGCTGACAGCACGCCGCCAGCAGATGCGAAGCGAAGCCTACTCATCGTCCACAATCAGGCGCTGAACGCGCTCATTGAATTGGATCCAATTGTTGTCGTCGTAGATTGCGACTGTAATTTCCTTCTGGAAGTCCGCGCTGGATACATGTTCGTGGCCTTCTCCGTTGCCGTCGAGCAGCGCCACCAGTGCGTCGCGAAGTTCCGCTGCTTCTGCCCGGGTAAGGAATATCGAGACGGCAGTCAGAGACTTGTCAGAGTTGTCTTCCAAGATTCGCATTCGACTCCTCCTAGTACGGTGGCACATCTGCTGGATAGATGGCGCCTGATTTGTGCCACTTGCCGTTGATGAGTTCTTCAATATGCGAATGAGGGTTCTCGTGGGGGGATGGCCTGTTGAGATCAAACCGCAGCTTCCTCAGTCCGTCCTTGCTCATGAACACCTTGTCGCCAGCCCCATTCGTCATGACCACGTAGTCATCACCCAGCCACCGGATCATGGCATCCTTGGCATCGTCGACCATGTCCAATCGCGGGCCGGCGGAGCGGCAGACCGTGTCGGCCACTTTGGCCGCGCCAAAAAACTTGCCAAAGCCGCTGAACGCCATGCCCCAACCAGCGGCCTCGCCTACCCGCGCCCAATCGAAATCACCCCATCCCCTAACCCCAAATGCCATTTCGCCCAGTTGCCAAGCGGTGTCCACGGCGGCGCCCGTGGCAGCTGCCTGTGCAAGCAGGAGGCCCCAACCGGCAGCAACGGGCGTCCGGCCTTCGGGGTCGATCCAGCCCGTCGGCGTGTTGAACGCATACGCAAACGAATTCCACCCCCCCGCAACCCAATCGGATCCCGCGCCAACCACCGCCCAATCCGCGGGTCATACTCCCGCGCCCCAAACCGCACCAGCCCGGTATCCGCGTCATGCAGCCCGCCAGCAAACCCGAACGGATGCGAAAACACCGCGTTCGGCACCTCAACCGTCCGATTACCCCACGGCCCGTAGCTGCTGCGCTCGACCACCGCCCCCGTCGCCGTATCGACCACCGCCACCACGCTGCCGACCTGGTCGTGCACGAACCAGTACACGCCTGCGACCGCGCCGGTGGCGGTGTCAAACCTCACCGCCGCATCGGGCGAGTGCCCCAGCGACCCATAGGCAAACCGCAGCGCCAGCTTGCCGGAGGTGTCCAGTTGCGCGGTCGGCCGCAGCGCCCCGTCGTACAACCACCCGGCGACCAGCGTACCGTTGACCTTCTTGCCCACCCGCCGGCCGGCGGCGTCGAGGGTGTAGTCCACCTGGGTGGCAGTGCCGTTGACCACAATTTGGGCTTGCACCAACCGCCCACCGGCATCCCAAACGTAGGCGCGCGCGTCGCCGCCCGGCCCGGCCTCGGCGGTGACGCGGCCCAAGTCGTCGCCGTAGGTCAAGGTGCGACTGCCCGCCGTCAACTGCTTGTCTTGCGCGTCGAAGGTCGCAGCGGTGGTGACGCCGTTGGCGGTCTCGCTGAGCCGGTTGCCGCGGGCGTCGTACGTCCACGCCCCGACTTGCGCGCCGTTCTTGCTCGCCGACGTCAGCCAGCCGCGGGTGGCGTGATAGGTGTAGGTCCAGGTGTCGGGGGCAAGATAGGCGTGGGTGACCTTGCGCTCGGTCACGCGGCCCAGGCCGTCGCGCTTGGTGTATTCCTCCTGGTAGTGCACGGACTGGGGGATCCAGACCTTGTACTTCTCTACGTCGGCAAAGCCATTGTAGGTCCAGGTTTCTTTCACGTCGCCGAGCACTCGTTGGGTCAATAGGCCGTTGGCGGCGTCGCGGGTGTAGGTGCCGAGGGGCACAGGCGCCGGGTGTGGGTCGTGCAGGTTGCCCGGGCGGACCTGCGAACCCGTCCGCAGGCCGGAGTTGTCGTCGGCCAGGACGCTCCGGTCGACCATGGGGGCGTTGGCGTTGGCCGCGGCAGTGGGCGAGGGCTCCCCATCGACGGCTCGCGCGTCGCCGGCACTGTCTGGGCCGCGCCCCGCGTCCGGCTTTGGCGCGAAACCGGAAGAGGCAACCCGCGGCGCATCGAAGTCGACGCACCCCGCACACGCTAGCGCGAGCCCAGCCACAAGGGCGACGATTCGGGGCCAGCGCCAGCGGCCAGTTTGAGAGCACTCATTCACGGGGTCAGCCGAGCGGCCGGAAGCCGCAGTCCGCCGAGTGTCGGCGTGGCCGCGGCGCAGTGTCAACGGCGTTGTTCGTCCATCGGCGTTGGCCCAACTGGCGATCCGCGGTCCCCGGATCGGCCGTTCCAAGGTCCAGACCCGCGATCCTGGCTCGCCAGCGTCCGCCGTCGCTGACCTTTGCCGGCCAACGCTACAACCCCAAACTCACCCAACTGCCCGCTTCGCCCGCCGACGTCACCGCCGCGCCCAGGTGCAGCGTGGCATCGACCACGTACCCGAACGTCAATTCCGCAGCAAGGTCAACCCCCAGCGACGCCAAGCCCCCGGCCCGCAGCTTGCCCGCCGGCCACGCCGCCCAGGCGCCGTCGGCGAACGCGCTGGCCGACACCCGGCCCAGCCACAGCGGCAGCGTGTCCAAGGACCGGCCGACATCGGCCACCGGAAAAGTCCATGCCGCGGTGCCCCAGGCGAGCAGGTTGCCGCCCAGGCCCGTGCCCTCCCAGTTGGCGCCGCGCACGCTGCCGTTGGCCGGACCGCCGAGACCCAACACCGCCAACGCCTGCAAGGGATGCACGCCGCCGATGGCGTAGAGCGGGTCGCGCTGCCCGGGCCAGGGCGCCCATGCCAGGTGGGCGTTGACCGAGGCGACGTTGCGGCCGCCCAAGGGCCAAGCCTGTTCGGTGGCGGCGCCGAGCACCAGACGTCGCTCTGCGGTGGCCGCTTGCACGCCTGTCGTGACCGAAGCCGACACGGCAGCGATGCGCTCGGTTCGCACCGACTCTGGGTAGCGCTCGGCGTAGCGCCAGCCCACCGCCAGGTCGGTCAGCAAATCCAGGCCAACGACCGGGGCGATGGGCAAGGGGCCCGCAGGGTCATGGGGCGCACCCAGGTCAAAGGGCGTCTCGCGCAGCCACACCTGCCGAAAGCGCACGCCGCCCGAGACCGTCCACGCCTCGCGCAGTCCCGGCCACACCCAACTGCCGCCCAGCCGCGCGCCGACCCGGCCCGTGGGCGCCGCCCGCCACTGCCAGCCGCGCCGGTACCACACTGCACTGTGGTCGAACGCCGCAGACAGCGACCACGCTGGCTCATAGCGCTGCAGGCCCAGGTCCAGTTGCACAAATGGTTCGTTGCCATCGGTGCGGATCTGACTGTAGAGCGAAGCGTCCAGCCAATGGACCGCGTCGCGACCTGTCAGAAGCAGCCCGAGCCACGCCCCTTGCGGCGCACTGCCCACCAAGGTCGGTCGCCACGACCGCGGCCGCAGGGTGGGCAAAGGCGAATACGCGGTGGCCTCGGCGTGGACCGGCGTCGGGTCGTAGGCGCTGGTGACGACAGCTTGGGTGGCGGGGTTGGGCCGCTGCGGCAGCGCCTGCGGTGCCCGCCAGATCTCCAAGCCGCGGCCGTGGTGGCGAACGGTGAGCACGGCGGTGGGCAGCGCCGCCAGGGAGGTCAGGCCCGTCACGGTATCGGTGCGCCAGGTCCAGGTGCCGCTGGTGGGGTCCAGCACGCCAGCGTCGCGCTTGCCGTCGCGGCTGGCCAATGCAGCCATCTGGCCAGCCGACGTCCACTGCAACTCTGCCATCCACGCCGGCACGCCGGGCGGATCCCAGGGCGCGGCATCCACCACTGCCCAGCCGCGGGGACCGTGCGCCAGCCGACCGCGCCACAGCCGCCGACCCTCGCCGGCTGAGGCCGTCCACCATAGCCTTTCGCCGCGCGCGATCGGCGTGTCGAGGACCGTGCCAATCGGTGCCAGCTCTGTCAGCCACCGCAACGGCGCCGCCGTGCCGCTCCGCAACGCCGCTCGCCAGTCGACCACGGCCAGCCCCGTGCGGCCTTGGCGAACGGCCACTGCCAGCACCGCATCGCGGCCCACCCCCGTCGGCGCGTCCAACCACAGCGACGGCGTGCGCAGCCGCGCGGCCTGGGTCACCACCCGCTGCGGCCCGCCCGACCACGGAACGGCGATCAGTTCGCGAAAGCCATACTGGCGCTGGGTCGGCCGCGTCTCGGTGAAAAGCAGCCACTCGCCGGAGGGGTCGACCATCGGCTCGTCGCAGTCCAAGGCGCACCGCAACACCCTCGACGGTGGGCCCTCGGGCGAGACCCGATCGATCCAGCGCACGTCGTCGATCGGCGCCTCGGCAACCACGGCGCCCAAGCCGTCCGGCAGGGCCCGCATCCGGCCGCGCCAATTGCCGCCGTGGGACAAGCGGTGACCGTCGCCAGCGGTCTCCAGCGCGCCCACCGTGGCGTCGGCCGCCAAGCCCAAGCCCGCCGCTTGCGCCCGCCATAGCGTCCGGGTCTCGGCGATGGCCGCCTTGCGAGCATCGGTCCACAGCGCGTGCAGCGACCTGCCCCACGCCCGCCGCGCGTGACCCTGCAAGCCATAAGGCACAATCTGGCGGCCGAAACCGGCCAAGAAGCGCCGCAGCGGCGCCTCCCCATGACGGCGCACCGCGTCATCGACCAGCAGACTGCCGTAGAGATACCAGCCATTGCCGCGCGGCCACAACAGCGGCGTCGCGGTCAGTCTGTCGAGCGACGCGGGCAGGGTGTCGTCGCGCACCGCCGCCCGCAAGAGCGCTCCGAACTGCGGCGATCCGACCCGACCGCCGTGCCCGGCCACCGCGCCGTCGCCGCCGGTGTGGCGGGTTTCGAGCCAAGTGGCGATGCCCTCGGTCAGCACCCGCGGCATCGCGGCATTGGGCAGCAGCGTGCGACCAAACACGGCATTGATCACGCCAGGGAAACCACCGGCGTCACCCAAGTGCAAGATGTGCGCGAACTCGTGGAACACCAGCATCCGCAGCCAGTCGCCATGGTCGCCGAGGTCCGAGCGCGGGTCTGGCGGGTAGGCCTGCAAGTGCACATGATCGTAGGGCAGCGTCTGAGCGTAGCCATTGGCGTCGTCGCCAAAGTCGTCGATCGTCAGCTGCAACCGTGGCCGCGGTCGGTCGTTGAAGATGGGGCCTACGGTCGCCCGGGCGTCGCGCAGCGTGGCGGCGGCGCGGCGCGCAAAGGCCTCGTATTGGGCCGGGTAGTGGATGTCGCCGTCGGCGGTGGTCAGGGTCTGGTACCGCACCAGGCCGTCGTCGGCACGCGCGCATGGCGAACTGGCGATGTGCCCCGCGCCCGACAACCCACCGGCGAGCGCCAGGACCAGCAGCAGCGACCGGCCTGCGGGCGCGACCACGCGCTCCCGGCCTACCGGACGCCGACTTGCACGCCGCCGACGCATCCGACCCAATCCACCGCCATCTCCAGCCACGGGTCGGGCTTGCGCCGCGGTGCGACGTCGGCCGCCAATCGCTTGGGCGCGCTGCCTTTTTCCGCAACACACTGAGCGGACTGGCGCCAGGGCTCCGCCGCCTGGGCAAAGACGAGCGTCGCGTCCGCCGGCAGCGCCACGTCCGGTTGGGTGCCGATGTGGTCGAGGTCGCGGTGGTTGGGCGTCAGGTAGCGGCCAATGGTGGTCTTGACGTAGAACTCGGCCATCAGGTTGGGCCGCTTGACCTCCTGCATCGAGGCTTTGCCGAAGGTCTTGGCGCCGAGCACAGGGCCGCGCTTGTGGTCCTGCAGGGCTCCGGTCAACACCTCACAAGCCGAGGCGCAGCGCTTGTCGACCAGCACCACCAACGGGCCCAGCAGGTCGTCCATCGTCGCGGTGGCTTGGCGGTCGACCGTCCGGCTGCGCCAGCGGGTCTGCACGATGACGCCCTGGCCGAGCAGGCTGTCGGCGACCGCCACCGCTTCGTCGAGGATGCCGCCCGGGTGGCCGCGCATGTCGAGCACGAGGCCGCGCAGCTCCGTCGGCTTCTTCTGCTTCTTGGGCTTGAGCGCCAACAGCAGCGCCTCGCGCAACCGGCCACCCGTACCTTTGACAAAGTCCTTGAGCCGGACGTGCACGATGCCGCCACCGAGGTCGCGTGCCGTCACGTCGTGGTCCACGGCCTGGTCTCGCACGAGCTTGAGTTCTCGGACCTTGCCGCCGAGCGCAGGTTGCAGGGTCAGGGCGACCTTGCTTTTGGGTTCGCCGCCGAGCGCCTTGGTCACCGCCTCCTTGTCCAGGCCCTGGGTGTCCTTGCCGTCGATCTTGTGCAGGTGGTCGTGGACGCGCACGTCGGCGTTCCAGGCGGGGCCGTCCAGGCGCACGTCGGCCACGCACCACGCGCCCTCCAGCTTGGGGCACGGCGCCACGGCGATGCCCGGGTCGGCGACGTCGGCCACGTGTTCGGATTCGCTCGCGCGCTCCCAGAACTTGCGGGCGATGATGTCGCCGTTCTTGTCCAGCGCCTTGATCCAGCCCGAGTAGGCGTTGATCCACGCCAGGTCGAGCTGCGACTGGCGCTCGCCGATCTTGGGCGCCGGCAGTTGCTTGGACAGCCACTCCATGGCGCACTTGAGTTCAGCGGCCTTGAAGGGCAGGGCGGCGGCCCGCGCGGTCCAGGCGGCGTCGAGGATTTCCTTGCGTTTCTTGTCGCGCGACTGCCGGACCTGCGGCGAATCCTCGCTCTCGGCCTGCTCCGCCGTGCCCGGGATGCGGTAGATCTTGAGCCCTGCCAAGGGTTTGCCCTCACACGGCAGCGCCACCGCCTCGCCCGCATAGTGGCCATGGCGGTCGTCCGGGCCGCGCAGGGCGCCAATGGCCCCGTCCGGGATCAGTTCCGCCGTCGGGTCCAGGCTCCACAGCGCCTGGTCGGCCGCCCGCCGCCACGCCAGCGATTCGAGGGCCGATCCCTCGGCGGGAGGCTCCAGCGTGCGCTCCATCATCGCCGTGCGCGCCAGCTCGAACTGCGCCCAGCGAAACTCGACGCCCGCCCAATCGTCAGCGGTGCCCAATACGGCCACGACGATGGCCACTACGATGCCCGGCATCGGCTACGCGGCCGCGCTGTTGTCGTCGACGATGTCGACCAGCGTCTCTTCCAGCAATTGATCGACCACGGCTTCCAGGCTGCCGGTGCGCTCGAAGGTGGCGATTTGCCGGTCGGCCGAGGTGCCCTCGCGCACGATGCGCATGGCGTCCTCGACTTCCTTGCGCGAGCCTAGGTCGCCCGCCAGGTCCCAGACGAACTCGACCAGTTCCTCGGCCAACTGCGCGAAAGGGGCCTCTTTCTTCTTGCCCCAGTCGATGAGCTTGCCGTGGACGCCATAGCGGGCCGCGCGCCATTTGTTCTCGTCGACCATGGCCGACCGGTAGATGTTGAAGCTCAAGTTGCGCCGCCGCAGCCACACCAGCTTGGCGACCAGCGCCTGCACCAGCGCCGCAATGGCGATGGTGTCCTTGACCAGCGGCGGCAGATCGCAGATGCGGAATTCCAGCGTCGAATACGTCGGGTGCGGCCGCAGGTCCCACCACACGCGCCGGCCGTTGTCGATGCAGCCTGTGGCGACCAGCGTGTTCAGGAACGACTCGAACTCGCCGTAGGAGAAGAACCTCTCCGGGATGCCAGTGCGCGGCAGGCGCTTGAAGATGAGCGTCCGCGCCGAGCACAGGCCGGTCTTGCGGCCGTTGAAGAACGGCGAACTGCACGACAGCGCCAGCAGGTGCGGCAAGAAGTAGCGCGCCTGGTTGTACACGTCGATGGCCAGTTCGCGGTCCTCAATGCCGACGTGCACGTGCAGGCCGAAAATCAGGTTGCCGCGGGCGGCGTCCTGCATCTCTTCGACCGACTGGACGTAGCGTTCTTTCTTGCTGATTTCCTGCTCTTCCCAGTGCGAGAAGGGATGGGTGCTTGCGGCGGCGATGCGCACGCCCACGCGCTCGGCAATCTTGTTGGCCGCGCGGCGGTTCTTGATGACGTCGCGGCGCACGGCCTCGATGTCGTCGCAGATGCCGGTCGCAACCTCGACCACGCTTTGGTGCAGTTCGGGCTGCAGCGCGACTTCGTCCATCGGCGTGTGCGCTTCGATGAGTTGCGAAATCAGGCTCTTGAGTTCGCGGGTCTTGGGGTCGATGATCTGGAACTCTTCTTCCACGCCCAAGGTGAACTCTCTCGACATGCGCGCCTCCGGCCCAAAGGGAGGACCGAGGGTAGCGCGAGTCGGGACGGGCGGCAAGAATTTGCGATTTCAGCGGCTTGCAGGCAGTCGCCTGGCGGAATTTGTCAGAACCACGGGTCCACGATTTCGTCGGTTTCGGGCGGCGGGGCCTCCAGGCCGAGTTCGCGCTCGAGCAGGAATTCGAGCAGGCGCCCCTCTGGCCAGCGGATGGCTTTGCGCTTGCCGGTGCGCGGCGGCCGGGCGCGGCGGTGCGGGCGCGCCAGCGTCGGTTCGGTGGCGGCGATCGAACACACTTCGGGCATGGATCCTCGCAGGCCTGGGCTGGTGAACCCCCAGCGAACTTGCGAGGTTGGCTGGCGTCGCTGCCGAAAAAGTTTTTCCCGCTCAGTGCGCAGGTTTGTGCAGGTTTGGCGTCACCCAGCGCTCGCACCACGCGCCCACATCTTCGCCAAACGAATACGGCGCCTCGATGTGGGGCAAGCCGAGCAGCACCAGCAAGCCGCGCTTGTGCGCCGCCACCTTGAGGTTGTGGACCGGATCCTGGTTGCGGCCGACTGCGTAGTCCACATCGGCGCGGTACGGCAAAAACACCAGCAAGTCGTAGCGCAGGGCACCCTCTTTGCACTGGTCGACGAAGGCATCGTTGACGTGGCGCTGTTCGTGCTCGCTCTGGTTCTGCAGCCAATACGCCAGGTAGTCGATGACGCTCTTGTCCGAAACGAAGGCCGGCGCGTCGGCCTCCAACCGCAGTTTGCGCTGCAGCGCCTCTTCGCGGATCTTGCGCCGGTCGCCGACCTCGACGCCGCGCCACGAATCGCGCCCGCGGTCGCGCAGCACCTGATGCACCGTGTCGGCGAGGTACGCGCAGCCCAGGTGGGCCGCCAGCGCCTTGGCGAGCGTGGTCTTGCCGGTGCCGGCCGATCCGACGACTGCGATGCGCACTACGCCGCTCCAGAACCACTGGCGCGGGTCGCCGCGAAGCGCCCCATCGCCTCCATGTCCTTGGCGATCGCCGACTTGAACATGCCCATGAACAGGCCGCCCAGCAGCTTGGCCACGAAACCTGGCATGTCGATGCTGCCGCGGATGGTCAACAGCGTGCCTTCACCCTGAGCGGCCACGAGGTGCTCGAACGTAAAAATACCCTTGCCTGATGTGCCCTTGCTGCCATCGACCCGCAGCACCAACCGCCGCGGAGCCTCAAGTTCCACCACTTCAAACGCCTCGGTGGACTCTGAACCGAACATCTTGCGCGTTTCGCGAAAATGCTCGCCCTGTTGCAAGGGACCCGATCCCGCGCGCTCGACGCGCACGAGATTGGGCAGCCATTGCCCCCACGTGTCGATGTCCACCAGAACCGCGAACACGGCCTCTGGCGGAGCTGCGATCGCTGTCGTGCATTTGAACGTCCGCGCCATCGCACACCCCCGCCCAACCCGCGGCGATTGTGTCCACGGCGCGGCGGTGCCGTCAACTGCCCCCGCTGGGCACCGGGCTCCGCCGAAAACCGACGCACGTTCGCCGCGTTGACACCGGCGTGACAGAAGGTTCCGCTTGCAGGCGGTTGTCACCTGGTGTACGCTCGCCGCCCCAGCGCCCGTGCGCCCCGTCGTACCCGAGGAAGGCGAACCATGTACACGTCCCGGTTTCCCGTGTCCCTGTCGCGGCCCGCCGCCGTGCTTTCGGCGCTGGCCCTGGCGCTCGCCGCGTGTGAGCAGGCCCCATCGGCCGAGGCCGGCGATGACCAGCAGCTCATTGCCGGCGTGTGCAAAGTCAATGACGAGTTGACCAAGAAGGCGATGACGGCGACCAAGCTCAAGGCACTCAAGGACCCGGTGGCCGAGTTGGTGCTCAAGGCCGCCGGAGGGTGTCCGGTGAACTTGGACGAAATCACCTCCAAGCTGCGCAAGACAGACGCTGTCAACTGCAAGGACGACCCCGCGCAGCCACCGGCCGGCACCGCCACGCGCTTCGTCAGCGAGCGGTCGCAGGCGCTCAAGCAGGCGGACTCGTATCGGTTGGTGATTTCGCGCACCTGCAACAGCCGCAGCAACCACGAGCTGCTGATGAGCGTGTTCGGCGTCGGCGCCGACGTCCAGAAGTTGCCGACAGACCTGGAGATGATCGGCTTCGACAAGACTGCCGGCGTCTTCAACTACTACGCGCGCGAGAACAACGCATGGCGCTTCTTCGGGTCGTCCATTGATCTCATCGCCGACGGCTACACCTGCAACAGTGTCGGTTCGTGCGTGCCCAAGGCCGCCAGCAAGACCCGCTGCGCCGGCTGCCACCTGGGCGGCGGGCTCATCATCAAGGAATTCGACTCACCGTGGGTGCACTGGGAGCACTTCACCGACACCCCCGGCGCCAAAGAGCTGATGGACCGTTTCAAGATGACGCTGGGCGCCCAGAAGGACGACGGCGCCGGCCTGGAAAGCACCGTGCGCAATGGCAACCGCCTGTGGAACGAGAAGCGGGTCGATTTCCTCAAGACCAAGGGCACCCAGGAATTGCTGCGCCCGCTGTTCTGCACCGTGGACCTGAACCTGCAGTCGATGACCAGTTCGACCAACAGCGTGCCGTCGTCGGTGCGCAACGATTTCTTCTTTGACCCGCGGCTGGGCGGTTTCGACTCGGTGTCGATCGACAGCGCGGACTACACGGCGCTGACCAGCGCCAACGGCCAGGCCGTCAAGGACAGCAGTGGCAGTCCGCTCAAGGACAAGGACGGCAAGGTGGTCACCGACACCATCTTCGCCTGGACCTACCCAGAGCGCGGGCAAGCGGACCGCGACTACGTCGACCAACTGGTCAACAAGAAGCTGGTGGACGACGATTTCGTGGGCGACGTGCTGCGCATCGACATGGGCCGGCCGATCTTCAGCGGCCAGCGTTGCAACCTGCTCAAGTTCGCGCCGGTGCTGACGGCGGCGCAGATGACGCCGGCGGCCATTCGCGACGGTTTCAAGAAGAACCTGGCCGGCAAGACCGACCCGGGCGCGGCGCAGTTGCTGGCGGCGCTCGGCGATACCGCGGACTTGAGCAAGCACAAAGAAGTGGCGACCAAGTTCCTGGCGGCTTGCAAGGCGCGGCCCAGGAAGGATTTCCTCAACGACGCCCTTGCGTGGTCGGGTACGCTGCGCAACACCATCCGCTCGAGCGTCGGGCTCATCGAATTCGCAGAGTCGATGGCGAGCGACAAGTTCGACGGCAAGACCGACAATCGCAACTGGGATCTGGCGACCTGCACGCTCAAGTAGCATCGCGCCGGGCCCGTCACGATGACCTCCCAGCGAAAAGGCGCCGTGCTGGCGCTGGCCCTCTTGTGTCTGGGCGCGTGCAGGCCGACGCCCAGGGCCGCCACTGCGCCAGTCGCCTCGGCAGCGGGTGCACATGACCCGCGTGCGGCGGCGTTGGCGGTAGATGCTTCGACAACCGACGGCCTCGCAGTGGTCGTCGAGCGGTTGCAGGCCGCGATCACCAGGCTCGAAACCACCAAGGATGTCACCTGTTGGACCACATTCCGGCAGCTGGACAGCTACATCAGCTCCAAGGAATACTCGGCGTTCGCGACCCACGCGCGGGTGCTTGCCAGCAAGGCCTTGGCGCGGGCGGCCTGGCAGAAGGCTTCGACCATGGCCAAGGGCCCCGCGCTGACCGCTGCCGACATCGCCGCGGCCGCGCCGATCCCAGCGAGCGGGTGGGACGACGACCAGCGGGGCAAGCTCGCGGCTTTCGCCAAGGACCACGGGCTGAAGGCCTTCGCAGATTACCGCACCACCAGCGAGCACTACCGCGTGTTGCTCAGCGTCGTCTTTGACGAACTGCAGGCCGAGGGTCGGTCGCCGCTGCTGCCGCCAGCCGACGATGCCGCCTACGACGCGCTGGCCGACGTGACCACGCGCTTGGGTCTTGCGTTGCTGCAGCGCGCTGGCACCTTGGCCGTGCAAGAGCGCACGCCCCTGATCGAGGCGACCGCCGTGCAACGGGCGCACGCTGAATTGGCCGAGCGCTGGGGGCTGCGCAATCCGCCGCGTACCGATCCCCTGCGGACCGACGCCGACATCGTCGCTGCACTCGGGCCGCTGACCGAGGCGATGATCGTCGGCAAGATCAAAGCCTTGAACGCCTACAACCGCAACAGCCAGGACCTTGTCGCCGACCTGAACCGGCTGGCCCAGGTGCCCGTGACCGAGGAGGCCGTGGGGGTATGGCTGACCGACCTGCAGTCGTTCGCGCACTTCCTGGCTGCGGGTTTCGACCCGATGCAGGCGGACAACTTCTTGAATGACGGCCAGTTCGAGGAAACCGCGCTCAGGCGCCGGGCCGTGGTCGACTACGCACACGCTGAGTCGGCGTCGCTGCAGCTTTTTCCCCATGTATTGATGCCCAATGGCGACTTGAAGTTGCGGTTCGAGCCTGCCCCCGGATTTCCGGGCGACGTGCCTCGCCAAGGCCTGGACGCGACCATCTTGGATCACGAGCAAAACGGCGTGCGCGACACGGCCATCCACTGGCTGGCGCTCGCCTCGGTGTGGCGCGAAAAGGCCTTTGCGATGGACCCGTTCGCCGCAGAGTACGTCAGCGAACTGCTGTCGATGATGGCGACCTGGTACCTGCGGCGGGGCGAAGCGCTGGCTCGCGAGACAGGTGCGGCGACCATCGACGCCGACCTGGCGCGCAAGGTGCGCGACCGCCGCTACGTCATGGTCATGCCGCAGGTCCGCGAGGCCGCAGCCGCGTGGTCCAAGGCGCGATGGGACCACAAAGCCGCAGTCCTGGCCGACCATGCGACGCGCACCGTGGACGGGGCCATGTTCGCCGACGCGACGGCCCAGTCCAGACTGCCCGTGGCGCTGCCGGTCGCTGGGTCGTCCACCAGCTTCGACATCCACAAGGTGATGGGCGCGGGCGTGGCGGTGGGCGACCTCGATGGCGACGGCTTCGCGGACCTGTTCATCGCTGGCGAAGGCCTGGGGCGCCTGTACCTCAACGGCGGCAAGGCCGCACCAGGCACCTTTCGCGACGCCACCCATGCGTGGGCCGTGCCGCAGCCGATCGACGACGCGCGGCACCCGCTTTTCGTGGACGCCGACGGCGACGGCGACCTCGACCTGCTCGTCGTGCGCAGCGAGCACCCGACGCTCTTGCTGGACAACCAGGGCGGCCGGTTCGTCGACATCGCGGAACGCGCGGGCCTTTCGACCTGGCGGGGCGCCCACGTCGCCACCGTGTTCGACGCCGACGGCGACGGCGACCTCGACGTGTACATCGGCTACTACGGCAGCGACGCCGCCAACCGCACCCGTACCGCGACCCGCAACCTGCCGGCGCTCGACGGCAAGAACGGCACACCGCACCAGCTTTTCTTGCGCGGTCCCGACGGGCGCTACCGCGACGGCGCGCCCGCGGCCGGTGTCGCGAACACGGCCTGGACGCTGGCCGCCGGGGCGTGGGACTACGACGGCGATGGCGACCAGGACCTCTTGCTGGCCAACGACTTCGGCGCCGACCTGCTCTATCGCAACCGCGGCAACGGCACGTTCGACGACGTGTCCGAACGCACCCGCACCGACGACCGCGGCAGCGGCATGAACGTCAGCTTCACGGATGCGAACGGCGACGGGAGACTCGACGCCTATGTGTCGAACATCGACATGTTCAGCAAGAACATCAAGGTCGTCTATCCCAAGGACGCCAGCACCATCGACAGCCTCGACGCCGCGCTGGCCAGCGTCTTTCAGTACCTTTCGGGCAACAAGCTCTACTTGAACCCGGGAGATCCCGAGGGCGAGGCGCCGTTCCAACACTCCGAGATCGCTCGCTTTGAACCCGGTGACCGCGGCTGGGGCTGGGCCAGCGTGTTCTTCGACGCCGACCTGGACGGCGACGAGGACCTCTACCTCGCCAACGGTTGGATTGCCGGTTCTTTCGCCGCCGACCAGAAAAACCAGTGGTTTGTGGCCCAAGGCGGCTACTACTACCTGGCCCCGGATGGCCCAGAGGCCTTTGCCGGCAACAGCCGCAGCGTCGTGGCTTTCGATGCCGACGGCGACGGCGACCTGGACCTGCTCGCCAACCAGTTCCGCCAGCCTCCGCGACTGCTGCGCAACATCCAGGCTTCGGGGCACCACTGGCTGCGCGTGCGCGTGCGCCAATCGGGTCCCAATCCGCGCGGCGTCGGAGCCGTCATCACCGTGCGCACCCCGTCGGGCATGGAGCAACTGCGCACGCTCGGCGCCGGCTGCCTGTACCTGGGCCAGGATGACGGCCACGCCCATTTCGGGCTCGGCGGCGCCAACCAGGTGCGCGTGCAGGTGCGCTGGCCCGACGGCAAGGTGCAGGACGCCGGCATCCAGGCTGCCGATCGCGTGGTCGAGGTCGTCCGTCGCTGACCGCGGCCAAGCGACGGCCACCACAGCACAATCGCGCCCAGATGGCCCGGCCGTGGCACCGGCGGCGGCTTGACGAAACGGCAACCAAACGGCACCCTTGCCCGCTGGCCGTCCATCCTGCACACCCTGGGGCTGCGGCGGCGAACGGGCCGCTGCGGCGTCGCGGTGAAGGCAACCATGCACAAGCACACCTGGCTTCAACCCCTCGGTCGCTGCGCGCTCGTCGTCGCGGTCGCCGGCTTGGCGGCGTGCGGCGCCGAACAGGGCCAGACCACCGGGCTGCAGAACCCGGCGGACACGACCAGCGGGGCCGATGCCCCGGCGGCGCAGCCGTGCAAGCCGGCCGTGGACGAGCAGCGCTGCGTGTTCACCGCACTGTCGAGCCAACGCGAGCGGTGTGACGCCGCCACACAGTCATGGGAGCCGCTGGAAACCTGCGGCGCCGAGTTCAAGTGCGTCGAAACCCCGGCGGCGGCCGGCGGTGGCGCGCTGCAAACGTCGTGCGAGCCCAAGACCACCAAGCCGAGCAGCCTCGACGGCGCCGGTGAGGGCGTGGTCGCCGATGCCGGTGGTTCGCCCGACGCGGCCAGCGCTGGCGATGCCGGCGACGCGGATCTTGCCGAGGCGGCCGGCGCGGACGCCAAGAACAACTGCGGGGACGGCAAGTGCCTCGCGCCCGAAAACAGCGTGACCTGCCCCATCGACTGCCCCGCGCCGCAAGACTGCGGCAACGACCTGTGCGAGCCCGGTGAAGACGACAACAACTGCCCCGAAGATTGCGGCTACGCCAACGCATTCCTGCTGTGCCTGCCGGCCAAGTGCAACGGCCCGTACGCCGCGTGCAACCTCGACACCGGCTGCGCCAGCTTCGCCGAGTGCGCCATCGACTGCGGCGGCACGGTCAAGTGCATCGAACTGTGCGCGGTCGGCCTGTCGGGCAACACCCTGTCCAAAGCCAAGGCATTGATCGGCTGTGCTTTTGACTACAAGTGCTACCCCATCGAGTGCGGCGACGGCGCCTGCCAGAATCCGCCGGAAAACGGTGTCAACTGCAAGACCGACTGCAAGGCCGGTGGCCCGACCTGCGGCGACAACACCTGCACCGCCCCAGAGGACCACAAGAACTGCCCAGGTGACTGCAAGACCGCCACCGCCGAATGCGGCAACGGCCAATGCGAGGCCGGCGAGTCGCCCACCAACTGTGCCAAGGACTGCCAATCGGCGCCCAAGGAAGGCTGCAAGGACCTGTGCGGCAAACAGAGCCAGGAAAAAGGTCAAATCTGCTTTTGTGACGACCTTTGCGTCAAGCAGGACCCACCCGACTGTTGCAGCGACAAGGAGGCTCTGTGCCCCGCCGCCGCATGCACGCCCAAGTGCGCCGGCAAGAAGTGCGGCCCGGACGGCTGCGACGGCGAATGCGGCACCTGCGGGACCGGCCAGACCTGCAGCGCCGACGGTACCGCCTGTGTCAGCGCCTCGCAGTGCGGCAACAAGGTCTGCGACGCCGGAGAGACCACCGCCACCTGCCCAGGCGACTGCCCCTGCGTCAAGAAGTGCGACGGCAAAGTCTGCGGCAGCGATGGATGCGGCGGCCTGTGCGCCAAGTGCGCGACCGGCAGCAACTGCAACACGACCGGCACCTTGTGTGTCCCCAAGACGTGTGGCAACGGCGCCTGCGACACCGGCGAAACGCCGACCAATTGCAGCAAGGACTGCAAGTCGGGATGCACCCCCAACTGCACCAACAAGAAGTGCGGTCCCGACGGCTGCGGTGGCGTCTGCGGCACCTGTCAGAGCGGCCAGACCTGCAAGACCGACCAGACCGGCTGCACTTGCGTCAAGAACTGCACGGGCAAGGTGTGCGGGCCCGACGGTTGCGGCGGCTCGTGCGGACCCTGCCCGACCGGCGAGACCTGTGCTGCCGACGGCAGCGCCTGCTCGGGCGGCAGTTGCACCAAGCAGTGTTCGGGCAAGGTGTGCGGCCCCGACGGCTGCGGCGGCGTCTGCGGCGCGTGCCCGAGCGGCCAGTCCTGCAAAGCCGACGGCAGCGCCTGCGCCGCCACGTGCACCAAGAACTGCACCGGCAAGACCTGCGGGCCCGATGGCTGCGGCGGTGTCTGCGGTTCGTGCCCGAGCGGCCAGACCTGCAAGTCGGACGGCAGCGGGTGCACGTCGGCGTGCACCAAGAACTGCACCGGCAAGGTGTGCGGCCCCGATGGCTGCGGCGGCACCTGCGGCGGTTGCCTCGCCGGTCAGACCTGCAAGACCGACGGCACCGCGTGCACCGGCACCTGCACCAAGCAGTGCACCGGCAAGTTGTGCGGCGGCGATGGCTGCGGCGGCACCTGCGGCACGTGTTCGTCGCCCAAGGAGTGCAAGCTCGACACCGGCACCTGCGTCAACCCGACCTGTGGCAACGGCGTATGCGGCAGCAACGAGACCCCGACCACCTGCGGACCGGATTGCGCCCCGGCGGCCGTCGGCTGCAAGAACAACTGCGGCAAGCAGAGCAAGGACTCGGCGGGCAAGTCGTGCTGGTGCGATGCGCTGTGCGTCAAGAACGGCGATTGCTGCGGCGACAAGAATACGTGGTGTCCGTGAAGCGGGCGGCGGTCGGCGTCGCGGTTTGCGCGGCCCTGGCAACGGCCAGCGACGGGGCTGCGTTTTGCCGTTCGTCCACCTGCAAGGGCGAGTCGTGCGCGACCGACAGCGACGGCTGCCCCGCCAGCGGCGCCAAGCTGTTCTGGAAGGGCCACTGCATCGGCTACAGCATGCAGTTGCACGGCACGCAGAACCTGCCGATGGACAAGGTCCGCGACGCGGTGCGCAAGGCGTTTGCGGCCTGGAGCGACGTCGATTGCGGCGAAGGCAAGAAGGCCAGCCTGACGTTCGGCGAACTCAAGGACACCAACTGCATCGAGGTCGCCTACGACCCCAACGGCCCCAACGTCAACGTCGTGCTCTTTCGCGACAACGACTGGAAATACAAGAACACCGACAACACGCTGGCCAAGGCGATCGCCCACTACGACACCAAGTCGGGCGAAATCGTCGATGCCGACATCGAGGTCAACACGGCCTCGAACCACTTCACCATCAGCGCCAAGAACGCCCAGTTCGACTTGCAGACCGTGCTGACCCACGAGGTCGGCCACTTCATCGGCCTCGGCCACAGTTCAGACCCCGACGCCGTGATGTACGCCTCGTACGAGCGTGGCTCGACCAAGGGGCGGACGCTCACCCCTGACGACATCGCTGCGGTCTGCGCCGTGTATCCGCCCGGTCGGGCCGGCACCTGCGACCTGGTACCCAAGAACGGCTTCGACAACTGCATGCCCACTGCCGCCGAAGAAACATGCGGCGCGACCCGCCAGTCCCCCGCGGCGACCACGGGTTGGGTGGCGCTGCTGTGGGCCGCCGGACTGCCTCTTCTGGTGCGCGCAGCGCGCAAGGAATCCGCATGAACCCCTTGTTCGGGATGCCCGTGACCCGCGTGCTGACGTTGGCCTCGCTCGCCCTCGCGTGCGCGATGGCGGCGGCAGGCCACGGCTGTGAGTCGTCGGGCACAGGCCATGCCGGCGCCACCCGCCTGTGCACGCCGGGCGCCAATGTATTTTGCAACTGCCTGGGCGGCAAGGAATCGGGCACCAAGACCTGCCTGGACAGTGGCCAGGCGTTCGGCCCGTGCGAGCCGTGCTTGGGCTTGCCCGAGCAGGACGCCGAACCGCGCATCGCGCCGGACACCTCGACGGGCGCCCCCGACACGGCGGTCGCCCCGGAACAGAGCGACAAGTGTCCCGGTGCCGCGGCCGCGCTGACCACTGGTGAGCCCCTGACCCTGAGCGGGGACACCGCGCCCTTGAAGTCGAACTACAACGGTGCAGCCGCCTGCGGCTCGGCCGGACAAGCCAAGGACGCGGTCCATGCCTTCACGGCAAGCGTGCGCGGCCGTGTCAAGCTCGAACTCAAGCCGGCTGCCGGATTCGATGGGACGCTCTACGTGCGCCGCGGCAGTTGCGAAGGCACGGATCAGGCCGCGTGCGCGGAGGCCGGCGGCGCGGGCGTGGCCGAAAAGGCCCAAGTAGCACTGAACGCAGGCGAGACCGTGTTCGCTTTCGTCGATGGCAAGGACACGTCCTCGGGCGCCTATACGCTGGTCGCGACGTTCGAGGAGGGATCGGCGTGTGGCGACGGCCTCGCCGACCCCGACGAAATCTGCGACGACGGCAACGAAGCGGCCGGCGACGGCTGCAGCCCGCAATGCGAACCCGAGCCCAAGTCCGCCAAGGCCAAGACCTGCCCCGGCCAGCCCATCCACGTGTGGAGCGACCCGGTCGAGTTTGCCGGATCGACCTCGACGTTTGCCAATGCCAGCAAGTCGACCTGTGGCGGCACGAGTGCACGCGACGCAGTCTATGGCGTCGTGGCCCACCGCGGCGGGACCCTGCACGTCGAGACGCTGAACGCCACCTTTGATGTGGTCATGTATGCGCGAGCCGCGCCGTGCGCCACGGGCAAGGAACTCGGCTGTTCGAGCCTCTTCAAGGGCCAGGGCGGCGAAAAGCTCGACATCCCGGTCGCCAACGGCGACACGATCTACGTCATCATCGACGGGTTCAAGACCGAAGCGGGCGAATTCGCCTTGTCGATGGCGATCGACTAGCACAGGCGAACCAGGAATCGGAAAACAACAAGTCGACGAAAAGCACATCCAGATGGAGCCGCGAGTCGGACTTTTGGTCCGCGCGCTGGCGACCCACCGGGCAAGCAAGGAGCGGCGCGTCGTCTTGCAAGTCGCGGGCTCGCGACCCACAAAACTGGGGATTGGAAACTAAAAGTCGGTTGCTCGCACATCCCGAT
>VGRO01000098.1 GCA_016875335.1 Deltaproteobacteria bacterium | reverse complement strand
GCCCAAGAAGGGGGCGTCGCCTGGGTATGCCAAGCTCTGGCGCGGCTGGGACAAGCTCTCGGAACGCGTCGAGGCAGTGCAACTGGCGTTCGGCTTGGCCGGCCAGGAGATGTGATGGAAAGACAGGTTTCGGCGGTGTGCTGGCCGTAGAGCGCCGCGATGTCGTCGCGGGTGAAACAGACGAGCGTCACGGCCTTCTTGCTGATGTTGAACGGCGACGACGTGCCTTGGTTGGGCGACCCACCCGAGGCCGCTTGGTAGTCCCGGATGTTGCGCATGCCGAACAGGCAGACGCTGGCGGGGAAGCGGATGCGCTCGCGCACGAGGTAGCCGGCGCGCAGTTGGCTCAGCACGGCGTTGAGCGGCGGGCCGTTGAGCGAGTCGATCTCGTCGAGCAGCAACACCAGTGGCCGCGGCAAGGCGTCGCACCACGCGCGCAGGAAGTCGTACAGCGGACGGGGCTTGCTGACAAATACCGCGGGGTCAGGTGCCGCTCTCTAGGAGCTTGGCGGCCAGAAACTGCCGATTGCATCGGAAATCCCAGCTCGGGGCGGTTTTCCGGCCGGAATTGGCCTGGGCCATCAGCCCTCGCTGCGCTGGTGGACTCCATTGGCCCGCGCCGGTCCTTGGGTCGACGCCTCGCGGACCAAAGTCGCGAGCCCGCGCACCCATACTGCGCTGGCGTTGAGCGACGGGCACAGCCGCAGCTCCCCGCCGCCAGCGGCACGAAAATCAGCGCGTCCACGGATGCCGATCTCTTCGAGCGTTTCCAGGCAGTCGGCGACAAAGCTCGGTTCGACGACCAGCAGGCGCTGCACGCCCGCCTTGCCGAGGTCCGCGATCGCCCGGTCCGCGTAGGGCTTGATCCACGGCGTGCGGCCCAGGCGCGACTGGAACGCCGTCGTGACCCGCTGCGGGTCCAGCCCGAGCGCGGCCACCAGTGCCCGCGAGGTGGCCATGCACTGCGCTCGATAGCAGTGCGCGTTGGCGGGGACCAGGGCATCGCAACAGGCCGCCGACCGCAGACAGTGGGCGCCAGAGGGATCGGTGCGCGCACAATGGCGCTCGGGCACGCCGTGGTACGACAGCAACACATGGTCAGGGGCGAAAGCGGCGATCTCGGCCCGGGCGCCAGCGACCACGGCGTCCAGCCAGGCCGGGCTCTGCCAGAACGGCGCCACGAAGCGCAGCGAGGGCACCACCCAGCGCCGCGCTGCCTCGGCGCACACGGCGGCAGCGGCCGAACCATACGACGCCGCCGCGTACTGAGGAAACAGCGGCACCACGACGACCTGCGCGGCGCCCGCGGCCTGCAACCGGTCCAGCGCAGCCGGAATCGACGGACTGCCAAATTGCATGGCGAGTTCGACAACATACGCCGCATCTGCCTCGGCGGTCAGCGCACCGCGCAGGCCGTCGGCGAGATCCCGGCCGTGGACGAGAAGCGGGGATCCGCGCTCCGTCCAGATCTTGCGGTAGGCAGCCGCGCTGCGCGCCGGCCGGAACGGCAGGATGACCAGTTCCAGCAGCAGCCAGCGCGCCAGCGGGTGCAGGTCGATGACGCGCGGGTCGCCGAGGAACTGTCGCAAGTAGCGGCGCACGTCGCCGGTGGCGGTCGAGGCCGGCGTGCCGGTGTTGACCAACAGAACGCCGGTGGGCGGCTGGAATGCGGCGGCGACGGTCACGCGTCGGCCGGCGGCTGCCACAATTCGAGCTTGTTGCCCTCGGCGTCCCAGGCCCAGCCGAACTTTCCGAATTCACTCGACTCGACCTTGTCGTCCACGCGCACGCCGCGACCGATGAGCCACGCGCGCATGGCCTCGAGGTCGGCCACGCGCCAGTTGACCATCACCGCTTGAGCGCGGTCGAAGTAGTCATTGTCCGCGGAAAAGAGCGAAAACACCGTCATGTCGCCGTCTTTACCAACGAGCGCGGTGCCGTTCCACCCGGGATCGATGGCGATGCCGAGGTTTTCGGCGTACCAGCGACCGAGCGCGGCCGGATCGCGCGCGCGCAGAAACACGCCGCCGACGCCCAAGACGCCGGGGCCCTTGCCCGAATCGATTGCCATGTGCATGCCCCATCTGCGGCGTTGTTCAGCCGCGCCCTTTCTTGCGCTCGAGCGCCGCCTCGATGCGGTCGCACAGCGTCTCCAACATCTTGAGCCGCGCGGTGTATTTGTCTTCGGCGGCGACCAGCGTCCACGGCGCAATCTCGGTGCTGGTCCTGTCGACCATGTCGCACACGGCGGTGGTGTATGCGTCCCAATTCTCGCGGTTGCGCCAGTCTTCCTCGGTGATCTTGAAGCGCTTGAACTGCGACGACTGCCGCTCGGTGAAGCGCGCCAGTTGCTCCTCTTTGCTCACTTGGAGCCAGAACTTGCACACGATCGTGTGATTCTCGTGCATCTGCTCTTCGAAGTCGTTGATCTCGCTGTAGGCGCGCAACCAGTCCGCCTCTGCGCAGAAGCCCTCGACACGTTCGACCAGCACGCGGCCGTACCAGCTGCGGTCGAAGATGACCGTGCGACCGCGACTGGGCAGACGCCGCCAGAAGCGCCACAGGTACGGCTGCAGGCGCTCTTCTTCGGTCGGCGCGGCCACGGGCACGATGTCGTAGTGACGCGCATCGAGCGCCGCGGTCACCCTGCGAATGGCCCCGCCCTTGCCGGCGGCGTCCGACCCCTCAAACACCGCGACCACGCTCATGCGCGAGAAGCGCGGATGGCGGGCTGCGAGCGCGAGCCGGCCCTGCAGCTCTTCGAGCCGCGCCTCGTATTCGGCTTTCTCGGTGCGCTGGGTCAGGTCCAGGGTATCCAGGATGGTGCGGGCGTCGATGGGCCGGACGGGCGGGGCGGCAAGCGTGGTGTGGATGGACGACGGGTTGTCGAGGCGCGCGCGCAGGGCGCCGAGCAACGTCTTGGCCACGGTCAGGCTGCGGTAGCGCGCGTCGGCGCCCTCGACGATGATCCACGGCGCGTGGGCCATGTCGGTCTCGCGCACCGCCTTGGCCGACACCGCGCGAAAGTCGTCGTAGCGCTTGAAGTTCTTCCAATCCTGGTCGGTCACCCGCCAACGCGTGCGCGGATTGGCCTCCAGTTTCTGCAGGCGCTTCTTTTGCACCTTCTTGCCCAGGTGGAACCAGAACTTGAGCAACAGGATGCCTTCGTCGGAGAGCATCCGCTCAAAGCGGTTGATGCGCTCGACCTCCAAATCGAACTCGGGCTCGCTCGCCGCGCCGAGCGCACGCTGGACGATGGGCCTCGTGTACCAACTGCCGAAAAGGATGCCGATCTTGCCGCGCGGCGGCAGAGCCCGCCAGAACCGCCACATGCCGGGCCGCGCCAGTTCCTCGTCCGTCGGCGGCCCGAAGGCGTGGGTCTCGACGTGGCGCGGGTCCATCCACTCGTTGAGCAGGTTGACGGTCTCGCCCTTGCCCGCGCCGTCCACGCCCGCGATGAGCACCACCGTCGCGAATTTGCGCGCTTGCTTGAGGTCGAACTGCGCATCGAGCAATGCCGAGCGCAGCGCCGGGACCTCGGCGGCGTAGGTTTCCTTGTCGATGACGTGACCCACTTCGGCGGTTTCGAACATCGGGCACCTCAGGCTCGTGCGACAGACGGCGCGCGGCAATTATCCGCCCGGCCGCGCCAACGCCGCAAGCCAGCGCCGCCGACCGCAAGGGCCAGACCGGCCAAGCATGCCATGGAAGTGTCACTGCGACGACCCGTCGCGCAGGCGGTGGCCGGCGGTCGCGGTGCCGTCGCGGGCGGGCCGTCGGTGGGCGACGCCGCGGCGTCCAAGGCCAAGCCCGGCGAGCCGTCGCCCCTGGCCGTGCCGCGGACCTCCGCGGGTTCGGCGTCCGTGGGAGGGGCCGCGTCGGCGCGGGCCGGTTGCGCACAACCCCGCGGCGCGACTGCAAGATCCAGCCGACCGGCGCCGAAGGTATTGTCGGGCACGGTACTGCCCATGGCGATCGCATGGTCGATCAGGAACGCGGCGGCGGCGCTCGGGGTCGTCTGGGCACGCGACATCTGCAAAGCGATAGCGCCAGCCACGTGCGGGCATGCCGCCGATGTGCCCTCGAACGCGTCGAGCACCGAAGTCTGCACCGCGGTCGGCGCCGCCAGGTCGGGCTTGGTGCGACCGTCCCAGGTCGGGCCGCGCGAACTGTACGACGCCGCCGGCCCTGTCTGGTAGTCGTCCCACGCAATGGCGCCGACCGCGATCGCATCGGGGCACTGCGCTGGGTCGATGACGGTGCCGGCTTTGACCCAAGGGTTGAGGCTGGCGCTGCCGGTGATCGCGACGCGCACGCCCAGCTTGCCCTTGGGCGCCGCCGCCTCCGGCTTGACGCGAACACCCACGTACACCGCGCCCGATTTGGCAAACACGTAGTCCAGGACCTCTTGGGGCGCCTGGCCGCCGTCCTGGGTGGCGTTGCTGACCGCGAGCTTCGCGCAGGGCCAGGTGCCGGCCGTGCACACGTACAGGTCGAGGTCGATGGCGGTCTTGGGGTAGGCGTCCCAGTCCAGTTCAACGCCGACGTAGCTGTCCTTTTGCGCAAACAACGTCGCGCGGTTGCTGCCGTCGAAATCGAGCCAACCGTCGCCGTCCTGGTCCAGCCACGGGCCGAGCCACAGGGCGTGGTCTGCTTCGTTGCCGGCCGCAGCGACCCAGGCGATGCCGTGCGACGCCGCCTTGGCCACCAATTCACACGGCTTGCCGGTTCCGTCGGCGAACGAGTACCCGGTGGTCCAGCCCGACGAGTCGCTGACGACGTGGACGCCGGTCGACACGAGCTTGGGCAGCAGTGCCTGCAGCTCCGGCAGGGTCACGGCCGACCACGCGTACAGTTCAGCCTGCGGCGCAAGGTCGGCGACGATTTCGGCGCAGGCGGTGCCGTGGACCTCGTCGGGATCGGGGCTCTGGTACGGGGCCTTGCCGGAGAGTTCTTGCAATTCGCCGGTTTGCACCGCCGTGCCGAGCCCGTGCCAGGCGTCGTCGAGGACCGCCACGCGGGCACCCGCGCCGGTCGTGCCGCACCCGTGCAGGCGGTCTGCGCCGGTCAGAGCGACGCCTTGGGTGGTGTGCGGCCCCGCCAGCGGCCGGCGCGCCCACGGCAGCCCGACAGCCTGCAGCCCGGGCAATGCCCGATCGAGATGCAAAACGCTGCCGAGGGGCATCCACGCCAGCCACGCGTCCCAGCCGCGCGCCACCGGTTGCACGCCCAGGGCCGCAAGTGTTCGATCGTTCCAGCCGGCGGCGATGGTGGCCGCGTGGCCGTGCAGCTCGACCAGCACGCGATCGCCGTCGAGGAGCGGCCGCCGCCACCGCCGGGCAAAGGGCCGCACAGCCGGGTCGGCGAGCGCAGCGTTGGGATCGCCGCGCTCCCAGGCGTGCACGACCGTGCGCAGCGGCCCAGCCACCGGGCTGCCCACCGGCCAGGGCGCGGCGACGGCCAGGCCGGGCAAGCCAAGCGTGATCGCGACCGCGACTATTTGAGCGAGCGTTCGGCCGCGGTGGCGTGCAGCGCCGCGCGCAGCGACTTCTTGAGGGCGAACAGCCGCGCCCACTTGGGTCGCGTGTGCGCTTCTACCGCCAGCGCCACCGGCCGGCGCACCGTGCCGTCGATGTGCTGCGCGCCCATGTCGTAGAACCTGGACTTGTGGTCGGTGGCATCGGCGGCGCGCACCGGCGCCGACAACGCGGCAGACACCAGCACAGCGGCTGCGATCAAGAGCGTGATCTTCATGGCTTCCCGAAGGTGCGCGCGGCGGGATCATGCGCGCATCGTGCTGGGACGCCGTCGGGTTTGCAACGGTTTGTGCCGGCCAGATCAGTGCGAGAAATAGGGGTTCTCGCCGGTCGAGTGGTCGGTGACGTCGATGATCTCCTTGATGTCCGGAAACTTGTCCTTGAGCCGGGTTTCGATGCCGTACTTCAGTGTCGCCGAACTGGACGAGCAGCCGTGGCAACCGCCGCCGAACCGCAACATCACATTGCCGTCTTGCACTTCGACCAAGTGGACCACGCCGCCGTGCGACGCAACCGACGGGTTGATCTCGGTGTCGATGACCCATTGGACCCGATCGTGCAGAGGGGCGTCCGCAGCTGGCCCGGCCGCGGCGGGGTTGTCGAAGTGGAACCCCGAAAACTCCGCGGTCTCCATGTAGTCGATGGTGCCGTCCTTGAAGCGGCCGTAGCTCTTCTCATCCACGTACACGGTCAGTCCGTCGGCGACCATGACGTGATCGTCGGGCTTGGCGTCGGTCTCGAAATCGAGATCGTAGAAATAGCCGTCGGGGCCGCCCAGGTCGACGATGACCCGCAGTCCGTAGCCCTCTGGTTGCTGCTTGTCGCCCATTTCGCGGACTTTGCGGACGGCGGCGGTGGTGATGTGCATGGCGGGTCCCGTGCGGTCACGCAGACCGCGGCTGCATCGTAGGCGCGCGTGCCCCGGCGTCAATGCCGGACCAAAATAGTCCTGTTTGGATCGTCACAAGGGCGTCAGGCGCCGGCGGTCGACGCTGTGCGACCTCTCACAACTTGTCCTGGGTCACGTCGGCGGGATAGAAGAACGCCGAGACCCCTGTGAACGTCAGGGCCGCTGACATCTGCGTGCAGGTGCCGGTCGCGTCCTGCGCCAGGTCGCCCATGTTCGAGGTCAGCGCCTCGACGATGTCGTCGATGTTGCCCTGGTCCTCTGCCGCGGTTTTGGCGATCTTGGCGATGCTCGACAGCGTCACGCCACCGCCGACCAGGCCGGCCTCGATGCGCTTGTCGTCGGCAATCTGCAACCGCACGCGACCGCCGCGCATCTCCAGCGTGTAGTCCTTGCCAAACACCTGCAGCGGCAGGTCGATGTCGAAGGGACCCACGTCGATGACCCCGCCTGCCAGCTTGCCCTTGCCACACACCGTCGCCGGGTCGCGCTTGCTCAGGTGGAAGGTCTGACCGGTCAGCACCTTGCCGTCGGTGCCGAGCAGCGGCACGCCCTGACCGGCGCGGATGCGCACAGTGACCTCGGGGTCGTCGGTCAGGCTGTCCAGACCGATGAGTTCGACCATCAGCAAGACGCCGCCCGATTCGACGCTGGCCTGCAAGAGTGACTCGAACGCCGCGATGCCCGAGGCCTCGATGAGCGGCACCAGCAGCGAGAATTGGTTGTCGATGCCCGGCACGCCGTCGGGCGACACGAAGTCCTTCTTGCCGCAGGTGGCCTTGTCGTCCTCGCCGCTGACCTTGCCGTCGAGGTTCCAGCCGAGCACCGTGCCAAATGGCTTCTGGCGCGCGAATCGGATGGTGTCGAGCACGTAGAGGCGGCGGGTCTGGAACGGCGCGACCTTGGTCTCGAACGCTGCGTCGGGTTTGGTGTCGGCAGAGGTGTCGCCCGCGGGTGCCGTGCCGGCGTCTGCGCAGGCGGCCGTCGTCGCTAGCAACAATGGCAGACAGCGCTGCATGGTTTTCACCGCTACGCCTCCAACGCGCCCAGGCCGTCGCTGACCTTGCCGCCTTCCGCGCCGAACTCCGCGAGATCGCAGCCGACCGCCCTGCACAGCGTCAGCAGCGCCTTGGAGGTGTTCTCGCCGCCCTCGCTGCGATAGTGCAAGTCGTTCTTGAGCTTTCCTCCGGCAGACCCGCCGATGATCAAAGGCATTTCTTCGAGCGAGTGGGTCTTGCCGAGCGACACCTCGCTGCAGCCCATCACGGCGCAGTGGTCGAGCAACGTCCCGGCGCCCTCCTGCACCTGCGCCAGGGCGTCCAACTGCGCGGCGAACATCTCGATGCACTGCACGGTGATCGCGTGGACTTCCTTCTGCTCGCCCGGTTCGTTGTGGGTCAGCTCGTGGTGGCCGGTGGTGGCGCCTTGGAAAAGCAGGTTGTTGACCGGCATGGTCAAGAAGTTGCTGAAGACCCTGGTCTGGTCGCACGCCAGCGCATAGGCGACCAGCTCGCAGAACACCTGGTTCTTCTTGCCCAACTGCGGCCGGCCTTCGACGTCGGGGTAGGCCTTGTCCGGCGCCTTGGGCACCTTGCACGCATCGAGCTTGGGCGGGGCGAGTTCGAGCTTGGCGAGTCGCTGCTCCAATTGCCGCACGCCCTCAAAGTGCTGGTCGAGCCGCTTGGCATCGGCCGCGCCCACCTGGCCGCGCAGGCCCTTGAGATCGGCGGACACGGCGTCGAGCACGCTGCGCCGCAGGCCGAGCGTCGGGTCGAACTTGGGTTTTTCGCCGGGCATGGTGAAGCCGGCACCGAAAACCCGCTCGAAAAGCGCAAAGGGGTTGCTCTCGGCCGGGTTGTGCGAGTTGGGCCCATTGAACGAATAGCCGTTGCCGGCCGCCGCGCCGAACTCCAAGGACCGGAAGCGGGTGTCCTTGCCGATCACCTCGGCGACGATCTGGTCGATGCTCGGGCCGGCGAACGTGGTGTCGCCGCCCTGGTGCAGAAGGGGCCTGCCGCTCAGGATGCCCGCCGCTCCCGCGCCGTGCGGTTGGCTGTTGGGGATGCCAAGCCGCGTGCCAGTGACCACGGCAATGCGCGACTTGTGCTTGGCGAGCGGCGCCAGTTGGTCGCTCAACTGCCAGGCGGTGCCGATGCCGTGGGCCTTGGGCACCCACCGGTCGGGCAACATGCCGTTGCCCCAAAAGAACAGGCCGAACCGCTTGGGAAATCCGTCGCTGCCGGCCTCGGCCCAGGCGGTGCCGCTGTCGTTGCAGAAGCGCTCGAGTGCAGGCAGGCCGATGGCCACCGCCGAACCGCCGAGCAGTCCGCGCAGCACCGTGCGCCGGGAGAGGTTGCGCACGTTCATGGCCCTCCGGTGCAGGCGAGGCGGGCGAAGCCGTCGGAAAGTGCAATCTCGCGCATCAGGGCCTTGACCTTGTAGCCGTTGGCGGCGAACGCGGCCGCGAGGCCGTCTACCTGGGTCTTCTCTCCGGCGACGGTCGGCCGGGCCACGGCGTAGCCATAGAGCTTCTGGGTCACGCAGCGGCGGAACTTCGGGCTGCCGGCCAGCACCTGGGCAAACGTGTCGAGGTCACCGAACGGCACGCCGTCCAGATCGCCGGTGGTGTCGATCGGCTCGCCATTGTCCAAGGTCCGGAAGCGACCGATGCCATCAAAGCGCTCAAAGGCAAAGCCGATGGGATCCAGGGCCTTGTGGCACGAGCTGCAGCCTGGGACGTTCATGTGGGCGGTCAGGCGCTGGCGCAGGGTCTTGGCGTCCGGCGACGGTTCGGGGATGGCGGTGTTGAGGTTGGCCGGCGGGTCGGGCACGAAATCGCACAACAGGAAGCGCCGCACGAACGCCCCGCGCAACGTCGGCGAACTCGACACCGGATGGGCGGCGTGACCGAGAAACGACACCTGGCCCAGATAGCCGCGGCGCTCGGCCCAGCCGGGCAACTGCACCGGGGCGTGGCCGGCATCGGATTCGGCCGGGACCTCGTAGATGGCGGCCAGCCGCCGATCCACGAAAGCCGTGCGGGTGGTGATGAACTGCCGGAAATCCGTGTCGAGATCGAGGGCCAGGTTCTCGACCAAGCGCAGGGTTTCTTCGCGCGCGGAGGCACCGAGATCGCCGCTGAAATGCTTGTAGACCTTGGGATCCTTGCTGAGCTTGACGACCTCGTGCAGTTGCAACCACTCTCCCGCCCAGTTGCGCACGCTGCGCCGCAACTTCGGGTCGGCCAGCATGCGCTCGACCTGGACCGCCCGGACCTTGGGATCGTGCAGGGAACCGTCCGCGGCGGCGGCGAGCAGCGCTGCATCGGGCGGTCCGGCCCACAGGAAGTACGCGAGCCTCGAGGCCAACTCGGTGGCCGTGAGTCGCTTGCAGCCAGCGTGCCCCGGGTCCGCCTCGCCGTGTTCGGTGCGATACAAGAACCCTGGCGCCTGCAACAGCGCCACCAGCGCGTACTCGGCCGCCTTGTCGAAGCTGCCGAGCGCGGCCGCCGCCTTGGTCGCTGTCGCCGCAACGGCCGCAACCTCACCCGCGGACAGGGCGCGCCGCCACAGGCGGTTGCCGACGTGGGCCACGAACTGGCCGAGGCAAACGGCGTCTTGCGGCCCCGTGGGCTTGCATGGCAAGAGCTTGGCGAGGCGCTCAGGCTTGCCGGCCAATTGCGCCGCGAGGCTGCGCGCCGCCTCCTCGTAGAGTTCCACACCGCGCGGCGACACCTTGGCCACGGCGCTGCCGACGGTCAGCAGGTGCTCGAAGGCCACGTCGGGTTCCAAGGTGGCCGGCAAGGCCAGATCGTCGCCGAGCACGTCGCGCACGGTGTTGTCGTACTGCGCGCGGGTCAGTCTGGGCATCGCAGCCGGGGCAGGCCGAAGTTTTGCGGGTACAGCGGCCGGGGTCGGCGCCTCGGTTTCGCCGCACGCGCCCAGCGCCACCACGGCGGCGAGCATGACCCGTCGGCGCGTCACGGCCCCTCCGCTGGTGCAGCGAGCAGTTCGCGCAGCGCGCCAAAGGTTGCGTCCCATCCCACGCGCGCGGCGTCCGCCAGGAGTTCAGGGCGAACGGCCACCTCGCTCGCGACCAGCGGGCTCACCACGGTGACCACGCTGCCGGCCCCGTCGTCGCCCGGCGCGACGGCGATGCGCCAGTAGTCGGCAGCCAACTGCCCGTCATCTCCGGCGTTTTTTCCGGCGGTCTGCACGCCGTACCATTCGAGGACGGCCACGCGCGGCGGGTCGAAAACCACCCAGCGCCCGATGCGCTCCCAGGTTGCACCTTCTTCATCGTGCCAAGCGGCGTGCACGTCACCGTTCAGGGCTTCCACGCTTTCTGCGGCGTCGCAGAACCACGATTGCAGACCGGCGGCCGAGGTAAAGAGCGCAAACACGCGATCGGGAGGCCCGGGCAACGCGTGGCGCACGATCACCTGCCGGGGCACGGGCGCGTGGGGGTCGAACATGGGGTTCCTGGGGGAGCGGAGGCTACTTGGATTTCTTGCCCTTGCCTTTCTTGGCGGGCTCGGGCGCTGGCGCGGCTTCTGGTGCGGGGGCGGGCAGCGCATCGACGGTCTTGGCCAAAGCGTCGAAAAGGCCGGACACGCACGCATCTTGTTTGGGCAGCATCTTGAGGTCGTCGAGCGCCGTCGTCACCAGTTCACCGCGCCGCTTGCCGCTCGGCAGCCCCTGGTCGAATTGCTCGCGGACGTGGTCGGCGTAGCCGCTGCGCTTGCACATCGCCTGGGCAATCGGCAGCAGGCACGCCTGGCCCTCGGGTTGCCCGACCAGAAAGCCGGCGACTTCGTTCGACTCAAGCATCATGGCGATGCCCTCCAATCGCCGGCAATCGGCCTTGCCGTCCGGTCCACGCAACTGCACTGCCGCCCACCGCGCGAGAAAGAGGTCGCCCAGGCTCTGGTTGGCAAAGTGCGCCTGGCCCGCCGTCGTGCCACCCTTGAAAAGCGACGACTGCAAGAGGCGTTCGCACGACCCATGTTTGGCGCCAGCGTCGGGCAGAAGTGCCGCGGCCACGCAATCCTCGATGGTGATCGGCAGGTTGCGTTCGCCCTTGGTCGGGTTCTTGCGGCCGACGATGCCATCGGTGGTGGCGATCGCGTCGTCTGGCGTCATGGCCACGCCTTGCAGATCCTTGATCAACTGGGCCTTGATGAAATAGCGGTAGACCTCGGCCCGACTGTTCTCGAAGTTCTTGAAATCCTGTCCAGCGGCGTCGCTTGCGGCGTTCTTGGCGAGTTTTTGCACGACCTGCAGGTCGCGGTAGGTCGCCATGTGCGGATAGTGGCAGCGATCGAACTGGGTGACCTGGCGGTCGAGGCCGTAGCGTTTGACGAACTCGTCCACCACCTTGCGGTCGTTGGGGTCGGGCACGTATCGGCCGAGCGCAGCCAGCGAGTCCTCGCAGGT
Organism: Deltaproteobacteria bacterium; assembly: GCA_016875335.1. Taxonomy (GTDB): domain Bacteria; phylum Myxococcota_A; class UBA9042; order UBA9042; family UBA9042; genus SXRM01. The sequence goes on along the minus strand of VGRO01000098.1, from coordinate 8,480 downwards.
CAACTGCGGGATCTCCAGCCGCGCGTCCACAGTTGCGATACCGTAGTTGCTGTGGAACACCGGCGGCCGCGTCATCACCAGCGCGCGGGCGTTGGGGCCGATGCGGGTCACCAGGTCGTCGATGTGCCGGGCAATGGCGTCGCGGGACAACAGCGGCGTCTCGTCCAGCGAATCGAGCACGGCGACCCAGGGTGCGGCGCCCAGGCGATCGGCGATGACTTTTTCGGCCTGCGCCGGGTCGGTGTTGCCCATCTTGCCGGCGATGACCACGGCGATCGGATTGACGGCCGAGGTGCCCGCCTCAGACAACGGCACCACGTCGAGGTTGAGGTCCAGTTGGAAGATCGAGGCCTTGCCGCACGCCTGCGCGGTCAACGATTCGGCGAGTGCGCTCTTGCCGGTGCCGCCGCGCGCCAGGACCAGGGCGGTGCGCACGCGCGGCTGTCCCGGTGCGACCGGCATGGTCAGCGCCGCCGCCAGTTCGGACTCCTTGAGGTACGCGCGCTGGCTGTTCGGCAGTTCGCGGCCCGGCCATTGGTGCAGGACCAGCTCGACCTCGATATATTTCTTGGCGGCCACATCGGCGGCGCGCTTGGCCTCGGCCTTGCTGCACTGGGCGGCGTAGTCCGCGCCGGGGCCGGCAGGTCCGGCGGGTTGTGGCTTGACTTCGGGTCCGCCACACGAGACGGCGAACCCAAGCAGGACCGCCAGGGAAGCAAAGAACTCAGTGCGTGTGATCATGCCATGGACTCCGCGGTGCGCGGCCGCGACCTTGCCTGTCGCGCGGCCCGCCCGCACTTTGCCACGGTTTTGCGATCGGCGCGACTGGGTTGCACCCAGGGGGTCGCCCAGGCACGGGGGCGGCGATTGTCGCCCCGGCGCCGCCCTGCTATGGTCGCCGCATGACCGTTGCCCGCATGCCGCGCGACCGGGCCGAATCACTGGTCGCAACCCTGCGCGACCGACTCGCCCAGGCCTCGCCCGTCGACGTGTTGCGGGCCGCCCACGACGCATTTGGGGGCGACGCGGCCATCTCGTTCTCCGGCGCCGAAGACGTCGCACTGCTCGGCCTGTGCCGCGACGCGGGCGTGTCGCTGCGGGTATTCTGCCTCGACACGGGCCGGCTGCACCCCGAGACCTACCTGTTCCTGGAGACCTGCCGCGGCCACTTCGGCGCGCCCATCGAGGTGTATTTTCCCGAACCGGCAGCGGTGCAGCGGCTGGTGACCGACAAGGGGCTGTTTTCGTTCCGCACCGACGGCCACAAGGAGTGTTGCAGCGTCCGCAAGGTCGAGCCGCTGCGGCGGGCCTTGGCCGGAGCCCCCGCCTGGATCACCGGACAGCGCCGCGACCAGAGCCCCGACACCCGCGCCGACGTGCCGGTCGTGCAGCTCGACGAGGTGTTTGGCGGCCACGACGGCAGGGCGTTGGTCAAGTTCAACCCGCTCGCCAACTGGACGTCGGCCAAGGTGTGGAAGTACATCCGCGCCGCCGAGCTGCCCTACAACCCGCTGCACGAGCGCGGGTTCGTGTCGATCGGCTGCGAACCCTGCACGCGGCCGGTGTTGCCCGGACAGCACGAGCGCGAGGGACGCTGGTGGTGGGAGGAGGCGACCCGCAAGGAGTGCGGCCTGCACGCTGCCAACCTGGACAACGCGGCACTGTGAAAGAGTTTCCTCCGACATGTGACGGCCTGGGCGCGATGCTGGCGGCCTCGGGCGTGCGGATCGGCGCCGACCAGGTGGTGACGCTGTGGCGCTACCATCAGCTGCTGCGCGAGCGCAACGCCGATGCCGATCTGACGCGGTTGCACGCCTTTGGCACCATGGTGTCCCTGCACTACGCAGACTGCATGCTGGCGGCCCAACTCGTGGCCGACCTCTTGCCGGCGCGGGTGGTGGACATCGGCGCGGGCGCGGGTTTTCCAGGCATTCCCTTGCAGATCGCGCGGCCCGACCTCACGGTGCTGCTGTGCGAGATGCGGGCACGCCGCGCCGATTTCTTGCGCGAGGCCGTCGCCGTGTGTGGGTTGGGCAGCGAGGTGGTGCACGAAACGCTGCGCCAAGACAGCGACCTTGCGGCCGGAGGCGTCATCACCCGCGCGCTGGAGAAGGTCGGCGCCACCCTGCAGCGGGTCGCCCGGATCGTGCCCGCGGGCGGCGTAGCCATCTTCCTCAAAGGTCCCAACTGCCAACCCGAAATCGACGAGGCCGCCTCGACCCAGGCGCGCGGGTGGCGCCTCGAACGCGACGTCGCCTATGCCATCCCGATGACCAGTCACCGCCGCCGCGTGCTGGTGTACCGCAGGCAGACCGACCCGGGCGACGTCGGCCAGCGCCGGCACCGCGCCGTGGATTCGGCGCACAACGCGGAGTTCAAGGCCTGGCTGGAATTGCTGACCGGCCGCGGCGTCCGCGATCACGGCCTCGCGCTGGTGTCCGGCGCCAAGCTGGTGCGCGAGGCGATCGCCGAACTGGGGCACCTGTGCCACGCCGTGCTGGTGCCGCGCGGTCTGGAGCGCCTGCCGGTGGAGGTGCCCCCCGATGTGGCGGTGGTCGAGCTGGCGCCCGCGCTGCACAAGCAGCTCGATGTCGCTGGCACCCGCGGGCCGCTGGCGGTCGTGCGCGCGGCGCGGCCAGCGGCGTGCGCGGAGCTTCCGGACGGCCCAACGCTGGCGATCGCCTTTCAGGACCCCGAAAACGTGGGAGCTGTGTTGCGCACTGCGGCCGCACTGGGCGTAGGCGACGCGATCTTGCTTCAAGAAGCGGCCTCGCCGTACCACCCCAAAGCCGTTCGCGCCGGGGGTCTGGCCGCGTGGCGCATGCGGTTGTGGCGCGGCGACGGCCTCGCCGAGTTCGCACGGCGCGTTCCGCCTGGACGCCTCGTGACGTTGTCGGCCGAGGGCACGCCCTTGCCGCAGTTCGTGTTTCCCGAGGCGTTCGTGCTGCTGCCTGGCGTAGAAGGGCCCGGATTGCCTGCGGATCTGCGCGCGGGAGCCGCTGCCGTGCCGATGGTCGAGGGCCACGAATCGCTCAACGGCGCGACGGCCACGGCTTTGGCGCTCTACGAGTGGGCGACGCGCGAGCAGCGACGGCCGGCCGCCCTCGAACAGCCCGGCGGGTGAAATTCGCCAAGCGGCGCTTCAACTGCGCATCAGGGCATGGTTTTCGGGTTCGCCCGTCGCGCAGATTCGACAGCGCGGCGCGGCCACCGTAGCCTGACCCGCGGCATGGCCAAACTGCTGACCATCGAAACCGGCTTCAGTTGCAACAGTCGCTGCAACTACTGCACCCAGCTGGACTTCCGCGCCATCCCGCAGCCCGACCGCCTCGACCTGCCGACGGCGGATCTGCTGGCGCGCATCGAGTGGGCTGCCCGCAACGGCTACGACCAGATCGGGTTTTCGGGCGGTGAACCGACCATCCGGCCCGATTTCCTGCAACTGGTCTCACACGCCAAGGGGTTGGATTTCGAGCGGATTGGCGTGACGACCAACGGTCGGATGTTCGCCTATCCGCGCTTCGCAGAGGCGGCCGTGGCGGCGGGACTGGACGCCTGGACATTTTCGCTGCACGGGCCGACGCCCGACGTACACGATCGCATCACGGCGAGTCCGGGCGCGCTGGAACAGGGGCTGGCCGGGTTGCAAAACGTCGCGGCGGTGTGTGCGCGGCGCGGGGTGCGGGCGCACTTGATGAACAACCAGATCCTGCTGCCGACCAACACGCGGCACATCGCGGACCTGGTCGAACTGCTGGCGCCGCTCGGAGTGCGCCTGTTCATGGTGCAGCCGTTCATCGCCCAGCGCAGCAACGTCGCGGACCTCGGACGCTTTTTCGTCCCCTACGCCGAAGTGGTCCAGGCCGTGCGGGCGGCCCTGCCGGCGCTGCAACGGTACGGCGCGCGCATCAAGCCGTACAACGTGCCCAACTGTCTGCTGTGGCCGCTCGGCCGCGAACACGTCGAGTCGCAGTTCTACGGCATCACCGTGTACCGCGAATTCGAGCGCGAGACCGCAGGCGAGTTCAAGGCGTTCCGGGCCCGGCAGTGGTATCGCGTCGACGACTGCAAGACCTGCAAGGAGATGTGCCCGGGGTTTCGCATCGAGCAGTATCCGCAAGCGCGCATGGTCGACGAGCTGCGCGCGGCGGCAGAGGGATTTGCCGCCCAGAACCCGCGCCAACCTGGCGATGGGCCGCTGCTGGTACCGGGCACCGAGCTTCTGGACGCGGCGTCGCTGGCCCACGCGCTGGGGGACTTGGGTGGGCGCCACGGCCCGCTCGGCTGGATGACGGCCGCGATGGAGCGGACCGACCGACAAACGATGGCGCAGACGGCGAGCGACCTTGCGTCCCAGGGCCTTCTCGCAGAGCTGGTGCTGGTGGCGCAACCGGCCGACCAGCGCTTCCTGGCCCAGCGCGTCGTCGAAAAGGGCAGCTTCGAGGCGATAGCGCACCTGTTGCGGCACCTTGCCACGCTGCGCCAGGCCGGCCGACCGCTGCCGCTGCTGCGCCTGCTGATCAACGTCGGCGACGCGCTGCGCATCGAGTCCGACGGCGAGGTCGCAGCGCAGTGGCGCACGCTGCTCGCGGCCCTGGACGAGGCCCGCGGCGACGGCCCGGCCGATGTGGTGTTCGCGATCCCGAACTACCCGCGCGGCAAGGCGCCGCCCGAGGTGGAGCGCCAGAGCACCGAACACCGCGCCTGGGCGCAGCAGTTGTGCGTTTTGGCCGATCGAGCGCGGTTGCGCCCGGTGTTGGCGACGCTGGAGGACCGCCGCGGCCTCGACTCCGATCGCGCCCGGGCGATGGCGCTGGCGGAGGCCGAGTTCGCCAAGGTCCTGCCCGTCGAGTCGTGGGCACGCCGGCTGTTCCGGCCGCCGCTCGCCAGCGCCGACATGGACTTCGTGTCGTGGATGCCGCCGTGGCTTTTCGAGCGGTGGGACCTGGCCCATGCCGCGCTGCCCGCCGAAGCTGTGCCGCGATCGTACGCCGACGCCCCCGACGAAGAGGCGTTCTCGGCCCTGCGCAAGGTATCGGTGGCCCGAACGGCCGGATTGCGCATCGGCGCGGGTCGGTTCGGCGGGGCGCGCCGACCTGCCCCCCCGACGGATTGACGCCCGCGAATCAGCGCACCGGGGTCGGCGACGCGGCCTGCGGACTCGGTTGGGGCGCGCGCGCGGCAGCGTGCAGGAACGCCACGAGGTCGCCGATGGCCTGCGCGCGACGGGGCACTTCCGGCGGCAGCTTGGGCGCGGTGGCGCGCAGGCGCAGCGCGGTCGGGTCGTCGAGGAAGCGCTCCAAGTAGCCCGGCCGCCAAATCTCGGTCACTGGCACCGGGCGCAAGAGCTCCAACCCGGTGCTGGCTCCGATCCCGTCCAAGGTATGGCAGCGCGCACAGTGGCTCTCAAACAGCGCCGCGCCCGCCTGGGCGCCCGGGGTGGCGTCGCCTGGCAGCGCAAGGGCCGCCGCGACCGCGGCGGGCGCCATCACGACATCCACCGCCGTAATACCTCGGACCCAACGGTCGGGATCGACCGAGCCGGGCATGATTCCGCTCTCGATGCCCGTTTCCCACACAAGGGACAGCGGCCCCGCGGGCGTAGGGCGGCCAGCCACCATGACCACGAAATCCGGCCGATCCATGCGCTTCCACACCAGCCACGATTTGCGGGCCAGCAAGCGCGATGAAGAAATATCCGTGGGTACGCCACCCAGCGACAGTAGCCGGATGTGGTCCGCGCGCACCCAGTCTGGGCCAATCAGCGTGTCTAACAGCGCGGCAAGGAGGACGCCCTCATACTCGACCGGCCCACCTGCGAGGGCGTCGTACACGCTGGGCTGTTGACCGGGAACCTTCCTCTGCAACTCGCTAACCTTGAAGGTGAGAATCGGCGCCCCATCGCGCAGCACCTTGAGCATGTGCGCGCCCGACGTTTCGCCCGCGACTGTGGCCGCGTCTGCCTCGGACAGCGTCGACCACACCAGCGAGCTGGGCAGCCTGTTGCAGCCCAGCGCAAGCAGCGCCAACGCGGCCATGCGAGGCAGGAAGATGGTCCGCACACGTCTGAGCATCTCAGTTCCACTGCTCGACCGGCAGGTCGAGGCCCTGCGCCATCGGCGCCGAGCGGTGTTGCCAGGCCGTGCACGCCGTGCCGATGAGCGTCGTGCGGAAGTTGCCGGCCGACCGAAGCAGCCGCAGATCGCCCGCAGCCCCGGCCGCGCTGCGGTAGAACATCAGGCTTTCTTCTGGCGCCCGGACTTTGAGGACGATGAGCGGATGTTTGCGGGTCAGCGCCTGCACGTCGGCCGAGATGCGACACTTGCCCCAATCGTACCAGTCGGTTTGGAACGGGCGCTCGACCGTCGCGGTCAGCGGCAACAGCCAGACATCGGCGGCCGCCTTGTCCAACTGCATGTCGAAACCCGCGGACACCAGCGCCCCGTACACGTCGGGCACCTCGCGACGGAAGGCTGCATCGAGCAACCGCCAGTACGCATGCGCGAACGGCACGCTCAGGGTCTTGGTCGCGCCGAAATCGAGCACGCCGAGGCGGCCACCGGGCAGCGCGATGTAGTTGCCAGGGTGCGGGTCGGCGTGGATGACGCCCTGACGCAGGAACGGGCCCCAGGTCGCGGCGACCAGCTGCGCACCAATCCGAAAGCGCACGTCGGCCGGCGTGGCGTCGTCCTGCGCAGCTTCGAGCATGGTCGGGCCGCGCAGCCGCTCCATGGTCAGCATGCGCTGTGTGGAGAGGTCGCGCCTGAACTCCGGCACGACCAGATCGGGCCACGGCTGCAGCGCGTCGCGGTAAACCTCGGCCTGCGCAATCTCTTGCTGATAGTCGAGCTCGCGGCGCAACACCGCAGCCAACTCTTCGAAATAGTGACGGCTTTCCAGCACGCCGCCGGCCAACGACAGCGTGCGGGCAATGGCGCCTGCGTTGCGCAGGTCCGATTCGATGGCCTTGTCCACGCCGGGGTACTGGATCTTGACCACGACGTCTTGACCGTCGCGCGTCGTCGCGCCGTGGACCTGCCCCATCGACGCCGAGGCCAGCGGCTCGCGGTCGAACGCGGCGAAGATCTCTTCGGGGTTGCCGCCCAACTCACCGCGCACGACAGCCTGAACCTGGTCCCACTCCATGCGCTGCGGGGTCTGATTGAGCAAGCGATGCAACGCCTTGCGCGCCTCTTCAGGAAAGTTCTCCTGGTCCACGAGGCTGACGAACTGGCCGACTTTTGTCGCCACGCCCTTCATCTCGCCCAACACCTCGACCAGGCGCTCGGCGGTGGGCTTGAGCGACTCGGCGATCGTGGCGTCGTCGCTGCCCAGTTTCTGACGGGCGCGGGCGGCCAACATGTCGGCGGCGGTGCGCGCTCCCACCTTGGCAATCTTGGCCATGCGAGCCAGTCGCCCGCTTTGGACGTGGTCGTCGTTGCTCATGGCGCTGTGCCGTCGGGGCAGTCACCGTACTTGGGCAATGCGGTGTCTTTGTGGGTGGTTGCGGCGATCTTGCCGGCTGCGACAGTGACGTCCACCGTGCCGTCGCGCGGCGTCTCGGCATCCACGGTGGCTGTGACAGTTGCATCTACCAGGGTCCCGACCTTGGCCTTGGGCTGGGTCAGCGCGACCTGGTGGGTCTCAATCAGTTTGCCTGCGTTGGCATAACATGCAGCGAAGGTGCGGTGAACGCCTTGAAGCGCCACCGCGATGGTCTTGCCGTCGGCCGTGGCGACCGTGCCGCTGCCGTCCACGGTCGCGCCGGCGCCGTTGTCATCGAGTTTGGCCGTGCCGGACCAGTTCCAAGTGTGGCCGTCGACTTTGAAAGCGGTCCACGTGGTGGTGTGGACCTTGTCGCTGCCGACGGCGACCTTGAGCGTGCCGGCGAGCGCGTGGCCGCGCACCTTGATCGCGCCGAACTGGACCGTCGCCGTCGCCACGCCGTCTTGGATCGCGACGGCGACGTCGACGAAACCGGATGCGGCGTGGCCGCCGACCTTGCATGCGCTCGTGGGCAGCGCGATCTCGACGGCTGGTGTGCCCGGGACGTGCTTGACGCTCAGGCCGCCGCAGCTTGCTTTGGCCTTCTGGGCGTGCACAGCCACGGCGTCGGCGATGGCGCTGGGCGACGCCGCCGGGTCTAGGGCGACGAGGTCGGCAAGAAGCGTGGTCGACATCAGCTTGGCGTGGACGAGCGCGGTGGTCCAGCCGGCGCGCGCGGCGAGCCCCACCGCGAGACCCGGTCCGTCCACTGCCTCGGCCGGCGCGACAGCGGGCGGCGGCTCCGCATCGCACCCGGCCGCCGCCAGGGACTGGACCACGGCCAAGCACCACCATCGCCGCGCCGTCGGGCGCCGGCGCAAGGCGGCATCGCAGGGTGACTGGGCGTGAGCGAGAACCATGGCTGAGGGTCGCCTCCGGCCGCGAGTGTATCGGCGGTGGCGGCAGGCGACAACGCGGCAACCGTCGCGGGCGCT
>VGRO01000097.1 GCA_016875335.1 Deltaproteobacteria bacterium | reverse complement strand
CGGGCCCGAGAAATGATTGAGTAAATCATTTCCTGGCCCTTAGGGACTGGAAAACAATAAGTCGATCACTCTCACATCAGGACGGAGCCGCGAGTCGGACCCTTGGTCCGCGAGCTGGCGACCCACAGAGCAAGCAAACGGGCCCGAGAAATGATTGAGTAAATCATTTCCTGGCCCTTACCGGCTACAGCGGGCCGCGCCGCGACTTGAGTTCGTCTGCCCCCATCATGCCGGCCGGCACTGAGACCTTGACGGCGTCGAGGTCGTCCATCGACATGTCCCATTCCTCCAGCGCCGCTTGCATGTGCTGCAGCGTGCTGCGCGGTGGGGCTTTGGCAACGGTTTTGCCCTGTTCGATGAGCAGGGTGCCGAGCCGCTGCGTAGCCATGCGCAGCTGCCGGATGCCGGCGATCGCGATCTGCTCCTGGAAGCGCAGGGCCAGCGGACTCGAGGCTTTGAGCAACCGCTCGAAGACGTCGCGGGTCAGCTCCAGCGCGATGACCTCGCCAGAGGACACGACCGACGCCGACCGCGGCGAGCGGTCGACCAGCGCCATCTGGCCGACGATCTGCCCGGCCTTCAGCGTCGCCAGCACGCGCTCGCCGTCCTCGAAAACGCGGTTGACCTGGACTTCACCGATGGCGAGCAGGAAGCACGACTGGCCGCTGGTCCCTTCTTTGCACAGGGACTGTCCGGGCGTGAACTCGCGCGCGGGTGCCACTGAGGCCAGCAACCGCAGTTCGCTATTGGTGTAGTCGCGCAGCGAGGCCAGCTTGCGCAAATCGACGGTCGCCATGGTCTACATTCCTCGCTGGGCTGCGGCAGAGCCGCGCCGGGTTCGACGGGTCCGTCAACCGCCGAAAAGCCGCGACAGCCACTTGGCGACGCCGGTCTTTTCGTCCAGTTTCTTGTCGTCGGATCGGGCACCTGTCGCGGCGTGGACGCCAGATTGCGGCGCCTCCCCGGTCTTGCGGAACTGCGGGTTGACCTGTTCGCGCTGCACGATGCCGGAGGCGCGCGCCTGTGACCGGGCCCGGGCTGCGTTCGGATTGAGTTCGCGCTCGATGCGATCGTTGATGCTGCGCAACCGCAAGGTGATGTCGCTGATGACCCCGGAGGTGATGGCAGCGGCCGCGGTCGGCGAATTGCGCCGCAACTCGCGCAGGGCGTGCACGCTCAGTTCGAATCCCAGCGTCTCGGTCGCGGCAATCACCGTGGCGGAACGCGGCGCGGGATCGAAGGCCGCCATCTCGCCCACGAATTGGTCGGCGCCAATCGAACCCACGTCGGTGGTGTTGCCGCTGCCGTCGCTGAGCTCGACCCGCAGGCGGCCTTCGACCACCACGAGCATGGTGTCGCCCACGTCGCCTTGCTCGAACACGATGTCGTCCACCGCGAAGCGCCGCGGTCGCATCGCCGCGAGCACCGCGTCGCAGTCCTCGTCCGACAGTTCGCGGAAGAGCGAAACCTTGCGCAACTGGGACCGCTGCTCAGCAGACATCAGTACCTCGGTTCGCCGCAGAGTGCTCGCCCGCGCCCGTGCAAAAGCTGGTGTGCGGCCCACGGCCGCAGCACGCTGCGGGGCCGCCTGCAAAGGCGCGACGCAACCCGCGCTGCGGCACGCCGCGCCGACCAACGACTACCCCGCAGACCTCGGCCCGCCGACGCTGGGGCGCAGTCTGCCGGCCGCCTAGCTGGACGGCGAGCATACCACGGCCCGATGAGCGCGCCAGATCCAGGCAAGACAATCGCGCGCCTGTCCGCGGCGAGCTACGAAAACTTGGACTTGCCGGCCTTGCGCAACAACTCCAAGTCCTGGCGTTCTTGTTCGCCCTCAGGCGGCTTGACCTCCGCGACGCGGGTGGGCGGGGTCTGGGCGGCGCGGTCATCGAACCACTTGATTCGTTCTGGGGTCAGTGCGACGCGGGCCTTGAAATGGCGGTCGACACTGCGCGCCAGAGCGTCGGTCTGGCGCGACGAGGGCGGGACGGCCACGCGATCGGGAAGCGGGCGCGCGACACGCACCTGCTGCAATGGGCGGACGGCTGCGCCGCGGTCGTCGCCCAACTGCCGCAGCGAGGCCTCGACCAGGGCGCATGCCGTGCGCAAGCCCTGCGGGTCGGCCGGCCGATCCGGCAATGCCTGTGGCAACGCGCCTGTACCCGAATCGCCCTGCGCCTCGACGTCGTCCATCGACGCCAGTTGGTGCCAAGCGGCAACCAAGGCCGCGCGCGCAGCCTGCCGGGCGAGCTTGTCGCCGACGCCGCTCTGCAAGAGTTCGCCCAGCCGCTGCGCATCGGTCCCAAGCACCGCCCGCAGCGCCGCGACGGAACCGAGCGGGGTACTGTCGGCCGTGGTCATGGCGTGCCCGCAGCCGCCGGCCGCGGCAGCCAGCGCACGTCGAGGCGCGCACCGGGCACCAGGCCGAGTTCGGCGGCGCGATGGGCGCGCAATTCCAGCACATAGCGGCTCGGTCGGTCGATCCTGCGGGTGGCCTCCGTCAATGGCGCAACATTGGCCAGCACCCCGGCGACGGCCCATCCGGCGTCCACGAACACCATGTCGAGGGCAATGTACGTATTGCGCATGTAGAAGCCCCACGTGTCGTCGCCCGGCATCACGAACAGCATGCCTGCGTCGTCGGCCAGCGACGTGCGGTACATCAGCCCCTGGGCGCGCTCTTCGGCGGTCCGCGCCACCTCGACGCGCAACACCGGCGAAGGCGCGCGGTGCGGCAAACGGACTTCGGCGCGCTCGGCGAAAAGTGCTCTCGCGGCGGCGCCGCGGCGGCGAGGTCGGGGGCCGGGTCGACGGCATGGGCGGGCGGCCGCGTGCACGCCAGCCCACCCAGGGCGGCGACGACCACAACCTCGCAGGCGCGCATCGCCATCGGCTGCCATCGCGGACGAGGCATGGAATCCTCGTGGCGCCGACGACTGGCGGCGCACTGGGCGATGGTGCCGCCGCACGGCGGGGACGGCAAGCGCGCGGCGGCTGCGGTCATGGTGGCAGGATTGCGGCGAGGTAGGCCGCGTCGATGGCGCCCCACTGGCTGGCCGCTGCCCCGGGCAGCCCCGCGCGCTCTCGAAATGGGCGGGCCGGACCGGCGTCCATGATCCAGCCCGGATGGTCGCCCTGGTGATGGGACGCCGCGGTGCCGGCAGCCAGGCCGAGCGCATGACCGATCTCGTGCGCTGCGACTTCGGCGATCAAAAGGCTGACGAGTTGGATCGCCGCGGCCGCTTGCCCGATGTGCCCGGGCGCAACCGGGCGTCCGCCGAGTTGCGGGCACCAGGGACCCAGCGCTGCATCGAAGGCGGGGTCCGCAAGCGCCGCGCCCGGGTTCAACGCCTTGGAAAAACCCATGAGCTCCCCAACGAATACTCCGCCATATCCGGCCAGGCCGGCCCGGCGGGCGCCCGGGTTCAAGCCGCCGAGGCGCTCGTCGAGCACGAGGTTGCCGTCGTCCTTGACCGCGCCCGCCTCGGCACCGAGCAGTCCCAGCCCATTGGGGTCGCGGTCTTGCAGGTGCAGGTGCAGCCACTCGCCGGGAGGCATCTGCGGAGAATGCCAGTCGATCTCGACCGCGTAGCCGGCGAACAGGGAGCGCAGCCGGTCGAGCAGGCTGGCACGAACGTGGGGTGCCGCGGCGCCAAGGCCAAGCCGGTGCAGGGCGGCGTCGAGCCCCGGCCCGCCGAACAACCGCACGCGCTGCACCGGTCGCAACGGCCAATCGACGCCGATCAGCGCACTCGACCACGTCTCGCCATGGGCGCGAACGCCCACGGCCACGCTGCCCTCGAACCGCGAAGCGCCGAGCGCAACGAGCGCAGCCACGTGGGCCGCGTACCAGTCGGAACGCAACACCGCCACCGGTCCGTCGAACGGCAGTTCTGGCCCCGGGGCCCACTGCGCGCGCAGTTGTCCGTCGGCGCCGCGCCACGCCCCTGCCCAGCTCAGGTGCGCCTGGGGCCCAAGTCCGGTGATCGTGAGTGGAATTGCGGCGCCGCGCGAGAACTGGGGCGGCTGCACCGTGATCTTCGGCGCCACCAGGGGCGCAGCGTGCCATGGCGTCCATGGCCCGACCGACCCATGGCCTCGGTGCTGGCCGGCGATGCGCAGTCGGAGGACGCGGTCGCCTGGCAGCGCCCCAGTCCAGTCGGGCGCCACCGTCAGGCCGCCCACGCCGCGGCCTGCGAGCAGCGCCGTCCACAGGGGGGCCGAGCGGACCGCTGTCCCCTGGTCGATCTCGATCCACTGCGCGCCCTCGCCCGGCAGCAGCAGATCCTCGGCGTACACGGTCAGCGTCGCCCCCCACGCCAAGGGTGCCGGCGTCCACGACGTCGCTCCGGCTTGCCAGTCGGCCCGAAACCGGCTGTCGATCGCGGCACACGGCTGCCAGCCTTCGAACGCGGTGCCGATGAGGCACGCGCCGCCGAACCGTTGCCCTGCGCGCCAAGCCGGGGACTCGGGGATGTGGCCCACCGCGACTTGCACGCCCTCGGAGTCCGCCTCGACCTTGGTCCAGGTCACGTCGGCGGGTGCGTCTGTCAGCCGCAGGCGCGCCCCGGCCAGGCCCCGCCCGCGCACCTGGATCGGGCTGCCGACGCGCAACACCGCTGGCGCGACAATGGCGTCGATCGCGCTCGGCGCCGCGGGCGCGCACGCCGGTCCGGCGGTACAAGCCGCGACCGTCGCCAGCAGACGCGAGCGCAACGCCACGTCAGGGGGCTGCCGCGGCCCGGGTTCGGCCAATCGACAACGCCTCGGGGGGCCGCCGCGCCGACAGCGGATGCGGACCTGCCGGATCCGCGGCGGGCTCGGTTGCATCGAGCCAACGTTCGACCGCCGCCGCGAACCGATCGTCGGCAATTGTCCAACCGTTGGCGAGGCAGAAACCCACCAGGCGCAATTCGGCCTCGGCGATCATCACCTGCTGCCATTTGCGGTGCACGCCGGGCATCCCGTGGAGGGCGGCCCGGAATGCGCGAAACGGCTTCTCGCCTGCGAGCGCTCGCAGCAAGCGCGCGCGACCCCGACCGGGTGAAAGCTGCTCGGCGAACGCGAGCGCTTGCGCAAAACCAGCATCGCTTTCCTGGAATGGGACCTCGACCCAGCCCAGGCGCGCACCTTCGGACTCGGCGAGCAACCGTCGATCGAATGCCTCGGCCGCAGCGCGCCGGCGCTTGCCCGCGGGCAAGGCGAAAAGTTCGCCGGTGTCCGGGTTCCAGTAGCTCATCGACATGGGCGACGCATCGGCAAACAGGCTCAGCAGTTCACGGTAATCGCCAGCGACCGCGCTCAACTCGGCGGCGCCACGGTCGTGCGCGACCTCTTCGCCTGGGTTGTTGCCTGCCATGGCTTGCACCTGATTCGGACTGTGGCCGGCCGGCGCTGCCGGTCCCACGGGCTTTGCACTATGATCGCCCGGCCGCGCCGCGGGTACGGGGTCCAGTTGCAACGGTACCAACTGAGATTCGTCTACGGCAACCTGCGCTCGGCGATCCGGCGCCGCGATTGGCCACACGCGTGGCAGTCGCTGGGCCAGGCCATCGGCGTGGACATGCCGCCGTGTCCGTCTGAGCACGATCTGCGGGCCGCCGTGCCGTTGCTGCGCGAGCAACTGAGCTACCGCGGAGCCAAACCCGCGGAACTGGCGATGTTGAACGGCGACATCAAGCAACTGGTCAAGCTCGAGGACCTGCCGGTGCCCGAGGCGGCGCAGATTGCGCGCTCGGTGGCCCACAGCCATCGGGCCTTGCCAAGCGCGCCCTACCGCAAGGACTACCTATTGCTGCGCAGCCGGCCGGCGGCGGCCGCCGATCCGCGGGCCCTGGTCACGCTGTACTGCAGCCGGGACGACCGTGCGCGCGAACTGTGGCGCATGGAGGCGAACCAGCGCGAGGACCCGCGGCGCGCCGGCCGTCTGCTCGAAATCCCGCCGTGTTGCATCGACGCGTTTGCTGCCGATTGCGAGCGATCGCGGCGCGATCAGGACGCGCTCAACGACGACGCCTGCCGGCGCGTGCTGGCCACGGCGACCGCGGACGCGCCAGGAGACTGGCGGCTCAACCCGATGGCAAATGCCGAGTTGATCGGGTTCTACCCTTGTTCGGCGCGGTGTCCGGCGGCGGTCGAGCGCGCGCAGGCCGTACTGGCTGCCATGCCCACCGCCGCGGCGCAGGCAGCAGAGCGCCAACTGCGCAGGCCGGTGCTGTACTACCGGTTGCCGTTCTTTGCGACGTTCACCGATCGCTGGCTTGGCGGTGTGCTGCAACCCGACGACTGCGCGGTCAACGCCATGCCCGACGCCGCCGCCCGAACCGCCCAGGCGCTTTTCGCGGCCCTGGTCGCGCACACCTTGAGCACCCGCGGGACGTTGGCTGCGGGGCCCGCCGACTCGACCGCACTGCTGTGCCGCTGGCAGTGACCGCGCCCCGGCCCGCTGTGAACTTTTTTTCGGCGCCGGCAACCAACGCTGGTACGCGGCAGGGGCTCGGGTCCGCCAGACAGCGCGCGGTTCGAGCCAATGCCGTGAACGCGCATCCAGTTGGGCCTGCGCGGCCCAGCCGGTACGCGCGGATTGCGCGATGTGCAGCACGGCGCGCACGCTCCAGGGCTGCACGGCACAGCAGGCGCGGACCGGGTCTGCCCCGGGCCATGCAATGTTGACAGCGGAGGCCGTGCGGGACTAAAGTATGCCCGCTTGGCCGCCCGATTGCGGCGACTTCACACAAGTCGCTGAAAGGGTTGGCGATTTGAGCACATCGCCCCGCGCCGTGTCGCACGGCTGGAAAATTGGGCGCTGGCTCTGCAAGCGCGGCGGTGGTGGGTTTGGGGGTGATCGATGTTCGATTCGGCCGAAAGTGCCATGCTCGGCGTCCAGGATGGCGCAGCCGCACCGATGATCGAGGCGCGCAGCCTTGGCGTGCGCCTGTGGAACGCGGTGAGCGCCGTGCTCTCGACGACGCGGCTGGCCGTCGGAATCGCGGTTGGCGTCGCATCGCTTGCCGGCGCCGTGCTGGTGCTCGCGCAGGAAGCTCCGAAGCCGGCTTCCGCGGACCCGGCTTCGATCGAGCGCAAGCTGGACCAGGCGCGCGCCTATGTGGACAGGATGCGCGGGATGATCAGTTCGGGCTTCTCGGAGTTGGAGGAAGCCCGCAAGTCCTCGAACGTCGCGCGCGTCAACTGCGTCAGCGACGCCCTGGGAACGATGAAGGGGCTGCTGCGGCTCGCCGAAGGCATCTTCTTGTCGATGCAGGAGTGCGGGTCGCGCAAAGACGGCGCATGCACTGAACACGAATACGTCAAGATTTCGGTGGCCTTCAACAAGTGCGAGGACATGGAAGGCCAACTCAAGGGGTGCGGCGGCCCGTCGATGGACGGTGCCGTGGATGGCAAGCCGGTCATCGAGAAGACCGTGGACTCCGACATTCCAGATCTGAACCCGGTCGGCGGTTTGACAGCGGTGGACCCCAAGCTGGAAGTGCCGCCCTCGGCCAGTCCGTTCTTCAAGACGGGCGGCTGATGACCCAGGCGGTGCGCCAGGCACGGACGGTCCAGCGGCGTCGTCAAGTTGGTTGAGCCCGTACGTAGGATTGAGCGAATGCAACCACTGTCGTTCCAGTTCAGCCCAGCACGCCGCCTTCGGCCCGCACCGGCGGGCGGTCAGCGCATGGGCCGCGCAGTCGCGCCGCTCGTCGCGGCCGTGTTGGGTCCCATGCTGGCCCCTGGCGGCGCGTACGGCCAAACCGCGGAACAGCCTCTGCCACCTTTGGCGCAGGAACGGGGCGTGCGAACAGGCGAATTCGTGCTGCACCCGTCGCTTGCCGTGATGGGCCACCACGACACCAATCTGTTCAACGGAAACAACGACGAAGCCGGCAACAAGCCGCTCGGCGCCACCTCGCTGCGGATCGTGCCGCGCTTGCAACTGGCCAACGACCCCAACAGCAACGTGACCTTGTCCTTCAGCGGCGTCGGCGATGCACGCATCTATTTCGCTGGCGACAATGCGGCGATCGCCGCCCAACAGAACGTGGGTGGCAACATCGGCTTGGACATCACCGCTGGCCAACGTCGGAGCTTCTCATTGACGTTCTTCGACTACTTCAACCGCGCGCTTCGCGCCAACAACTGGGAAACCACGCAGACGTTCAACCGCATCGCCAACGATGTCGGCGCCCGTATCGAGTTCCACCCCGGCGACATTCCCGAGCGGCGCCCGTTCAACGTCGCGTTCACAGCCTCGTACGCATTTGACTGGTTCGACGAGTTTTCCGCTGCGGATTCGTCCACGGTGCGCACGCGCCTGGTGGGGTCGTGGAAATTCTTGCCCAAGACCGCCGGCGTTCTGGATGCGACCTGGGATTTCAGGTCCTACGACACCGGCGAGCTGGCTTCACGAAATTTGGCGTTCAATTCCAAGCCATTTCGGGCCAAGGTAGGTCTGACAGGCATGCTCACCAAGCGGATGAGTGCCCAGGCGCTCGCAGGTTGGGGTCTGTCGACCCACGCGGCAGGCAGCTCGTTCAACAACTATCTCGCGAGCATCGGCGTCGGCGTGCGCGCGTCGGAGAGCACGCGCCTGCACGTGGGCTACGATCACGACTTCATCGACTCGTTCCTGTCGAACTATTCCGACGTGCATCGCTTCGGCGGCAGCCTGCGCCAGCGGTTCGGCCAGATCATGGACGTCACCGCCCAGTTCACCGCGCGCATCCTGACCTATGGCGACATGTCGGGCATCAAGGGCAATGCGGACATCACCGGCCTGACCACCTGCTCTGCGGGCAAATGCCGGCGCGACACGGCGCTGGATGGTTCGCTCATCGCCGGTTTCGAAGTGGCACGCCTGCTGTCGATGAACATCGGCTACACGCTGCGGTCGGTGCAGACCAATTTCAAAGTCGTTTCCAAGACCAACAAGGCCGTGCTCGACGCTGGCGCCTATACAGGCCACGAGATTTTCGCGAGCTTGGCGTTGCGCTATTGACCACTTCGGCCCATGCCTGCGCAGGGCGGGTGCCGGTGCTTGCTGGTTGAAACGTGAGCCTTCTGCACATATCTGACCGCTTGACCGCACACGGTGCGCTCGTGGCGATTGCCGCGCTCGCGGCGGCATGTTCGGCGACCGCTTCGGCCAACTACGCCGACGTGCCGGTTCCAGCATCGGCCGGCGTGCAAGCCTCCGCGCTCGGACCGGGCGACGAATTCGAGGTCCGGGTCTACGAAGAAGCGGGCCTGTCGGGGGTGTACGTCGTGTCGCCGGCCGGCCAGATCGATTACCCCTTGCTGGGGACCCTGACGGTCGAAGGGCTGGTCCCTTCGCAGGTCGCCGCGCTGATCCGGGCACGCCTTGCAGACAAGTACATGCGCAGCCCCTATGTGACCGTTCAGGCGCGGGGACTCAGTTCCAAGCGGGTGATGGTCCTGGGTGAGGTCAAGACGCCGGGCCGCTTCGCCTTCGCGGATCGGATGACCATCGTGGACGCCATGACGTTGGCGGGAGGGTTCACGACGTTGGCCGAGCGCAACTACACGATCGTGACACGCACCGACGCGGCAGGGACCCATCGCATCGCCGTGCCGGTCGAAAAGATCATGCAGGGCATCGCAGCCAACTTCTTCCTGCAGCCCGGAGACATCGTGTTCGTCCCGGAGACCATCCTATGATGAGGTTGGGAGCGTACACGGGACCGTATCGCGGTCAGGGCGGTCGCCAATGAGCGCAGACCTCGCCGAGCTGCCGACCCTGCCAAGCGGGCCGCTGCGCCCCAAGGAAGCGTCAGAACATTCCGATGAGCTCGCGCGCACCGCCCTGCGGGTGCTGTCAGAACGCCGCTGGTGGTTCGTCATCACCACGATCCTGGTCTTTGGCTTGAGCGTGCTGTGGTTGCGCCGCCAGAAGCCCATCTACCGCGCCACTGGCACGTTGACGGTCGACGCCAACTCGCCTCGGGTGCTGGGTGGCGACGCAGAGGTGGGTGCCCTGGGGGCGACGGGTTCTCTGGCCGTCCGCGCCTACTACGCCTCGCAGCGCCAGGTGCTGCAGTCGCGCGACTTGGCTGCCATGGTCGTCAATCGCCTTGGGCTGGCCCGCGACGAGCGTTTTTTGGGCCTGAACAACCCGGCCAAGCCGCTGACGCGCGCACAGAAGGATGCTGTCATTGCGTCGGCAGACGTCGTCGGCATGATGGCCGGCCGCGTGCTCATCGACGCACCCGACGATTCCGGTGTGGTCAAGGTGTCCGTCGAGGACGAGGACCCCGACGTGGCCAAGGAGTTGGTCAACGCGACGCTCAAGGCGTACCGCGACCGCAACATCGAGGTCAGAAAGCGGGTCGTCAAGGAGGCCTCGTCAGACCTCAACGCCATTTTCAAGCGACTCGAAGGTGAGAAAACCGCGAGCCAACAAGCGTTGTACGTCTACGACCGCGACCACGATTTTTCCGACACGCGGCGCACGGTCGTGACCGAGCGGGTCCAGGCGCTCAGCCGCGCACTGCGCGAGGTTCGGTTGACCAAGCTGCGCGCTGGCCAGGAGGTCGCCGCGCTCAAGAAAGCCCGCGGACTTCGCGACGTGTTTTCCGGCTCCGCGCCAGCGCTCTTGCGCGACGGTCTGGTCAGCGAGCTCAAGCGGCGCCATGTCGAACTTTCGGCCAAACGGCGCGAACTGGCCGCGACCTACCTCGAGGCGCACCCCAGGGTCATCGCGGTCGACCAACAACTGGAACAACTCGCCGGGCTGGCCAATCGACACGCCAACGCGATGTACGATGCGGCGGTCTCGCAGGCGGCGGCGGCCGCGGCCGAGGAAAAGGATCTGGAAACGCAACTGACCGCCGCACGGGCCGAAGACGAGGAGATCCGCAAGGCCAAGATCGAGCACGACCGCTTGCAGGCCGCTGCGGAAGAGGACAAGCTCTTCTACGACAAGGTGGCAAAACGACTGACGGAAACGGACCTGGCGCGCGATATCGGTGTCAACAACATCAACATCTTGGACCTCGCGGTCACCCCGAAGTCGCCCGTGCGGCCCAACGTCCAGCTCAGCGTGACCTTGGGCTTCATCCTCGCGCTGCTCGCTGGGGCGGGAGCGGCCGCGGGTGTCAACCTGCTCGACAACACGCTCAAGGACCGGGTCGACGTCGAACAGTACCTGGGCGTCTCGTTTCTTGGGTCGGTGCCGTATTTCGATCCGTCCAATGCCAACGAAGGGCTGCCCGTGCCGCTCGACCGCATCGACTTGTATGCGCACTACCGACCGCAGTCGCCGGTCGCCGAAGCTGCGCGGGCCATGCGCACCAACCTGCTGTTCATGCGGCCGGATCGACCGCCGCGCAGCTTGCTCGTCACCAGCGCCGCGCCGCGCGAAGGCAAGACCGCGACCTCCACGACGTTGGCGGTTACGCTGGGCGCTTCGACGGGAAAGGCGCTGCTGGTGGATACCGACCTGCGCAAGCCACGCCTGCACCGGCTTTTCGGCCTGCCGGGCGGCGAAGGCGGCCTGACCAGCCACGTGCTGACCAACCAGCCCATCGAGAACTTCATCCGCAAGACCGACGTCCCGGGTCTGGACCTGCTGCCCTGCGGTCCGCTGCCGCCCAATCCGGCGGAATTGGTGCACTCCGAGCGCTTCCGTCAACTGGTCAAGCGGCTGGAAGAGTTGTACGACGCGGTGATCTTTGACTCGTCGCCGGTGCAACTGGTCACCGACCCCCTGGTCGTCGCGTCGATGGTCGATGGCGTGGTCGTCGTCGCCCAGTCCGAGGTCACCCGCAAGGACGCGGCCAAGGCCGTCGTCGACGCCCTACACGCGGTCAAGGCCAACGTCTTCGGCATCGTGCTGTCGCGGACCCGGCGCCATGCGGGTCGCTATGGCTACTACTACACCAAGGGCTATCGGCGCGGAGGCGCGTATGCCTATCGGTACGCGTACCGCTATCAGCGCGAGCCGGGCGCTGACAGCGAGGCAGCCTCGGACGACGCCAAGGACTGACGCCCTCCGGGCTGGGGCGGCGCTCGGTCACGGCCGCCCGGTGCGCCAGCCCAAGGCGAGCCCATGGGCCCGTCGAACTCGGATGGGGGACCGCTCGCCTGGGCGCATGGCGAAGGCACACCCGTTGGCAACCGGTGCTGTTTTGCGAACCGTTTGCCTTGTTTGGCACACTCGTGTTGACCTTGGCGGCGTTGCGCGCCATGCTAGGCGGTTGCCGCGTCTGGCGGTCGCACTTGCAGTCGCTGTTTCAGGGCGGCGCGGTTCGTTTCGCCGCCTGCTGGCCAAGGGTTGATCATGGACAAGGTGATTGGCATCGACCTGGGAACCACGAACTCGTGCGTCGCCATCTACGAAGGTGGCGTCACGCAGGTGATTCCCAACTCAGAGGGGTCGCGCACCACGCCGTCGATCGTTGCGTTCACACCCGATGGGCAGCGGTTGGTCGGCAACATCGCCAAGCGCCAGGCGGTTGCCAACCCGTCGAGCACGGTGTTCGCCACCAAGCGCATGATCGGCCGCAAGCTCAAGACCCCCGAAGTGCAGCGCATGCAGATGACGGCCCCCTACAAGATCGGCGCCGCGGACAATGGTGACGCGTCGGTGGTCGTACACGGCCGCCGCTACACGCCGCAGGAGATCGGCGCGTTCGTGTTGCGCGAACTCAAGCAGGCCGCCCAGGAATATCTGGAGCAGACGGTCAAGGACGCCGTGATTACCGTCCCGGCGTATTTCGACGACTCGCAGCGGCAGGCCACCCGCGACGCCGGCCGACTGGCAGGCCTGAACGTGTTGCGCATCATCAACGAGCCCACGGCCGCCGCATTGGCCTATGGCATCGGCGCTGATTCGTCGGGCGTCATTGCGGTCTACGACTTGGGCGGCGGCACCTTCGATATCTCGATCCTTGAGTTCTCCCAGGGCGTATTCCAGGTCAAGGCGACGCACGGTGACACGTTCCTGGGCGGCGAGGACGTCGACGCCCGGCTGATGGACCAACTCATTGAAGCTTTCATGACGGAAACGGGCATCGACCTTCACGCCGATCCGGTGGCCCTGCAGCGCCTCAAGGACGCCGCGGAGCGCGCCAAGATCGAGTTGTCGACCGTCGAGGAAACGGAGATCTCGCTGCCATTCCTTACGGCGGACGCTACCGGGCCCAAGCACCTGCGGCGCATCCTGAGCCGCCCCGAACTTGAAGCGCTGTGCGATGACCTCATCGCCGCGACGGTCGAACACTGCCGCGACGCCATCCAAGCCGCCGGGATCCACCCGTCGACCATCACCGATGTCCTGCTGGTCGGCGGCATGACCAAGATGCCGGCGGTGCAGCGGGCCGTGGGTTTGTTCTTCGGGCGCCAGCCCAACCGCAGCGTCAACCCGGATGAGGCGGTGGCGGTCGGCGCGGCGATCCAGGGCGCGATCCTCGCGGGCGACGTCGGCGACGTGGTACTGCTCGACGTGGTGCCGCTGTCGCTCGGCATCGAGACGGCCGGCGGCCTGCTGACCAAGCTCATACCGCGCAACGCCACGGTGCCGTGCAGCATCACCGAAGTGTTCACGACGTCAGAGGACTACCAGCCGCTGGTCAACATCCACGTGCTGCAAGGCGAGCGTCCGCTGGCCGCCGACAATACCAGTCTGGCTCGCTTCGAGCTGGTCGGCATCCCGCCGGCCCTGCGCGGCGTGCCCAAGATCGAGGTGACGTTTGCCATCGACGCCAACGGCATCCTGTCGGTCAACGCGCGCGACCTCGGCACCAAGCGCGAGCAACTGGTGCGGGTGCGCGCGACGTCGGGCCTGACCGAAGGCGCGATCGAGCGCATCCTGGCCGAAGCCGAGCAGTTCCAGGATGCTGACCGCATCAACGTGGAATTGGCCGACCAACGGCGGCGCATCCAAGGCCTCATCTACACGACGGAGCGTTCGTTGGCCGAGTCCGCCAACTACCTGACCGAGGGGGAGCTGGCGCAGATTCGCACCGACCTGGAAAACGCCCGGCGCAGCGCCGACACCGCGGACCTGAACCGCATCCAGAGCTCGCTGCGCGACCTGGAGAAGTCGGCCTTCCGTATCACCGAGGTCATGTACAAGGACTTCGCGTAGCACCCACCGGCCGGGCGCATGGAACTGTACGTCCCCGACCACTATCGGGTGCTTGGCGTGCCGGTGACCGCCGACGCCTCGGCGATCCGCGAGGCCTACCGCAAGCTGTCGCGCGTGTATCATCCCGACCGGCACGGCGGGTCGGCCCGCGCCACGTGCTGCTTCCAGTTCATCAGTTCGGCGCACACCGAACTGAGCGACCCGCTGCGGCGGCTGAACTACGACCGACAACTCCTGCTGAGCGACCCGTTGCGGATGGTCGACGATCCGCGGGCGGCGCGGGCGCTCGATGTGCTCGAACTGGTCGTGCGGCGCATCCGGCGCCAACCCGAAGCTCTGCCGGGCGCCGCGCGCGGGCGCGATTTGCGGGTGCGCCACACCGTGCCGTTCAGGGTCGCGGCGCTGGGCGGCACGACCATGGTGGCCGTCAGCTATGACAGCGTGTGCGGCGGTTGCCGCGGCCAGGGCACCACCGAACCGGCGCGCAACCCGGTGTGCCACGTGTGCCAAGGCCAAGGAACGGTCAAGCATGGCTTGCGGCGCGCCAACGACGAATGCGCCTTCTGCGCGGGCCGTGGCGCGGTGCTGCTGGCGTGCTGCGCGGACTGCGGCGGTCGCGGTCTGGCGCGCATCGACCGGCAGATCGGTGTCGCGGTGCCGCCGCGAGCCCATCCGGGCCTGGTGCTGCGGGCGCGAGGCATGGGCGAAACCCCCGCGTTGGGCACACAGCCGGGCGATCTGGTGGTGGAACTGGACGTGGCCCCCCACCCGGTCCTGGAGGTCCAAGGCGACGACCTGCTCGCGTGCGTGCCCGTCACGTGGCTGCAGGCAGTCGCTGGCGGCACGCTGCAGGTCCCCACGCTCGAGGGCACCGAACGCCTGACGCTGCCCACAGACATGGCCGGCCGCCGCGAACTGCGCATCGCCCATCGCGGCCTGCCTCGGCCCGATGGATCGCGCGGCGCGCTGCGCGTGCGGCTCAGCGTCGATGTACCCACCGCGCTCGGCGCCGATGACGTCGCAGCGGTAGCCCAGATGCAGCAGCGGTGGGGCGACGGGGCATTTGCGGCGGTGACCGACTACGCGCGCAAACTCGATGCATGCAGCGATCCACCCGCGTGAGGCCCGCCCCGCCCACCGTGGCCGCGTTGGGCGAGGCGCGCATGGTCGCCGCCCTGCGGCGAGTCCTGGACCGCCCGCACGGTGACCTGGACCTGCCGGTCGGCAACGGCGACGACGCCGTGGTCTGGCGGCCGCGCGGCCAAGTGGTGGCCACTGTCGACAGCGTCGTCGAGGGGGTGGACTGGCTGGCGCAGCGCACCCCACCCGAGGCCATCGGGCACCGGGCCGCAGCCGTCAACCTGAGCGATCTCGCGGCGATGGGCGCGCAGCCGCGGTTGCTGCTGCTGTCGATCGACGCGCCGCCCACGCTGGCCAGCGACATGCTGGTGCGGGCAGCCCGGCAACTCGCTGACACCGCCGCGGACCATGGCGCTGCGGTGCACGGCGGTGACTTTGGCCTGTCGGCCGGGCCTTTGCGACTGACAGTCACCGCGCTTGGCGAGTTGCAGGGCCCTGCGCTTCGCCGCGATGTTGCCCGGCCCGGTGACGGCGTGTGGGCTGTCGGCGCGTTGGGGCAGGCGGCCGCGGGGTTGGCGTGGTTGAGCGCCCACGCGGCCATGCCATTGGACCAGGAGCCAGCGGCACAATGGGTCCGCGCCCACTTGTACCCGCAGCCGCACGTCCGCGCGGGGCTGCGCTTGCAGTCGGCCGCGCAGGCGGGCGCACGCTTGGGCGCCATCGACGTGTCGGACGGATTGTGTGCCGATGCTGCGCGGGTGGCTGCGGCCAGTCGCGTCGGCATGGTGCTGCACCTGCCCGAGCCGCCGTGGGCGGGGGCGGCGGAAGCGCTGGCGGCGGCAGCGGGCACCTCGGTCGCAGACTGGGTCGGGGCGGGCGGCGACGACTATGCGCTGCTGGTCACCGCGGCCGCCGGCGTAGAGGTGGCCGCGATCGTGGGCGACGCCGCGCCGTGCACGCGGATTGGACAATGCACCGTCGGCCCCGCCGGCAAGGTGTTTGCCACCGTGGGCGGCCGCGTGGTCGACGGCCGGGGCTACTTTCACGGCGGCCCTTGCCGCTAGGAGCCTGTCGGACTATCGTCCGACAGGCTCCGTGGTGGTTGCGATCGAGGCAGCGACCAAGAACTGCCTGAAGTAAATTCAGGCAGGTTCGGTCGCTGGCAGGCCGCAGCCGCGGCCTGCCTAGGAGCCTGTCGGCCAGAATCTCGCGATTCTGGCGTTTCACCGACAGGCTCCTAGGCCGTTGCCGCCGCAGGCGCGCGCTGCTATCGTCGCGCCATGGCGCAATCGCTTCCCAGCCGCCGACAACTGTTGCGATTCATGGGCTTGGCCGCGGGCGTCGCAGCGGTCCCGGCGTCGTTGCGGCTGGCCGGGCTGGTCTCGTCCGACCCGGCTGCGGTCTTTCCAGGGGCGCGGGCTAGCGTGCGCATCCATCCCGACGCGCCAGCGGGCTGCCGGCTGCTGCTGGTCGCCAGCGGTGGGGACGGTGTCGGGCGGTCCACGGCGGCCGCCGCACCGGCCGGGGCGCAGGTCGAAGCCCGCGTGCCGTACCCGCACGATGACCTGGTGCCCGGCGACTACCGCGTGCACGCGGAGTTGTGCAGCGCCAGCGGTGCGGTGCTGGCCAGTCTGGACCTGGGCACGTACCGGGTGCGGCGCTTCCGGTTCAGCGCATGATCACACCCGCGGGCCGGCGCTCCTGGACCTGGCTGTTCCTGGGGACCGTCGCCGCGGCGGGGGGCGTCGCTTCGGCGTCTCGTGCCAAGCCGCCGGAACAGCTCGTGCAGTCGGCGATTGCGATCCCACCGGTGGCACTGCCGCAGGCGCGCATCGACCACCTGGACCTGTCGGCGTGGCCCAAGGTGCGGGCGCTGCTTACCGTGCTCGATGGCCGCGGTGCGCCGGTCGAGATCAAAGGCCTGGTCAAGCTCGACGTGCTCGACGGCACCCGCAAGGCCAGCTCGGCAAGCAAGAACAACCCGGCCATCGTGGCCTTCGAAAAGGGCGTGGCGCTCGGCAACCGCAAGGACGCCAAGCTGATGCCGCGGCCCGAAGCCAAAATCGGCCTGGGCGCCGTGGTCGTCGCCCAGGGCTACAAGGTCACGGTCGAACCGGTCGAGCAACAGCGCATCCGCGAGGGCCTGGGCGCGATCTTCAAGGGGCTCGGCAAGGGCGATCGCGCCAATGTGGTGTGGTACGACGATCGCCTGCACATCGCCACCGGCGTCCGCGACCTCAATACGCGCTTGGTGGACATCGAGGGCGCCGATGTCCGCAAGAAATGCGCGGACGCCCGCCGCGAGGCGCGCAGCGGAGGACCGATCACGCTGGGGCCGCCGTCGAGCAAAGACGTGCCGCCCCCGCCGCCGGGCACCGACCTGTGCGGGCTGCAGCCGGACCCGTCCAAGGTCGCAGAATTGGTCAAGTCTGACGCCGGAGCGGCTTTCAACGGAGCGTTTCCGCGCCTTTTCGCGCTGGGCCCGCCGTTCTACGACCTCGGCCGGTATTGCGCCACACCGTCGGGAGCGCTCGGCGGCTTTGCATCGTTCGCCAAGGCGGAATACGAACCCGCCCGCCAGCAGCGCGAAGACGCCGAGTCGCGGGGCGAACCCGTCGACTTCGTGACCTCGGCCATCGACGTCGGCCTGGGCATGCTGGTCAAGGACGGCCGGCCCGGCGAGCAACTGGCGCTTGTCGTCATGTCCGATGGCCGCGACGGCTGGGTCCACGACCTGGCCACCTGTGCCGAACACCCGCCCAAACCGTGCGACCTGTACGACGCCAGCGCCGACGTCAACGCAGGCCGTCTCGCGGCCTTGAAGAGCGACAACCAGCGCAACGCCGAGCGCTACCGCCTGGCGACCGAACTCAAGCGGTGCGTCGAAAAGAACAACGTGCTCACCGATCGCGTCGCGCGGTGGCAGAAGGCGTTTCGCGACAAGGCCAAGCAATGGATTGGGCTCGCGCGCGCGGCCAACATCCGCATCTTCGCGCTCGGGCTGCGCCGACCGGGCGTGACCACAAATCCATACGATCTCGAACGGTTGCGATTACTGGCTGAACGCACGGGCGGTACCTATCGCGAGGTGCCCGCCGGCGTCGGACCGGCCGAGTTGGCCAAGCGCACCATGAGCGAGGTCGGCGGCCAGATCGCGCTGGAGTTCACCCACCACGACCCCGACGCGGTCGCCGAGGCCGGCGACACGTTCTCGATCAAGGTCGCGGTCAAGCTGGACCCCAAACTCGAACACGCGACCAACACCGGCACCGACCTGACCACTCAACCGGTGACACTGCCGCTGCCGAAATCGCCGTCACTCTGGAAGCAACTCAAGACCGTCGGCTGGTCGGTGCTCGTGCGCATCCAGGAACTGATGGGCTACGAGGTCTATGTCATTTTCGGCTATGTGCTGACGGTGGCGGCGCTGTTGCTCGGGCTGCTCATCGTCATCAAGATCTTCAAGAAGGTGTTCGCCCGGGCGCCCAAGGCTGCCTGAATCAGGGCTTGCCCGGCTTGCGTTCGGCGGCTAAATCGGCTGGCACCCGGTCGGTGTACAACAGTTGGCGGCTGGCCTCGACCGACTTGTCGCCGCATCGCATGATCGCAAAGACTTTCCAAACCTTGCGGCGCAGGTATCCGAGGTAGCTCGGCGCCGTCTGCGCGTGATAGCAGTAGTCGCCGTTCTTCTTGAAGCCAGAGAGCGTCCGCAGCACCAGCGCAGCGTCGTCGAACGGCAAGGCCTGGATGTTCTTTCGAAACTGCGCGGAATACGGCCAATACTCCTCGGCGTTGGACAGGTACAGTGCCTTGAGCGACACGCCGAGCGCCCGCGCGGCATCGCCAATGCCGATGAGCCCCTTGGACTCCAAGAGGTTGGCTGACATGGGCCGGATTCGCTCGGCGCGCAACAGGGCCGCGATGTGCGCGTAGGCTGCTGCATCGTCGATAAAGGTCGGGTGTCCCGCCTTCTTGAGCATGGCGCGCAGGCGGGTCAGCCGCACCCACACCGCGCCGCGACTCTGGCGGTAAGCGGCGATGACGGCCTTGCGGCTGGGATCTGGCAGCTTCTCGTTCAGCAGCGCGACGCTGTCGGCCGTGGACTTGGGACTCCAGCGCTGCAAAAAAGCCGGACCGTCCGCCGACTCGAGGAAGAACACGCGGTAGGCAGCGTGCAAGGCGACCACCAGAGGGTCGTAGTCGATGAGCCATGCGGTGTCGGCGCGCATCCAGCCGACGAAAAGGTAACCCTGGTCGCTGCCGACCCCGACGTAGGCACCGCCCAAGTTCTTGAGGCGCGGTGCGAAAAAGTCGAGCCGAAACTCGTCGCCCGCGACGTAGTGGCGGCCCTTGAAAGCGTCGTTGATGCCGAAAAGCTCTTTGGGTGGCGCATCTTCGGGCGAGTTCTGGAACGCCGCTCGCTGCGCATCGGTCCACGGCAGGACCTCGGCCGCCGCCGATGCACTGGCAAGCGCCGCAACCAGCGCAGCAACGGCGGTCCACGTCAGGCTCTTGAGGCTTCGCATGGGCGCGCATTGTCGCCGGCCTTGTTGCGGCGTCAAGGCCGAGCGAAGCAAACGGACGGCAAAACCGTGACACCGCCCCCGGTTCAGCGTAATTTCGCGCCTGGCCCGCCGGCCTCACCCGACTAGACGTGACGACGACTGAACCGCAACGGCGCCCCCTGGACCTTGGCTTGTGCGCCGCACTGGCGATGGCAGTCGCGGCGATCGCCCATCGCGCGTTCGTGGTGCGGGCGGTGCGCGACGAAATGCCCGACGGCGCCACCGTGCTGCAGGCCCTGCACGTGGCGGCCCAGCCGGCGTGGACTGAAGTCGTCGTGACCGTGGTGGTCGGCGCGGCGGCATGGGGCCTGGCGCGCGGCGTCCGGCGGCGCCCGGGCTGGCTGCGGTGGCTGGCAGGCGCCGGGGTCGCCTTCTGGCTGTTGGTGTTCGCCCTTTTTGGCGTCGCCCACCTCGAACTGGCCCTGTCGACCCACTTTGGGCTGTCGTGGCCGTTCCTGCGCGACGGGTTTCGCAGTGGTGAAGGGGCGGACGCCATTGGCCACGCGCGCTTGGACGAGGTCGTGCGCGGCCTGATTGCGCCTGCGGCGTTTGGCGGCGCGTGTTGGCTGCTGCGCGGACCGCGCGGCCGCAGCGTCGTGCGCGTTGCCGTCGGCGCGCTGGTGGCGCTGCTGCTGCTGGCCAGTG
>VGRO01000096.1 GCA_016875335.1 Deltaproteobacteria bacterium | reverse complement strand
GCGACTGCCGCTGCCGCTGCGTCTGTGGCTGAAGCCTGAAGCCTGTGGCTGTTTGCCTGTGGCTGAGAGGCCCACTCGGCGTGTCGAATTAACCGCCGGCGCAAACCTGTCACCCTGAAGGTGCAGGTTTGCGCCGGTTTCCCCGGGAAACCTGAGTTAATTCGATCGCCAAGGATTCAGGACCTTTTTTTGGCGGTGGATCATGGACCTGGCCGGCGTTGGCCCATGCGACGACTTTGGCCGGGTCGCACTGAAACGCTGTGTCGCAATCGGCGACCACCAGGTAGTCCTTGGTCAGCGGCCAGTTGGCGTCGGTGTCGATGGCGTACAGACCAATGAGCTGGGCGTACTCTGGGAAGGCGACGCCCAGCAGCGCCAGATCGAGCAGCGACTGCGCCGCCAGCGACGGTGCATCGGCATCGCCGTCGCTCGACGCCTTGGCCGGCCACTCGCGCGCGGTCATCGGTCCCTGTTTCGGTCCACCGTGGACCAGTTCTGCAAGCACCGCGTGCAAATCGCCAAAGCCGCTGGCAAGGCCATCCTTCATGCCGCCCGTCACGCGGGCCAAGCCGTACGCCTGCGCCGCCTGCTGCGGCGACAGACCCTGTGGGACTTCGATCGCAGCCGACGCCGGGTAGTCGGCGTCGACCACTGGCAGGGCCAGCGGCATCTGCACGCCAGCGAGCGCATCCCACAGAAATTCCGGTGGCGGCTGCCCTTCCAGGCCCGGCGACTCGGGCACCGTGCACGGGCGCGTCAGCACGTAGAATCCGCCCCAAGGCAGGCCATGCTCGCGCTTGAGCTCCCAGCGCAGGTGGATGCCGGCCACCAGTGCCGGATGAAACGGCCATTGGCTGGCCGGCCCGACCGGCAGCGCCCAGGCGCGCAAGCTGCCGTCGTTCAGGCCCACCGCAGCCCCACGATGTCGACGGGCGATGCGATGACGCGTGGCGTTGGACTGGCGATCGGTTCAAAGCTGTTGTCCCCTGCGGCATACTCGCCCACGGCATTGACAGCTTCGCTGGCGATTTCGATTGCGCCTTGCGACGTCGGCAGCGCCTCAGGCGGTGCCCACGATGGAGCTTGCAACTGGGCGACCCAACCGCCGGCGCCGTCCTCGCGCGCGTAGCCGAGCCATTGTCCGAGGCGCTCGCCCGCAACGCGGTACCAGGTTGCGCTGTACGTCAACGTCGGCCGGTAGCTCGGTGGCACCTCAGGCGCCGCCACGCTGACGTCCAGCCGCACACCGACGACGGGTACACCGGCGGCCAGAACCTCTGAGCCCCAGCCGAAGTAGCCGAGATCGGCCAGCGCGGCGGAGCTGTCGTAAGCCTATGACATTTTGATGTTATCCGCCAGATCCGATTCCGGTGGGCGCAGCCGGCTGACCCTGAGAGCTCTGCCCGGTCGCAATGGCCGTGGTACCAGAGGCCATTCGCCCGTAGATCCCCGATTGCGGCGGCGCCCCCATTTTCGCGCAGGACCGTGCCTCGCCTGGCTCTCAGGGTCAGCCGGCGCCGAATCCGCGACGGCGGTGGTCCCCGGCTGTGGCGCCGGACAGGGACAGGCACAGGTGCAGGGCCAGGACCTGCGCAAATCCCTTGTGCGAACGCCCACATCCGACGCTGGACCTGTGCCTGCGCCTGCGCCTGTCCGGCGCAGCCGGCTGACCCTGAAAGCCCTGCACGGTCGCAATGTCCGTCGTACCAGAGGCCATTCGCCCGCAGATCCCCGATGCGGTGGCGCCCCCATTCTCACGCAGGACCGTGCCTCGCCTGGCTCTCAGGGTCAGCCGGCGCCGAATCCGCGACGGCGGTGGTCCCCGGCTGTGGCGCCGGTCAGGGACAGGCACAGGTGCAGGGTCAGGACCTGAGCAAAACCCTCGTGCGAACGCCCACATCCGACGCTGGCCCTGTGCCTGTGCCTGCGCCTGTCCGGCGCAGCCGGCTGACTCTGAGTCCTCTGCACGCCTGCGGCATGCGTGGCACTTGAGGGCCACGCGCAGCCGGACCGCCGCCGCGGAGGCCAGCGGCCGGAGGCCACCCGCAACTCGTGTTGCCAGCGGCCCGCCAACCGGCGCGGGATGACCGCGCGGTAGATGGCATGGGCGACGTCGCCATCGGGGCCGCGGACGAGGTCGAGGCAAACCCGTGACAGAGCGGCGCGCGTGCCCCCTGTGCGCCCGGTCCTGGCGCGCGTACGCTCGCCGGGCGCCGTCCGGCCGGGGTCGGGTGTGCGCGATCACCATGCCCGGCGGGCCTTGGGGCGGGCCCGACCAGAGCGAAGCGACCCGGCGGAGACGGCCGGTCGTGGAGACGCGCCCCATGGAGGAAAAGCCGCCCATCGATCGCGCGCGCTGGCGCATCGGCATCGATGTCGGCGGAACGTTCACCGACTTCCTGGCCATCGGCCCGGACGGCCGCGTCCACGTCCACAAGACGCTGAGCACGCCCGACGACCCCTCGCGGGCGCTCATCGACGGCCTGGGCGAGTTGGCCGCCGCGCTCGGGCACGCCCCCTGCGCGTTCTTGCCGGCCATCGGCATGGTCGTCCACGGCACCACCGTCACGACCAACGCCGCGCTGACGCGATCGGGGGCCCATACAGGGCTGCTGACGACGGCCGGCGTCCGCGATGCGCTGCAGATGCGCCGCGGCGTCCGCGAACGGCAGTACGACAACCGCTACACCAATGTCGAACCGCTGGTGCCTCGCCACCTGCGCCTGGATCTGCCGGGCCGGCTGGACCGCGACGGTTGCGAACTCGAGCCGCTCGACCCGGTCGCCACCGGCGCCGCCATCGACGCACTGGTCGCCGCAGGCTGCGAAGCCGTGGCCGTGTGCCTGATGCACGCCTACGCCAACGCCGACCACGAGCGGGCGCTGGCCCAGGAGGTGCGACAGCGCGTGCCGAGGGCGTACGTCTCGGTGTCGAGTGAGCTTTTGCCGGCCGTGCGCTTCTACGACCGCCTGTCGACCACCGCGCTCAACGCCTACGTCGGCCCCAAGCTGCGCGACTACATCGACGCTTTGCTGAAGAAACTGGCGGCGGCACAGTTTGGAGGGGTGTTGCGCATCATGCAGTCCAACGGCGGCGTCGTGGCGCCCGAGGTCGTGCGCGAGCGTGCGGCGATGACGCTGCTGTCGGGGCCGGCCGCAGGTCCGCGAGCGGGCGCCTTCTACATTGCGGCCCACGGCATTGCCGACGCCATCACCGTGGACATGGGCGGCACCTCGTTCGACGCCGCACTTCTGCTGGGCGGCGACCCGCTTTTTGTGACGGAGGGCGAAATCGACCGCCTGCGGTTGGCCCTGCCGATGCTCGACATCGCCACGATTGGCGCGGGCGGCGGTTCCATCGGCTGGATCGACGCTGGCGGATTGCTGCGCATGGGACCGCAGTCGGCCGGCGCGGCGCCAGGGCCGGCGTGCTACGGTCGCGGCGGTTCGTTGCCGACCTGCACCGATGCCGACCTGGTGCTCGGGTACCTGCCGCCGGCCGAGTTCGCGGGCGGGCGCTTGCCGTTGGACATGGATGCAGCGCGAGTGGCGATTGGGCGCGACATCGCGGCGCCGCTCGGGCTGTCGGTCGAGACCGCTGCGGCCGGCATGGCCCGGGTCATCGACGCCAACATGGCGATGGGCGTGCGCTCGGTCAGCGTGCGCCGCGGCATCGACCCGCGCGAACTGGTCCTGGTGGTGGCGGGCGGCGCCGGACCGCAACACTGCGCGGCGATTTGCGACGAACTGGAAATGCCCGTGTTCCTGGTGCCGCGGCAGAGTTCCATCTTCTGCGCCGCCGGCATGCTGATGAGCGACCTCGTGCACGACGACGTGGCGTCGCTGCCCGGACGCCTGGACCAATTGGATCCGGCCGTCGTGGCACAGCGGTTGGCCGACCTGGTGGCACGCGGCAACGACATGCTGGGCCAGGAACACGTCGCGCCCGAGGATCGCGTGTTCGTGCCGTCGCTCGACCTGCGCTACGTCAAGCAATACCACGAGGTCAATGTGGCGTGCGACCCGTGCGGTGCAGCAGTGGCAGATCTTTTCCACGCCGCGCACGACCGCCTCTACGGCTACCACCTGCGCGACCAGGGCACACCCATCGAAGTGCTGCACCTGCGGTTGCGCGCCATCGGCCGAGTTCCGCGGCCGCGGTTTCCGGCACTGGACAGGTCCACAGGCGACGCGAATCAGGCGCGGTTGGGTACCCGGCGGGCCTGGGTGCCCGAGCGGTCGGCGTTCGAGGACGTGGCGGTCTTTGACGGCGACCGCCTGATGCCAGGTGCCGTGTTGCCGGGACCGGTCCTGGTCGACCAACGGACCACGACGCTTTTTGCTGGAGCGGCGTGGACGGTTGCCGTGGACGGCCAGGGCCACTTCATCGGCTACCGCGCGGACGCCCGCGACCGGCTGCCGGCGGCGCTGCGCGAGGTGTGCCCATGACGGCCGGCCACGACCCGATTGCGACCAGCGTCTTGCAGCGCGCGCTCAAGAGCATCACCGACGAGATGAGCCAGGCGATGGCGCGCACGACGCGTTCGCCGATCCTGTGCGAGGCCAAGGACTTCGTCACCGGGCTCTACGACGCCGCCGGCCACATGCTGGAACAAACTGAGAATCTGCCGATCCTGTCGTTTTCGCTCGGCCCGGTCTGCAAGCACCTGGTCGCCACGTATGGCGACGACATCCACGAGGGCGACGTCTTCTTGCACAACGACGTGTTCTCGTTCGGCAACCAGAACAACGACGTCGCCGCCTTCAAGCCGGTGTTCGTGGACGGTGTGCGCGTCGGCTGGGCAGCGGCAAAGGGCCACATGGCCGACATCGGCGGCGCTGTCAAAGGCGGCTACAACCCCAACGCCACCGAGGTGTTCGAAGAGGCGCTGCGCATCCCGGCGGTCAAGGTCGTGGACCGCGGCGTGCTGCGCCGCGACGTGTGGAACCTGATTTTCGCCAACATCCGCCTGCACATCGTCGAGGAGGACATGCGGGCCGAGATCGGTGCGTGCACGGTCGGCGAGCGGCGCTTGCAGGCCCTGGTGGGGCGCATGGGGGTGACCCGCTTTGCGCAACTGCGCGACCAGCTCTTCGCGGCCACCGAGCGGCGGATGCGCGCCGAGATCGCCGCCATCCCCGACGGCGTGTACAAGGGCGAAGGCAAAGTATTTTTCGACGGCCGTCACCCGGGCAGCGCGTTCACCATCCGCGTGGCGGTCACGGTGGCCGGCGATGCCATCACGTTCGACTACACCGGCACCGACCGCCAGACCGATGGCTTTGTCAACGGCACCCTGACCTCCAGCGCCTCGGCGACGACACTGGCGTTCTTGCAGATGGTGGACCCCGACATCGCCCACAACGAGGGCATGATCCGGCCGCTGGTCATGGTCATCCCAGAGGGTACGATCCTCAACGCCGCCTATCCCAAGGCCACGACGTTCGGCAACCACCTATGCCCGCCCAACGCGGACGCCATCGCCCGCGCGCTCGGCGGCGCCATGCCCGACCGCGTCACCGCCGGCTGGAACCACCTGCTGTGCGCGCTGACCACCGGTCGCGACCCGGCGCGCGACGAGGACTACGTCGACATCTGCTTTATGGGCCTCAAGGGCGGCTCAGGCGCCATGCACGGCGTCGATGGCTACGACCACATCGGCATGATTGACGCCTCCGGCGGCCTGCTCGACCAGGACTACGAGATGTTCGAGCGCCAGACCCCGCATCGCCTGCTGCGCCACGAGTACTGGACCGACTCGGCCGGGGCCGGCGCAAACCGCGGCGGGCTCGGGGTGCTGACCGAGTTCGTCATCGGCGGCGGTCCTTGTCAGCTTGTCACGTTTGGCGACGGCGACGTGGTGCCGGCATTCGGGTTGCACGGCGGCCTGCCGGGCACGCTCAACCGCATCGCACTGCACAAGCCCGACGGTTCGGTGCACGTCACCACCTCCAAGGACCTCGTGCGCGGCGTGCCCCCGGGCACCGTGTACCGGCAATGGGCGGGCGGCGGTGGCGGCTTCGGCGCGGCGTGGCAGCGAGCCGCGGCGCTGGTAGTGGCTGACGTGCAGGCCGGGGTGGTGAGCCGCGCGGCGGCCGAGCGCGACTATGGCGTCGTGTTCGTCGGCGACACGTTGCAGGTGGACGGGCTCGCCACATTGGCGCGGCGCCGCGCGATGGGGGGGCCGTGACCGAGCGCGCTGACGAAATCGCCGCCATTCGCAAGACCTTTGCGGATTTCGTCGACCGCGAGGTGCTGCCGGTCGCATCAGCGCTCGATGGCGAGGGCGAGTTCCCGCGGGCGCAGTTCCGGCGCGTCGGCGAACTGGGCTTGTTCGGCATGCGGTACCCAGAGCATCTCGGCGGCACCGACAACGGGACGCTCGTCTTGTGCGCCGCCCTGGAAGAACTGGCCCGCGGCTGGCTGTCTCTGGCAGCGGTGTCGATGATGCAGGCGTTGATGGGCACCTGGCTGGTGTACCGCGGAGGAGGGCCGGAGTTGCAGGAACGGCTGCTGCGTCCGGCGCTGCGCGGCGACAAGATCGGCACGATCTGCATGACCGAGCCCGACGCCGGCAGCGACCTGATGGCGATGACCACCCGCGCCGACCTGTGCGACGGAGGCTACAGGCTGACCGGCCGCAAGATGTGGATCACCAGTGCGCCGGTCGCCGATTTCTTTACGGTGTTTGCGCGGGCGCCAGCCGGGCTCACGGCGTTCGTGGTCGAGGCGGGCGTGCCGGGGCTGCGGGTCGGCCGCGCGCTGGACAAGTTGGGCGTGCGCGCATCGCCGACTTCGGAGGTCGTGCTGGACGACGTGTTCGTGCCCGCATCCCAGCGCCTGGGCGCCGAAGGGCAGGGCCCCGCGCAGTTGGGCGAGATCCTGCCGCAGATCCGCATTGCGACCGGAGCCTTGGCTGTCGGGGTTGCCCGCGCGGCCCTGCAAGCAGCGGTGCAGTACGCGGGCGAACGGCGACAGTTCGGCAAGCCGATCGCGCAGTTCCAGGCGGTGCGCATGCGCCTGGCCGACATGGCGACCGACGTGTTCGCGGCCGAGCAGGTCGTGCGCGCCGCCGCCGGTGCGGCCGACTGCGGCAGGGCGACGGTGGCTGCCGCGTCGATGGCCAAGCAGTTCGCCAGCGAGGCCGCGCTGCGCGTGTGCGATGGCGCCGCCCGCGTCCTCGCCAGCTATGGGTACAGCACCGATTTCGCGGTCGAGCGCTACCTGCGCGATGTGCGCTTCACGCTCATCGGCGGCGGCACGCCCGAGATGCTCAAGCTGGCCATTGCCAAGGAGTTGTTGGGATGAAACTCGATGGGGCATTCCTGGTCTACGGCGCGCACTGGTCCACCCCCTTTGCCAAGTGGCAGGGGTCGCTGGCGGGGTGCCACCCGCTCCAACTCGCAGCGCAGTGTGCGACCGAGGCGCTGGCACGCGGCCAGGTGCCGCCGGGCGAACTGACATCGCTGGTCCTGGGCACCACCATCCCGTCGCCGCACGCATTCTACGGTGCACCTTGGGTGGCAACACTGCTCGGCGCGCCCGCCATCACCGGCCCGACGCTGGCCCAGGCGTGCGCGACCGGGGCCAAAGCCATCGCCAGCGCCGCCACCACGCTGTGCCATGCGCGCGACGCCATCCTGGTCGCGTGCGCCGACAAGACCTCGAACGGTCCGCACCTTTACTATCCGAATTCAGCGGGCCCCGGCGGCAAGGGCGTGGCCGAAGACTGGGTATGGGACAACTTCAACCGCGACCCGGTGCCCGGCAACGCCATGATCCAGACGGCCGAAAACGTGGCCAAGGCCTGGGGTATCACCCGCGCCGAGCAGGACGAGTTGACGCTGGTGCGGTACGCCCAGTACGCCGACGCACTGGCTGACGACGCCGCGTTCTTGCGCCGCTTCATGCCGTGGCCGTTGCAAGTCAAGGACGCCGCGGGCAGAAAAGTGGTGGCGACGGTGAACGGTGACGAGGGCGTGTTTGCCAGCAACGCCGAGGGGCTCGCCCGCCTGCGGCCGGTGTTGGCCGAAGGCACGGTGACGTTTGGCACCCAGACCCACCCGGCCGATGGCAATGCAGGCGCAGTCGTGACCACCGCCGATCGGGCAAAGGCGTGGTCCAAAGGCGGCGTGCGGGTGGCGCTGCGCTCGTACGCCCAGGCCAACGCGCGCAAGGGGTTCATGGCCGAAGCGGTGGTGCCGGCGGCGCGGCTTGCGCTGGACGACGCCGGGTTCACTGCGGCCGACGTGCGCATCAAGACCCACAACCCGTTCGCGGTCAACGACGTGCTGTTGGCCCGCGAATTCGGTTTGCCGTTCGATGCGTTCAACGCGTTTGGCTCGCCGCTCGTGTACGGTCACCCGCAGGCGCCGACGGGGGTGCGCGCCATCCTTGAACTGGTCGAAGAACTGGTGGTGCGCGGCGGCGGTCGCGGGCTGTTTGCCGGCTGCGCGGCGGGCGACACTGCGGCCGCCCTGTGCCTGGAGGTGCACGTCGCATGAAAGCCCAGCCCACCCGACGCGTGGTGCTCGAATCGGGCATCGAGGTTGAACCGGTGTACGGACCGGCAGCGACCTGCGAACCCGCGCGGCCTGGCGTCGGCGAACCGGGGCAATTTCCGTTCACGCGCGGCATCCACCGGCTGATGTACCGACAGCAGCCGTTCACGATGCGCCAGTACGCGGGCTTTGGCACGGCCGACGAGACCAATGCGCGCTTCAAGTTCCTCATTGCCAATGGCCAGACCGGTCTCAACGTCGCGTTCGACCTGCCGACCCAGCTCGGCCTGGACTCGGACGACCCCCGGGCCGAGGGCGAGGTTGGCCGCGTCGGCATGGCGGTCGATACGCTCCACGACCTCGACCGGGCGCTCGACGGCATCGACCTGGACGCGGTGACCGTGTCGCTGACCATCAACGCGGTGGCGCCGATCGTGCTCGCCATGGTCGCCGCCATTGCCGAGCGCCGCGGCCTGGACAAGCGCACCCTGCGCGGCACGCTCCAAAACGACATCCTCAAGGAGTTCATCGGCCGCGGCGCGTGGATCTTCGACGTCGAACCATCGATTCGGCTGATCGGCGACACCGTCGAGTACTGCGCGCAGCACATGCCGGCCTACAGCCCGGTATCGGTGTGCGGCTACCACATCCGCGAGTCGGGGGCGACGCCGGCCCAAGAGATGGCGCTGGCGTTCTTGATTGCCCGCGCCTACATGGACCATGCCATTGCGCGCGGCCTGGACGTCGATGCCTTTGCCTCGCGGCTGTCGTTCAACTTTGACATCGACGGCAACCTGTTCGAGCAAGTGGCCAAGTTCCGCGCCGGCCGACGGCTGTGGGCCCACATCGTGCGCGACCACTACGGCGCCAAGGACCCCAAGTCGTGCTGGATGCGCATGATCGCCGGCGGCGGCGGCGGCGGACTGACCATCGAACAGCCCGAATTGAACATCGTGCGCGGCGCCTACTACGCCCTGGCCAGTGCGCTCGCCGGCACCCAGACCATGGCGCTGTGCAGCTACGACGAGGCGTACACCATCCCGACCGAGCGGGCGGCGCGCATCTCGCTGCGCACCATGCAGATCCTGCAAGAAGAGGTCGGCGTGTGCGACACCGTGGATCCGCTCGGCGGTTCGTACTACGTCGAGGCGCTGACCGACGCCATGGAAGCCGCAATCGGCAAAGTCATGGCCGAGGTCGACTCGGCCGGCGGCATCGTGCAGGGTGTGGCCTCAGGGCGCATCCAAGCCATGGTCGCGGCGCAGGCGTACCGACGGCAGCGCGACCTCGAGTCTGGCGCAGTCCGCAAGGTCGGCGTCAACTGCTGGCGCGGCCCGGGCGACGAGGCCAAGGTGGCGACCCATCCCTACGACGCCACGGCGGCGAGCGCGCAACGTCATCGCCTGGCTGAACTTCGCGCCAACCGCGACTGCGCCGCGTGGGCGCGCGCCGTCGAGGCGGTCCGCGACGCTGCGCGGGCCGGTCACAACACCATCCCAGCACTGGTGGCCGCGGTGCAGGCCGACGCCACGGTGGGCGAACTGACCGCCGCGCTGGCCGACGTCTTTGGCTGCTTTCGCGAGCCGGTGGACTGGCCATGAACGCCGCCGTCGCACCCCGCTACCTGCGGCCGGCGACACTCGGCGCCGCGCTCGACGCGCTCGGTGCACCGGGTGCTCGCGCCATCGCGGGCGGCACCGACTGGATGGTCGACGCGCGGGCAGGGCGGCCGGGCGCGGCGCTGGTCGTCAACGTCCTGCGGCTGGCTGAACTGCGCGGCATCGCGGCCGACGGGGCCTGGATTGACCTCGGAGGCGCGACCACGGTGGCCGAACTGCTGCGCGACCCTTTGGTGCGGGCGGGCGCACCGTTGCTCTGGCAGGCCGCGGACCGCTTCGCCTCGCCGCTGGTGCGAACCCGCGCCACCCTGGCCGGCAACGTGTGCAATGCGTCGCCCGCCGCCGACTTGACCTTGGCACTGGTGGCGCTCGGAGCGGAAATCGACGTCCACAGCGCGTCTGGATGCCGGCGCGTGCCAGTGGCAGCATTCGTGTTCGGCCCGCGCCACACCGATTTGCAACACGGCGAACTGGTGGTGCGGGTGCGGGTACCCGTGGCGGCCGCTGGAGCCTTCCACCGGTTCGAGAAAAGCGGCACGCGGCCAGCGCTCGAAATCTCGGCGGTGGCGGTGGCGACGGCGATGACCTTCAGCGGGCACGTGGTCCGGTCGGCGCGGATTGCGCTGGGGGCGGTGGCGCCGCGACCGATGCTGGCCACGTCAGCCATGGCCGTCCTGCAAGACCAGTGTCTGGATGAGCGAACCGTCGACGCGGCGGTCTTGGCCGCAGCCACCCAGTGCCAACCCATCGACGACGTCCGCGGCTCGGCGCGCTACCGCAAGCGGCTGGTGGCGGCCTTCGTGCGGCGCGCCTTGTTGGCAGCGCGGTCCCACGCCGAGGAGGCCCGGTGAGCGACGTCACCATCGCCTTTCGTTTGAATGGCCGCATGGTGTCGGCCACCGTTGCCCCGACCCAGGCCGCCTTGGAGTGCCTGCGCGACCAGTTCGCCCTGACCGGCGCCAAGCTCGGCTGCGGCGAAGGCGAGTGCGGTGCGTGCGCCATCCTGCTCGATGGCCAGGCGGCGCTCGGCTGCCTGACCCCCGCCGCCGACCTCGACGGCCGCGAGGTGCGCACGGTCGAGGGGTTGCGCGACGGGCCGGCCCTGGGCCGTATCCAGGCTGCGCTGGTCCACGAGGGCGCGGTGCAGTGCGGCTTCTGCACCCCCGGTATGGCGGTCGCGGCAGCAGCGCTCCTGGCCGAGCACCCGGCGCCGACGGTCGAGCAGATTCGCCGCGGGTTGGAGGGCAACCTGTGCCGGTGCACCGGCTACGTCGCCATCGTGCAGGCCGTGCAGACCGCGGCGGAGCCGACACCATGACCGCGCCGCAAAGCTGGATCGGCCAACGCGTGCCCAAGCTCGACGCGCCCGACAAGGCGGCAGGGCGGACGCGCTACGTCCAGGACCTGGTCGTTCCGGGCATGCTGGCTGGCGCCATCCGCCGCTCGGACCGGGTGCACGCGCGCATCGTGCACATCGACACCGCTCCGGCCATGCGGATGCCGGGCGTCCACGCGGTGCTGACCGCCGCCGACATCGACAACGTGCCGTTCGGCCACGGCAAGGACAACACGCCGTTCAAGGGCGACCGTGTTCGCTGCGTGCGCGACGAGATTGCCGCGGTCGCTGCCGACACCGAAGCCCAGGCGCGGGCCGCGTGTGCAGCCGTCGTCGTCGAATACGAGAACCTGCCGGCGGTGTTCGACCCGGCGGAGGCGCTGCGGCCTGGGGCGCCCGTGCTGCACACTGGGCATCCAGACAATCGGCCCTTCACCTACGACTACTCTCATGGTGACCTCGCAACCGGCGAGCAAGCCAGCGCGCACATCGTCGAGACGGTGTTTCGGCTGCCGTTCGTGACCCATTGCTGCCTGGGCACCTCGTGCATCGTCGCCGAGTTCGACGCGCGCGGCCGCTTGACCCTGCATTCGCTGACCCAGGTGCCGTTCCTGTACCGTCGCGACATGGCGGCCATCTGCGGGCTGCAACCCGAGGACATCCGGGTGTTGCAAGGGCCCATCGGCGGCGCTTTTGGCAGCAAGCTCGACATCTACCCGTACGAACCCATCGCAGTGCACCTCGCCCGCGCCACCGGCCGACCGGTGCGCATCCTGTTCTCGCGCCAAGAGGAGTTCCTGGCCTCGCCGACTCGCCAGCCGGCGCGGATCCGCTTGCGCAGCGGTTGCGACGGCGAGGGCCGGCTGACCTTTCGCGATGCCTCGGTGCTGCTCGACAACGGCGCCTACACCAGTTGGGGCGCGACCACGCCGTTCGTGATGATGCAGACGTTCTCGTCGCTCTACCGCGTGCCGCACGTGCGCTTTGCCACCGAGGTCGCCTACACCAACAACCCGTACAGTGGTTCGTTCCGCGGCTACGGCAACCTGCAGGCGACGTTCGCGGTCGAGTCGCACCTGGACATGTTGGCCGAAAAAGTGGGCATCGACCCGCTGACGCTGCGCAAACGCAACGTCAACAAGGTGGGCGACGTCACTGGCCAAGGTTTGCGGTTTGCCTCGTGCGGGATGCAGAAATGCCTCCACGAGGCGGCCCGCAGCGCCGGCTACCGATCGCGTCGGAACAAACTGCCGCCGTTGCGGCCAGGGACGCTCCGCGGCCTCGGCATGGCCTCGATGCTGCACGTCGGCGGGGGCGCCAAGATCTACCGGTCCGATGGCTGCGGGTCGGTCCTGACACTCGATGACTTTGGCAAGGCAACCTTGGTCACCGGTTCCACCGACATCGGCCAGGGTTCCGAGACGGTGCTGGCGCAGATGGTCGCCGAGGTGCTGGGGCTGCACATCGACCGCGTGCAGGTGGTCAACACCGACACCGACGTCAAGCCGTGGGACGTGGGGGTGCACGCCTCGCGCACCAGCTACGTCGCCGGCAACTCGGCGATCCTTGCGGCCAAGCAGGCGCGCGACAAGCTGCTGGCGGCGGCGGCGGCCCAGTTCGGCGTGCCCGTCGAGATGCTGACGTTGGGCGGCGGCCATGTCTTGCTCGGCGACCGCGAGTTGGAACCCATCGACCGCTTGGTGCGCACGCTGCATTTCTCGGGCCGCCACGAATTGCTGGTGACGCATGCCTACTTTGAGCCGTCCAGTGTCGCACAGGACCGCGGCTTCAAGGGCAACGTGTCGCCCACCTACGCCTTTGGCACCCACGTGGTCGAGGTCGAGGTCGAACTGGACAGCGGCATCGTGCGGGTGTTGGCCGTCCATGCCGCGCACGACGTCGGCCGGGTGCTCAACGCGCTCGGCATCGAGGGCCAGATCGAAGGTGGCGTGGTCATGGGCCTGGGCTACGCGCTGACCGAGGAACTGCAGGTGCGCCAGGGCCAGGTCCGCAACCCGTGTTTTCGCGACTACCACCTGCTGACCGCGCCCGAGGTGCCCCCCATCCACATGCGGTTTGTCGAAAGCGCCGATCCGACCGGGCCGTTCGGGGCAAAGGGGGTCGGCGAGGCTCCGGCCATCTGCGTGGCGGCGGCGGTGGCCAACGCGGTGTTCGACGCGACCGGCGTGCGCTTCACCGAGTTGCCGCTTTCACCCGAGCGGGTGTTGCAGGGGCTCATCGACGCTGGCGTTGCGGCCGATCCTTTGGGTGGGCTGTGAAACCGCTGGTCGTGCTTTCCCTGGAGCAGGCGCTGTCGCTGCCGTACGCGACCAGTCGCATGGTGCAGCGCGGCTGGCGGGTCATCCGCATCGAAAGCCCGGCCGGCGACCCCAACCGCAAGATTGGCGCCCCTATCGGCGGCCCGGACCGCTGCGCGTATTTCGTGGGCCCCAACGTCGGCAAGCAGTCCGTCTGCCTCGATCTGCACACCGAGGCCGGCCGCGCCGACCTGCACGCCATCGTGCAAGGCCTGCAGGTCGATGTGTTCTGCTGCAACACGCTGCCGGGCCGGTATGCCAGGCTGGGCATCGACCCCGAGACGCTGCGCACGGTGCGGCCTGGGCTCATCTGGGCGGGGATTTCGGCCTACGGTCCCGGTCAGCCGGATACCCCCGGCTACGACCCGGCGTTGCAGGCGGAACTGGGCTGGATGGACCTGACCGGACCTGCCGACGGCTCGCCGACGCTGTGTGGACTGCCGGTTGTCGACCTCAAGGCAGGCGATGAGCTTTTCACGCAAGTGGCACTGGCGCTGGCCGAGCGCGGCGCGACGGGGCAGGGTGCGACGCTGCACGTGTCGATGGCGCGGGCCGCCGCCAGTTGGCTGGTGACCACCCTGCCCCTGCTCGACACGGGCGCCCCTGCCGGCGAGCTGACCCGTGCCGGCAGCGAGCACCGCCAATTCGTGCCGAGCAACGCCTACCCGACCATCGACGGATTTGCGTATCTGGCCATCGGATCAGACCGCCAGTGGGCGGCACTGGTGGCCCAACCGGCGTTCGTGGAACTGGATCGACCCGAATGGACCCATAATGGCGGGCGCAAGGCGGGCAGGGTGGCGCTGCACGCGGCGGTGGCGGACTGCACGCGGCGTCGGACCACTGCCGAGAACCTCGCGATTTTCCAGGGTGCCGGCTTGGTCTGCGCAGCCATTCGCACCGTAGCCCAGGCCGCTGCGCTGCCGTGGTTGGCGCCGCTGCTGCGCACCACGCAAACGCCGACAGGAGACGTGATCCGTCTGCCGCCGCTGGCGTGTGGCGACG
Organism: Deltaproteobacteria bacterium; assembly: GCA_016875335.1. Taxonomy (GTDB): domain Bacteria; phylum Myxococcota_A; class UBA9042; order UBA9042; family UBA9042; genus SXRM01. The sequence goes on along the minus strand of VGRO01000096.1, from coordinate 5,754 downwards.
ACGCCCGGCGCCAGGTTGCCTTCGCGCCAAAGTTGGGTGAACACACGGCCGCGGTCATCGCCGAGGCCCGAGCGAGGTTGCCGTGATGGAGATCATCCAGGTGCCCGGCTGGCCGCGGCCCAAGGGCTATAGCAACGCCATCGTCGTGCGGCCGGGCCGGCTGGTCGTCCTGGCGGGCCAGGTCGGCTGGGACGAGCAAGAGCGCATCGTGCCCGGCGGTTTGGTGGCCCAGTTCGACCGCGCGCTGCACAACGTGTTGGTGGCGCTGGCCGCGGCTGGTGGACAACCGGAACACCTCGTGCTTTTGAGGATCTACCTGACCGATCGCGAGGCATATCTTCGCGATCAGGCGGCGCTCGGTCAGGTGTGGCGGGCGCGCATGGGGCGCCACTATCCCTGCATGTGCGGGCTGGTCATCGCCGGGTTGGTCGAGGACGGCGCGGTGGTCGAACTCGAGGGGCTGGCGGTGCTGCCCGACGACGCAACAGGTAGGTAGGTCGGCCGTGGCGCTGCCGCGCGACTTCTGTGCCGACGCGCCGACCGGGCCGTGGCTGCTCAGCGGCAACGAGGCCATCGTCCGCGGCGGCGTCGAAGCGCGCGTCCAGGTGGTGTCCGGCTACCCGGGCACGCCAGCGTCGGAAATCGGCGACACCTTTGCGCGCATCCGCGCCGAGTTGGGTATCGATTTCGAGTACGCAGTCAACGAAAAGGTCGCGCTTGAGTCGGCCTTCGCCGCGGCGCTGTGCGGCGCGCGCAGCCTGTGCAGCTTCAAGCACTTGGGGCTCAACGCCGCCGCCGACCCGCTGTCCACCATCCCCTACTTGGGCGTCCGCGGCGGCATGGTCATCGTGGCGGCGGCCGACCCGGGGTGCCAGACCAGTCCGAACGAGCAGGACCACCGGTACTTGGCGCAGATGCTCGGCCTGCCGGCCCTGGAGCCGGCGGACCCGGCGGAGGCACTGCAACTGACGCGGGCGGCGTTCGACCTGTCCGAGGCGTGCCAACTGCCGGTCTTGCTGCGGCCGACCGCGCGGCTGTGCCACGGGCGGGCCAAGGTCGTCGCTGGCGCACGGTTGCCGACCCGATCGCCGACCGCGTTCGTGCGCGACCCGGGCGGCCTTTTGCCGGTGCCGCAACACGCCCGCGCGATGCGCGAACGCCTGACCCAGCGACTGGCGTTGGCCGAGGCCTGGTGGGACAAGTCGGGGTTCGTCCGCGCGACGCCGGGTGACGGCCGAATCGGCGTGATTGCCGCTGGGGTTCCCCGCAATGCCGTCCACCTGGCGCTCGACCACCTGCGCCAGACCGTGCCGGTGCTCGAGCTTGCGGCGCTGCACCCGTTGCCGACGGCGGCCCTCGCGTCGTTCGCCTGGGCATTGGACGAGGTGCTGGTCGTCGAAGAGCTGTCGCCGTACCTGGAAGACGCGGTCGCCGCGTTGGCCCAGCGCCTGGGCGTGCGCATCCGCGTGCGCGGCAAGCGCGACGGTCTGGTGCCCTGGACCGGTGAGCTGACCACCGAAGCCGTGGACGACGCGCTGCGCAGCGTGCTCGCGTTGGCGGGCCCTGCGCTGGGTTCGGCCTCCCGAGCGCCCGGCCCGGCCGCCGATCGACCGTCGTTGGTTGCCCCGGCTCGCCCGCCGGTGCTGTGTGCGGGCTGTCCGCACCGCGCGAGTTTCCATGCCGCCACCGCGGTGTTCGGCGCCGGCACCGTGGTCGTCAACGACATCGGCTGCTACACCCTTGGCGCGTTGCCGCCACACGGGGCGGGCGACGTGCTGCTGGCCATGGGGTCGTCGATTCCGTTGGCGGCGACCCTGGCGCGCACGACGGGCCAGCGCACGGTGGCGTTCATCGGTGACTCGACGTTCCTGCACGCCGGCATGCCCGGGCTGCTGCAAGCGGTCGAGCGCGCAGACGAGGTGGTGGTGGTGGTGCTCGACAACCACACCACGGCCATGACGGGCCTGCAGCCGAGCGCCGCGGCGCGCACCCGCAACCTGTTGGCCATCGTGCGCGCCCTCGGGGTTGACCAAGCCGCCGAGGTCGATGTGCGCGACGGCCGAGCACTGACCCTGGCCTTGCACGCGGCGCGGCGCCAGAGCGGCGTGTCCGTGGTCATCGCAGCCGGCCCGTGTGCGCGCCTGTCAGCGGCACGACCGGCACCCGCGCCGACGCTGGACCCCGACCGTTGCCATACCTGTGGCATGCGCGAGGCCGGTCTTCCGTGTGGGCTGGCGCCGTCGCCGACGGTGCAGCGTCGTGCGGCCACCCTGCGCACAATTGCCGGTGCCATCGGGGCAGACCAGCCGCGCACCTCGCCTTGTTCGACTGCGTGCCCCCTCGGCATCTGCGTACCCGCGTACGTCGGCGCCATCGCAGCGGGCGAACTCGACCGCGCCTTGCAGGCGGTGGGCGCCCGGGCGGCCCTGCCGTCGCTGTGTGCGCACCTGTGCCACCGACCGTGCGAGGCGGTGTGCGCGGCCAGCCAGGGCAGGGCGCCGGTGGCGATCAACGCGCTCAAGCGCTACCTGACCGAAACCGGGGCGCGGGCTACCGTGGTTTCGCCGGCGCCCATGGGCCCATCGGTGGCCATCGTGGGCGCTGGACCAGCCGGCCTGGCGTGCGCCGCGGAGCTGGTGCGCCGCGGTTACCGGCCCGCGCTCTATGATGCCCGCGAGCGCCCAGGGGGCATGGTGGCCCACGCCGTCCCGGCGGCGCGCATGCCGCGGGCGGTGCTGGAGCGCGACATCGCAGCCGTTCTCGACCTGGGTGTCCGTTTCTTCGGCGGCGTGCGCCTGGGGCGCGAGGTCACGCTCGATGGATTGCGCGCACAAGGCCATGCCGCAGTAGTGCTCGCGCTCGGCGCGCGGCTGTCGGCTGTACCTGCCGTGCACGGGGCGGACCTTGCGGGCGTGGATCTTGCCCTGCCGTTCCTGTCCGCTGTCCCCGATGTGGCCGGACAACGCGTGCTGGTCGTTGGCGGCGGCGACGTGGCCCTGGACGTGGCGCGCGAGTCGCTGCGGCGCGGTGCGGCCACAGCCACTGTTGTATGCCCGGAGCCTCGCGAAGACATGTCCGCAGCACCCGACGCGCTGGCCCTGGGTGAGGCCGAGGGCGTGGTCGTCCGCGCAGGCTGTGCGGTCGTTCGCCTCGAAGGGCCCGGCGCCGTGCACCGCGCCGTCGTGGGCAGCGTCGTGGGCCTGGACCGCGGACCGCCGCTGCGCTGGACGGCGCTGGCGAACGAAACGGCCGCGCTTGCAGACCGCGTCGTCTTTGCCATCGGCCAGCGCGTGGACACCGCCGATTGCGGGTTGCCGCAAGTGGTGGTGGGCACCGATGGCCGCCTCCTGGCCGACACACACGGGCGCACCGGCCTGGCATGGCTGTTCGCGGCAGGCGACGCGGTGACGGGTCCGTCGACCGTGACCCAAGCGATGGCAAGCGGGGTTCGCACGGCGTGGGCGCTGGACGTGGCGCTGGCTGGCGACCGGCCCGTCGATCCATGCAGGGCCCCCTTGCCGCAAGGGCAGACTCGCCACCGCCCGTCGCCCATCGCCGTGCTGCCCCGCTTTGGCGAGATCGACGTCCCAACTGCCGCCGAAGCTGCCACCGAAGCCGAGCGCTGCCGGCTGTGCGGCTTGTGCGCCAATTGCACCGCGTGCGTCGATCTGCTCGGCTGCCCGGCCATCGTGGGCGGCGAAGGGGTGCCGAGCCTGCGCGGCGACCTGTGCAACGGCTGCGGCCTGTGCGTGCATGCCTGCGTCAACGGAGCGCTGGCGGTGCCGCCGTGACTGGGATTTGCGACGTGTGGCTGGTCGGTGTCGGCGGCCAGGGGGTGGTGTCGGCCGCGCAGACACTGGCGGAGGGGGCCTTGCGCGCCAGCGTGCCGGTGGTGGTCACCGAAATGCACGGCATGGCGCAACGGGGCGGCGCAGTCGAGGCGCGCGTGCGCTTGGGCAGCGAACACCTGTGCGGACCGACCCAGCGGCCGCCCGAGTTTGTGGTGGCATTGGAACTGCTGGAGGCCCTGCGGGTGCTGCCGCACCTGGCCCGATACACCCGTGCCATCGTGGACCGGCACATCTCGCCACCCCCTTCAGCCAGTCTCCGGCGCCTGGCCGTGCCAAGTGCCGCGGCAATCGAGAGCGAACTGCGGCAGCGCCTGACGGAGGTGGCTGCGGTGGACGCCCACGCGGTCGCCCGCGAGGTCGGGATTGCCGGTGTGGCCGGAGTCGTGCTTCTGGGCGCACTTTGCCGCCATGCCGCGCTGGGCGTGCCCACCGACGCCGTGCGCGCCGCGGTGGGCGATCGGTGCCCGGAGGCCCATCGCGCTGGCAACCTGCGCGCGTTCGACATGGGGGCGTCGTGGGCGGCGCGTTGACCCCGGGCGGCGCGCTGGGCGCAGTTCGCCTCAATCCCGACCTCTTGCGCGTGGTGCCGTATGTCCCCGGCAAGTCTGCCAAAGATGTCCAGGCCGAGTTCGGGCTTGCCGAGGTCGTCAAGCTCGCCTCGAACGAGAACCCGTGCGGACCGTCGCCGCTGGCCATCGCCGCCGCCCGCAAGGCGCTGGCCGACGCCCATCTCTATCCCGGCGGCGCCGACCTCGCGCTGCGCGCCCGCATCGCATCGGAGGCCAATCCCGCCTGGGAGGCCCGCTGGGTCCTGACCGGCAGTGGCGCCACCGACATCTTGCGGATGTTGTCGCTCGCGTTCGCGGCCGGCGGCGAAGTGCTGGTTCCCGAGATCACCTTTCCGATGTACCGCACCTGCGCTGCCATGTTCGGGGCCGCCGTGCGGACCGTACCGATGCGATCCGACTGGGGCATCGACCTGCCAGCCTTGGCCGCCGCAGTCACCGCCGAGACGCGTCTTGTCCACATCTGCACGCCCAACAACCCGACCGGTCTCGCACTGCGCCGGCCAGAAGTCGAGGCATTCCTCGGTGAGATGCCGCCGTGGGTGGTCGTCGCCTTCGACGAGTCGTACCGCGCGTTCGATGCCAGCCCGGAGCCGATCGACGCCGCCCGCTACGTCGCGTGCGACCGACCGGTGGTCGTGGTGCGCAGCTTCAGCAAGGCGGCCGGCCTCGCCAACCTGCGCATCGGCTACGTGTTGGGTCCCCCCGACCTCCTGGCCTACCTCGCGCGGGCGCAGTTGCCGTTCCACATCGGCGCGGCGGCGTGCGCGGCGGCGCTGGCCAGCTTGGACGACCACGTTTTCCACGCGCGTGGCCGGCGGCTGGTGCTGGCCGAGCGGGCGTTTCTGCAGGCCCAACTGCTGCAGCGCGGCCTCGCGGCGTTGCCGAGCCAGACCAATTTCGTGCTGGCGTTGGGCCTGCCGGCGCCCGCCGACCAAGTGGTCGATGCCCTGCAGCGGCGCGGCGTCATCGTTCGCAACATGGCGCCGTGGGGGCTGCCTCGGGCATTGCGGGTGTCGGTGGGCACCCGCGACCAGAATCTGCGGTTTCTCGCCGCCCTGGACAGGGCGCTGGAGACAGCGCACCAATAGGGTGTAGCCAAACCTCGTCGTAGATAACCGACCATGCAGCGCCGAGCCAACCACCTGGAACTGTGGCGAGACCGACTGGGCGGTCGTAGCTGGGCGCGGCGAGAACGATCGCGCCGAGGGTCACCTTAGGGACTGGAAAATAATAAGTCGATCACTCTCACATCAGGACGGAGCCGCGAGTCGGACCTTTGGTCCGCGAGCTGGCGACCCACGGAGCAAGCAAACGGGCCCGAGAAATGATTGAGT
>VGRO01000095.1 GCA_016875335.1 Deltaproteobacteria bacterium | reverse complement strand
GGGCGCGCGGGGTGCGCGCCCGACGGGTGGTGGCGTGGTCGCGGCGCGGCGCTGGATTGGGGTTTTCGAGGAGGCCGGGAGTCCTGTCAGCCGGCTTCGCCGGCAGGGGCAGGCACAGGGACAGGCGCAGGGACAGGCCCAGGGGCAGGCGCAGGCACAGGCGCAGGGACAGGCGCAGGGACAGGCACAGGGACAGGGACAGGGACAGGGACAGGCACAGGCACAGGCGCAGGCAAAGGCGCAGGGACAGGCACAGGCACAGGCGCAGGCAAAGGCACAGGAACAGGGACAGGCACAGGCGCTGGCCCATGCACGGGCGCAAGCCCCGGCCAAAGGCAGCAGTTGCCCGGCGCCACCGACTCTGCGCACAATCGCCCGGCCCGCCGTGCGGGCAAGACGGGAGCACCGCCATGACCGATGTCCGCCGCTGGGCCCTGGTGACCGGCGCCTCTTCTGGCCTGGGCGCCGACTACGCCCGCCAACTCGCAGAGCGCGGTTGGAACCTCGTGCTGACCGCCCGCCGCCGCGACCGGCTCGACGCGCTGGCCGACGAGATCGGGCGCACACACCGCGCCGAGGTCGTGGTGGTGGACGGCGACCTGGGCGACGCCGGCTTTCGCGACCGGTTGGTGCAGGAGGCTACCGCCGGCCGCAAGCTGCACATGGTCGTGAACAACGCCGGCTTTGGCTGGCAGGGCGATTTCCTGGACACGGCGTGGTCGCGCTGGTCGGCCATGTTGACCCTGAACATCGTGGCCCTGACGGACCTGTCGTGGCGTCTGGGTGCGCATATGCGCGACCACGGCGAGGCGGCCCACCTGGTCAACGTCGCCAGCATCGGCGCGTGGCAGCCGGTGCCGACCTTTGCCGTCTATGCCGCGACCAAGTCGTACGTGCGCGATTTCTCGGAGGCCATCGCCTTCGAGTTGGGCGGCCGGGCCCTGCGCGTGACCTGCGTGTGTCCCGGCGGCACCGCGACCGAGTTCATGGATCAGGCGGGCATCAAGCTGAGCAAGCTGTCGGCGCTGAGCCTGCAGACCAGCCCGGCCGTGGTGCGCGAGTCGCTGGACGCAGTGCTGGGAGGCCGCCGCCTGATCGTGACAGGGTGGCTGAACAAGTTGATGACCTTCGGCACGCGCTTTGCCCCGCGGTGGCTGGCGGCGCGGCTGGCGGCGCTGTCGATGAAGCCGGCGGCGTAGGTCACGTGGTTCACAGGGGCGCCCCTTGGGCGATAGTGGGGCTGAACGCACTGCTGGTCGCCTGCGAAGGCTGGTGGTGGGCCACCCCCGGGTCGCTGGTGCCCGCGCAGTTGTTGGTCGCCCACGCGGCGCTGTGCGCATGGGCCGCTGTCGCGTGGACTGCGGATCAGCCGGTCCTGCGCATGGCAGCGCTGGTGGCCCTCGCCACGTCGATCAGCCTCAAGTCGCCGCGCATCGACGCCTTGGCGCTGGGGGCGCTGCTGGGGGCGCTTGCTGCGTGGCGGTTGACGCGGCTTGAGGGGCCCCGCGCGTCGTCGCGTCCCGCATTGCCCGCCCACGGCATGGTGGGACCATTGGCCGCGCTTGGGCTTGCCGCGCTCGCGGCGATGGCCAGCCAACTGCTGTTCGAGGGCGCACCCCACATTGCCGACTCGGCAGCCCAGTGGTTCCACGGGCGCATCCTGGCGGGCGGCGCGCTGGCCGCACCCTTGCCGGCGACGCCCGCGGCCTTTGCCCAGCAATACGTGATCGCCGACGGGCAGGTGCAGCGCTGGTATTCGCTGTATCCGCCCGGCCACATCGCGGCCCTCGCCTTGGGCTGGAAACTGGGTGCCCCGTGGCTGGTCAACCCGGTGCTCGGAGGTCTGGCCGTTGTGGTATTTGACCGAGCTGCGCGGAACCACCTTGGCGCGAACGGGTGGGCGGCGGGCGCGACGTTGGGGTTGGCCGTTTCGCCGTTCGTGGTCTACATGTCAGCCGAGGCGATGAACCACAGCAGCGCGCTTGCGGCCGCGTGTCTGCTGCTCTATGCCGGACAGCGCCTGCATGGCGAACCCTTGGCAGGCCGGTGGTGGCTGGTCGCTGGCGCAGCGGGGACCTGGTGCGGCCTGACGCGCCCGGTGACGGCAGTGGCGCTCAGTGTGCCGGTACTGGGCAGCGCGCTGTGGCACGGCCGACACACGCCGGGTGCCGTACGCCGCGCACTGCGGGCGCTGCTGCCAGCGTTGTGTGGATTGGCCATCTTGGTCACCTGGCACGCCGGGACCACCGGCGACCCATGGGTCTCGGGCTACGCGCGCTTTTTCGCCACCGCTGGGCCGCCGGTCGCCGAGACCGGCATCCGCGCCGTGTGGACGCGCCTCGCCCAGGCCACCGACAACGCCGCCGCGTTCAACGTGTGGGCGCTGGGCTGGCCGGCGCCGGCCCTGGGGCTGGCTTGGCTCGGCGCGCGGCGGGCAGGCGCAACGCCGTTTGATCGCGCGCTGGGCCTGTCGATCCTGTCGCTGGCGGCCGTCCACGCGCCGTACTTCTACCAGGACCTCTGCTTTGGGCCGCGCTTTTGGTTCGAGGCGACGCCGGCGGCCCTGTTGCTTGCGGTGGGTGGGGTGCGCCACCTCGCGGAGCATGCGCGGCCTGGCTTCGGACGCTGGGTCCTGCCGGCAATGCTGGCGTGTGCGGTGGCGACGGACTGCGCGCTGGCCGTCACCCTGTATGCGCGGCCAGACTGGTGGGGACCGTGGTCGAGCGCGGCGGCGGGGGCGGTCGCGGGACCTGGGAACACACGCACGGTGGTGTTGGTAGAGGACGAGGCCGAGTGGCGCGCAGTGGCCTGGCGCAATGACCCCTGGCTGCGCCAGGGACCGGTGTTCGCGCGGGTCCGGCGCGGAGAAACTTGGCCCACGGACCAGTTTGCTGGGTGGCGAATCGTTCGGGCCGGCGCGCCACGCCAAGGACTGCTGTGGTAGCATCGGCCTATGCGCCCGGTTGGCGCCCGGCCCGCCAATGTCCCGCCCGCCCTTCCTTGCAGTGGCGCTGCTGCTCGCGCTCCCGACGTCGGCCTGCACGGACCCCGCCGCCGTCGCCAACGACACGGTCATCGGCGCCGATGTCGCCATGGCGGACACCACGGACGCCGGGACTGCCGGCACCGACATCGCCAGCGGAAGCGAAGCCGGCGCGACCGACGCCGCAGCCGCCGACGCCGCACCTTCAGACACAGCGCAGCCGCAGTGCCAATCGGCCGCGGACTGCCCCCTGCCGGGCCCGTGCCAGGTCGCGGCATGCACCCCCTCGGGCACCTGCGCCTATGCACCCAAGGCCGACGCCACCCCGTGCAACGACGGCAATGCGTGCACCACCGGCGACCTGTGCGCGGCGGGCACCTGCGCCGGCCCCGCCAAGCTCGATTGTAACGACGACAATCCGTGCACAGCGGAGAACTGCAACCCCTACGGCGGCTGCGTGTTCCTCGCGGTCGCGGCGAGCGCGGCATGCGACGACGGCGATGCGTGCACGGTGGGCGACGCCTGCGCATCGGGCAATTGCCAGCCCGGCGTCGCCATCTGTCAGTGCCAGACCAACGGCGACTGCGGCAAGTACGAGGACGGCAACCTCTGCAACGGCAACCTGTATTGCGACAAGTCGACGGGGCCGCCGTACACCTGCAAGCTCAACCCGGCGACGGTGGTGGTGTGCCCGACCACAAACGACTCGGCGTGCCAGAAGAACGTGTGCGTGCCCGCCACCGCCCAGTGCAAGCTGCAACTCGCGCCCGCCAACACCCCGTGCGACGACGGTGTGTCGTGCACCACCGGCGATTTCTGCGAGCAGGGCTTGTGCGTGCCGGGCGCGAACACCTGCTTTTGCAAGCAAGACAGCGACTGCGCTGCGTCCGAGGACGGCAACCTGTGCAACGGCACGCTGTTCTGCAACAAGGCGACGGCACAGTGCCAGGTCAACCCGGTGACAGTGGTGTCGTGCCAGACCGTGGACGACACCGCGTGCACCAAGAACCAGTGCAACCCAAAGGACGGCAAATGCCACCTGCTGCCGATCGCCGACGGCAAGCCCTGCGACGACGGCAACGCGTGCACGCCCAACGAGGCCTGTGCGGCCGGCAACTGCACCAGCCCGGTCAACACCTGCGAATGTGAAAAAGACGCCGACTGCGGCAAGAAGGACGACGGCAATCCGTGCAACGGCACACTGTACTGCGACGTCGTCGCCAAGAACTGCAAGACCAATCCGGCGACGGTCGTGTCGTGCAACACCGGCGATGACCCACCCTGCCTTGCCGACACCTGTGACGTCAAGACCGGCAAGTGCGCGCTTGTGACCCTGCCCAAGGACGGTACGGCCTGCGACGACGGCAACGCATGCACGGCACAAAGCGCGTGCGGCGGTGGCCAGTGCCTCGGCGGCGCCAACCTGTGCGAATGCCAAAAAGACGCCGACTGCGCAGCCAAGGAGGACGGCAACGTGTGCAACGGGACGCTCTATTGCAACCCGGCGTCGAAAAAGTGCGAGGTGAACCCAGCGACGGTAGTGGCGTGCAGCGCGACCTTCGACGAGCCATGCCTGACCAACCAGTGCGACCCCAAGACCGGCGGGTGCGGCATGAAGCCGGCGCACCAGGGCAACCAGTGCGACGACGGCAGCGTGTGCTCGGGCGGCGGCTGGTGCGTGCTCGGCGCCTGCGTCGTGACCACCAAGACCGCCTGCGAGTGCGTGCAAGACGCCGACTGCGCCAAGCTCGAAGACGGCGACCTGTGCAACGGCACGCTGTATTGCGACAAGTCCGCCAAGCAACCGATGTGCAAGCTCAACCCCAGCACGGTCGTCGTGTGCAAGACCGTGGACGACACCGCATGCAGCAAGGCGCAGTGCGTGCCCAAGACCGGCGCCTGCGCGCTCGCCCCGGTCAACGGCCCCTGCGACGACGGCAAGGTGTGCACCAGCCCCGACGCGTGCAGCAACGGTGCGTGCGCGGGGCTGGCCAAGGCCTGCGACGATGGGATTGCCTGCACGGCCGACACCTGCCAGGAGCCGTTCGGCTGCGTTGCCCCGCCCGGCGCTGCGACGGCATGCGACGACGCCAACCCCTGCACCCAGGACCAGTGCACGACAAAGGGCTGCGCCCACGCCCCCGTGCCCGGGCCGTGCGACGATGGCAACGCGTGCACCAGCCAAGACGCGTGCGGCACCGGCAAGTGCGCAGGCACCGTCAGCGGCTGCGACGACGGCAATCCCTGCACGGTCGATGTGTGCGACGCGGCAAAGGGCTGCCTGAGCGCTCCGACCACCGCCCCCTGCAGCGACGGCAACGCTTGCACCAAAGGCGACGCCTGCGACAAGGGCAAATGCGCGGGATCCCCACAGGGGTGCGACGACGCCAACCCGTGCACCGACGACGGCTGCGACCCCAAGGTCGGCTGCACCGCCACCCCCAACACGGCACCGTGCGACGACAATAGCGCGTGCACAGCCAAAGACGTCTGCAAGGCCGGGGCCTGCGGCGGCGCCACCGGTGCGTGCGACGACGGCAACCCATGCACCGACGACGCTTGTGTCGCGGGGAAATGCGCACACCCCAACAACCAGGCCGAGTGCAGCGACGGCAACGCGTGCACCCAAGGCGACCTGTGCGCGCTGGGGGCCTGTACGCCAGGCAAGAAGCTCGACTGCAACGACAGCAATGCGTGTACGGCCGACAGCTGCGACGCCAAGACAGGCTGCATCCAGGCCGCGGCAGCCGGAGCGTGCGACGACGCCAACGCGTGCACGGTCAACGACGCCTGCGCCAACGGGCTGTGTGTGGGCGCCAAGAAAGCGTGCGACGACGCCAACCCGTGCACGACCGACAACTGCGACGCCAAGGCGGGCTGCCAGGTTGCGGCCAATGCCGCGCCGTGCAGCGACGACAACCCCTGCACCCTGGGCGACGCGTGCACGGCCAGCGCGTGCGCCCCGGGCAAGCCCAAAGACTGCGGGGACAACAACGCCTGCACCACCGATAGCTGTGTGCCGAGCACCGGCCAGTGCCAGAACTTGGACCAGTCGGCCAAGCTCTGCAACGACGCCAACCCCTGCACCGATGACCCGTGCCACGCCTTGCTCGGCTGCGGCCACGTCAACAACACCGGTGCGTGCAGCGACGGCAATCCATGCACCACCGGCGACGGCTGCCTCGGCGGCAATTGCGCGACCAGCGGAGCCCTGACGTGCGACGACGCCAATGCCTGCACGGACGATGCCTGTGACCCCAAGGCAGGTGGCTGCACATTCGCGCCCAACACCAAGCCTTGCGACGACCAACTCGGCTGCACCCAAGGCGACGCGTGCGCGGCCGGCAAGTGCGCGGGAATCTTGAGCTGCGACGACAAGAACGCCTGCACCGATGACGCCTGCGACTTCAAGTCAGCCAAGTGCGCCTACACCGCGAATACGGCATCGTGCGACGACGGCAACCCGTGCTCCCAAGGCGACACTTGCAAGACCGGGACCTGCACGCCGACCGGACTCAAGAACTGCGACGACGGCAACGCGTGCACCGACGACGCCTGCGACAGCAAAGTGGGGTGTTTTGCCTACGCCAACAAGGCGCCGTGCAGCACCGGCGGTTGCAAGGTCGACGACACCTGCGCCGACAAGTCGTGCAAGGCGGGCACCACCGACCGGCTGGGCGAATGGCGGGTGAACGTCCCCGTCAATGGCTATTCGCACTTCGAGGCGCGCGGCGTGCTGCCGATCGGCGACGACTGGATCGTGTACGGCTCGGCATCGACCACCGAGTCGTCGGCGGTGCCGGGCTTGGGCGACGCCTGGATCGCCCGGACCACGCAAATGGGCAAGGTGGTCTGGCAACTTGCGGGCGGCCAGGTGTCGGCCACGGTGTCACAGTCGGTCATCGGTCGTGTGATCCTGGCGCCGGGCGGCGACCTGCTGGCCTTTGGTGGCTCGGGCGGGGGCCACGGCGCCATGACCCGGATCAGCAGCGGTGGCAAAGCGCTGGAGGGCGCGTTTTTCAACTTCAGCACCAACGCGATGACCTACGGCGACACGGTGGAGCGACCGGGCGCCAAGGACCTCGTGTCGCTTTGCAGCGCTGGCGCGGCCGCAGGGATGGTCCTGCACGATCCGAAGACAGGCCTCGAAGTGGGGGAGGCGACCTACGACAGCAAGGGTGCGCCTGCCGGTTTCCGCTCCGCGGCGGTCGGCGCGGACGGGGCCTCGTTGGTGGTGGTGGGTTGGTCCAAGGAGTCGGGTACGCTCGGCGGCACCGATGGCCTCGTCGCCTTCTACGGTCCCGACCTGGCCAAGCCGCCCGTCAAGTTGCTCCGCTTCGGCACCACAGGCGACGACGAACTGCGTGCGGTGGCGCGCGCGCCCGACGGCGGTTGGGTGGTGACCGGCTTCCGGCAGAGTTCCGGGTCCAACGGCAAGGACGTTTGGTGGCTGCGCATGCGTCCAGAGGGCACGGTGGTGTACGACAAGACCTACGCCAGCTATGCAGACGACTTCGGCCTCGGGGTGTTGGTGCAGGCCGACAGTTCGGTACTGGTGGTCGGTGCGATCGGCAGCGGCAACTATGCCGGCCAGGATGCCGCCCTGTTGCGCCTCGACCTCAACGGCGGCTACACACAACCCTACGCCACAGGCGGCGGCAAGCAGAACGAGTTCCTGCACCGGGTGCTGACCCTGCCCAACGGCGACGTCCTCGCGGCCGGCCGGGCCCCGGTCACCTTTGGCACCAACCAGGCCGCCCTGCTGGTGCGTGCGACCGCGTACATGCACACCACGTGCGTGGGCGCCGGCATCTGTGCCAGCAAGCCGATGGCGGTCTGCGCCAAGGCGCCAATCGGCTGCAACCTGATGTACTGCTACCAATCAGGCAGCGGCTGCACGCCGAGTTGGACCCAGGGCGCCCCGTGCGACGACGGCGACGCGTGCACCCTGACCGACAGCTGCCTGGGCGACAGCGTGACGTGCAAGGGGACGGCGCCTCCTCAGGCGTGCGACGACAAGAACCCCTGCACCTTCGACACCTGCGACAAGCAACTGGGCTGCCAGAACGCCAACGTGAGCGACGGCGTCGTGTGCGGGACTGGCAAGAGCTGCAAGGCGGGGGTCTGCCAATAGGCGCCAGGGAGTGGTTTGCTCCATCACTTCTTGAGCCCGTTTGCTTGCTCGGTGGGTTGCAAGCTCGCGTCTCTTCAACTGACTCGCCGGGGCACCGAGCGTTGTGGCGATCGCGTCTCTGTTGCTCAGGCCGCACCACGGGTGCCGGAACTCGCGGCATCGGTCACGGGTTTGTCGCGCCTGCCAGCCGTCGGCCGCGGCGTGCCAGGTCGAAGCGGCAGCCAGGGTCGCGCCCTGCCCCCACCGTCGCGTCCATGCCCATGCAGACGTGCAACCCGCTGGCAATGTTGAGAAGATCTGGAGTTTTTTCGTGCCCGCGCTATGCTCGACCTCCAGCGGCGCTTTTGCCGCCCGGTCGAGTGCGGAGGCAGGAAGCGGCATGCAAAGCGACACCTTGCTGGGCGGAGCCGTGCTTCTCGTGGACGACGACCCTCCCAACCTCGACGTGCTCAAGGCGTTCCTCGAAGGCGACTACACCGTGCTGGAAGCCCAGAGCGGCGACGCGGCGCTGGCGCTGATCGACCACCCGGACCTCGACGTCATCGTCACCGACCAGCGCATGCCAGGGCTCACCGGCATCGAACTTCTGGCCGCGGCGCGGCAGCGGCGACCCGACGTGGCGGGCATCGTGCTCACGGCGTACACCGACACGCCCGCGCTGATCGCGGCGATCAACCAGGCGCAGGCGTTCCGGTTTCTGCGCAAGCCGTGGCGCGCCGAAGATGTGGTGGAGGCCATCGCCCAGGCCCGCCTCCATGTGCAGCAGACCCGCACCATCGCCCACCTGATCCGCACGCTCGAGGCCCGCAACGGCGAACTGCAAGCCACCGTGAGCGAATTGCGCCACGCACGCCAGGAACTTGTGCGCGCCGAGCGTGCTGCCGCAGTCGGGCAACTGGCCGCCGGCCTGGCCCACGACCTGCGCGAGGCCATCAGTGGGCTTTTGCTCGTCGAGGACGAGGTGCTGGCCAGTCCGCTTGGCCAGACACTGGGCGACACCGTGCGCGTCGGCGTGGCCGGTATCCGCAACCTCGCCGACGCGGTAGATGCCATCGCCCGACACGCCGGTGGCGCCGAGTCGGCGCGGACCCACGGCTATTGCAGCGCGGCGCGCGTGGCCACCCAGGCGGTGGCGGCGTTGGGACTCGATCCTGCGCTGCGCAATCGATCCGTGAGCGCCGAGTTGCCACGGCACAGTGACGTGACGCTGCGCGCCGATCAGCCGCAGCTGGTGCACGCGGTCGCCAATCTGGTGCGGTATGCCGCGCACGGCGCACCCCGAGGGCAGCCCATCGTGGTGCAGTTGACGCGCGCCGACCCGGCAATGGCCGCGTTTTCGGTGGGCGTGGCCGACCTGCCGGCGGACCACCCGGCGATTTCGGGCCAGTGGCAGGTCCCGGACCCTGCGGCCACCCGGCGCGACGAGGTGGCCCTGTACCTCGCACACGTCGTTGCAGAAAACCACGGAGGCAGCCTGGAGATCGAGCGCCGGTCCGGAGGCGGCACGCGGATGGTGCTTCGCATCCCACTGGCCGCGCAGTCGGAGGCCGCATGACCGCGGTGCGCTCCTACGAGGAGCTCGAGGGAGCCCGAGACCGCGAAGTGTTCTTTCGCGCTCCGCGCTACCGGTCCGACGCGTTCACGGCGCTGCAGGTCGGCATCACCGTCTGGGACGCCCACGGCCGCAGCCACGCGTGCGAGTTGCTCGACGTCTCGACCGGTGGCGTCGCAGTGTCCGCGCCGGGGTTGGAGGGGCTGGCGGTTGGCGCGCTGCTGCCGCGGTTGCACCTGTCGTTCGACCAGGTCGCGGCCTACGAGGGCGCTGCGCGCGTCGCGTCGAGCCGGACCGACGGTACCCGGCGCATTCTCGGCCTGTCGTTGGTCGACGGGCCGATGAACCTCGACGATGTGCTGCAACTGCGCGACGTCAAGAACTGGTCTGCCGTGGGCAACGTGGGTTCGCTGGCGACCCGGCCGTGGCAGGTCGCGGGGTACACCGAACTCAAGGCCATGGTGGCCGAGGTGCGGTTGCTGCTGGACGAGGCGCAGGTCCAATACGCGCAGATGGAGCGCGAGTTGCCCTGGCAAGTCGTCCACGGTGAGACGGCGACGCCGGCGCGGGCGCAACTGGTCGAGCGGGTGCGGCAGGAGTTCGTACAGCCGTGGCTGCGCGCCATCTATGCGTGCGACGCGGCCCTGCGGCAGAGCGGCTGGCCCGACGACCCGACGGCCGCCGACGGCGCCAACCGGATGCGCGAGTTCTCGCTGCGGTTGCTGCAACCGGCGTTCCTGCAAGGGCCGATCGTGCACCGCGCCGCCACCAAGCCGCTCGGCTACCCGGGCGACTATGGCGTGATGCGCATGGTGTATGAGCAGCCGTTCGAGGGACCCACGCTGTTCGCCAAGGCCATGCATCAGTGCGGCTGGTCGATGGCGTGCACCCAGGCGGTCCGCAACCGCAAGGATCTGCTGCGGGACAAGCTGGCAGAACGCCTGGCAGAAAAGCGTGCGCGCGGCCAGCCCTTGCGGGTCGTGTCGGTCGCCGCGGGCCCGGCCCAGGAGGTGTACGAACTGCTGCGCGACCACACGCTCCCCACCGACCGCGTTGCGCTGACGCTTTTCGAGCAGGACCGTGAGGCGCTGACCTACGCGCACCGGCGCATGCAGCGCGTAGCCGACCCGCGGACCCTGCCCGATGTCAAGGTCGCGCTCCTGCAAGACTCGATACGCCGGCTGCTGCACGACCCGACCTTGTTCGCGCAGCATGGACCGTTCGACGTCATCCTGTGCGCCGGCCTTTTCGACTACCTGCCCGACGCCACCGCGGTCCGCCTGCAGCGGCAGTTGTACGCGTTGCTGGAGGCGGGCGGCGAACTGTACGTCGGCAACCTGGTGCCCGAGAACCCGTGCCGCTGGATGCTTGAACACCACCTGGACTGGCGCATGATCCATCGTTCGCGCGAGGGCATGTGCGCGCTTGCGGCCGAAGCGTGCCCACAAGCCAGCCTGCGCATTGAAGAAGAACCCGAGCGCTGCAACCCATTCGTGGTCCTGCGTCGCCCGTGACCACGGACCTGGACGCTGCAGGGGTCGCCCGGTTCGACGCCACCGTCGCCGCTCGCAACCAGCGGAGCGCGGTGGCTGCAGCGGGCTTGACGCTGGTCCTGGACGTCGTGTTCGTCGTCGTCGACCGGGTGCTGACCCAGGATGCTGCGCAGTTGACACTGCTCTTGGCCGACCGGGCGGCGATGGCGGCGGCGGCGGTGGTGCTGTTTGCCGTTGTCCGACGGCCGTTTTTCGCACGGCACTCGGCGGTGGCGACGGCCGGATACATGGCATGGTTGTCGCTGTGCCTCGCGGTGATGACCACGGCGCTTGGGGGCTTTTCGTCGGCGTATTACGCGGGCATGAACCTGGTGACGTTGGCCGCCGGTCTGCTTTTCATGTGGCCGGCATGGCTGGCCGCCGCGACGCATCTGCTCAGCGTCGCGTTCTATCTTGGCGCCAATGTGTGGCATTTCGCGCCAGGGCAGGCCGAGGACGCCGTGACCCACGGGTTCTTCTTGGGCGCCACCGCGGTCATCGCCACTGTGGGTCAGCGACTGGCGTGGCGGCGCGACCGGCAGCAGGTGGCCGCGCAGGTGGCAATCGAGTCGGCCAACGCGCGACTGGCTGACGCGCACGCCGAACTGCGGCGGCTCGACGCCTTCAAGACCGTGTTCTTTGCCAACATGACCCATGAACTCAAGACGCCGCTGGCCATGGTGCTGTCGCCGCTCGAGTTGCTCATCAACGGCGAACTGGGTGCCGTGTCGGACCAGCAGCGCGCCACCATGCGGTCGATGTTGCGCAGCGGCTTCAAGCTGCTGGCGTTGATCGAGGACCTGCTCGACCTCGCGCGCGCCGACCAGGCGGGCCTGACCCTGCACGTGGCCGAGCACGACCTCGGCGACACGCTGCGTCAACTCGTCCAGCAGGTCGAGGTGTTGGCGCAACGCAAGGACATCTCGCTCGAGTTGGTCGCACCGGACGAGCCGCTGCCCCTGTGGTTCGACCCCGACCGTCTGGAACGGGTGTGGATCAATCTGCTGTCGAACGCGCTCAAGTTCACGCCCACGGCCGGGCGGGTGGTGGTGCGCATCGAGGCTGTGGATGGCGGCGCCGTGGTGACTGTGCGCGACTCGGGCCCAGGCTTTCCGCCCGAATTGGCTGAGCAGCTTTTCGACCGCTTTTTCCAGGTCGACATGGGGGGCACCCGCCAACACGGCGGCGCTGGGATCGGCTTGGCGCTCGCACGTCACTTCGTCGAGTTGCACGGCGGCCACATCGCGGCCCACTGCGAGGTCGGCCAAGGCGCGACGTTCACCGTGAGGCTGCGCGGCGGGCACGGGCACTTTCCGGCGGGTGCGCTGGCGCCGGCCAAGACGCGGCCGTTGGCGACCAGTGTGCGCGCCGGTGAGCGCGCCACCGACAGCGTCGAGTTGGAGGCGCGCAGCAACTACCGCTTGCTCGCCGTGGCCGAAGCCACCGAGCGCCGCATCGTCGAACGCGACGCCGACGAGGACACCCGCCAGTGGTCCGTTCTGGTGGTCGACGATACGCCGGACATCATCCGCACCGTCCACCTGGCTTTGCGGCAACATTTCAAAGTGTTCGCCGCGCACAATGGCAGCCAGGGCCTTCAACAGGCGCGCGAACGGCGGCCGAGCCTGATCGTGACCGACCTGATGATGCCTGGCATCGACGGCCTCGAACTGGTGCGCCAGTTGCGCGCCGACCCGGTGCTGCGCCATACGCCGGTCATCATGTTGACGGCCAAGGGCGAGGTCGACGACAAGGTCGCCGGTCTGGAGGCCGGCGTCAACGCGTGGCTGACCAAGCCGTTTTCGCCGCGCGAGTTGCTGTCGACCGCGCGCGCCCTGCTCGAAGGCCAGCAGAGCCAGGCCGAACTTCTGCTGCACCACCGCATGGACAGCGTCGAGACACTGGCAGGCGGCATCGCCCACGAGATCAACAACCCCCTGAACTACATTGCCAACTCGGTGCAGCGCATCGCCTTGGACATGGGCATGGTGGCGCAAATCGTCGCGGCGTCTGAGGGTCGGGCGCTGGGCGCGGAGGATGCGAAGCGGCTGGCGACCCTGCACGCCCGTGTGGACAAGATGGCGGTCACCGCCCAGGCCGGACTGCGACGCATCGGCCATACCGTGGACCTGCTCGGCCGCTACAGCCGCGAGGGCATGGCGCGCACCGTGCGGCAACACGACATGTGGCAAGCGGCGCGCGATGTCGTGGCCATGGTGCAGCCGGCGATTGCGCGACCGGTAGCCGTCGACGTCGAACTGCCCGGAGCGGCGTGGGTCCTGTGCGTGCCCGAGGAGCTGCACCAAGCTTTGACCAACCTCGTGCAGAACGCCATCGAGGCCGCCCCCGATGATGGCGGACGGGTGGCTGTGACCGGCCGCATCGACGGCGACCGCGTCCGCCTGACGGTGGCCGACAACGGCGCGGGCATCGCCGAGGCCGACCGCGCGCGGATTTTCCAGCCCTTTTTCACCACCAAGGGACCAGGCCGCGGCATGGGCATGGGCCTGACGATTGCGCGGCGCGTGGTGCTTTTGCTGGGCGGCGAAATTGCCGTGCACGATGCGCCGGGTGGCGGCGCGGCGTTCGAGGTGACGGTGCCCCGGGCGCCGGGCCACTGCTGAACCGAATCCGACCACGCCGGAGGTCGCCGCGCGACCCGCCCATGGAAGGCAGGAATCGCGACGCGCGGGAGGCGGCGTCACCGGGAAATTGTCTCATGTGTCAAATGCTTGCCGTTGATTGCCCGCGCGGTTCACGGCCTTTGCCCCTGCGGCGCTGCCGGCCAACGCCAAGTCGTGCACGCTGTCGTTCACCTACTACGCCCAGATTGCGGCGGCGGACGACGGCAACTGCGCCAATGACACCCTCAAGGTCATGGCCAGCGTCAACGGCGCCGCCCCGGTGGCCTTGGCCGGCGACCCCTGCAGCGCAAAGACCGCCAGCAGCAACCCGATGGGCTGGAGCCAGCAGCCGGCCAGCAAAAAGATGAGCTACGACATGACCGCGCTCGTCGGAAAAAACGTCGGTATCTCCCTGGTCTGGGCCAACAACGCCACACAGAACAATGGCCTTGGCGCCATCGTCGACAACGTGCTGCTGACGGCCGGCCGGCCGAAGGGGGGCTTAGCCATAGGCTCGAATCGGCTGAGTTTGCGCGTTTCACTGGATGGTGGCGGGATTCGGGGGCTGTTCACAGCTCCACCTCCACGTTGCAGACCTCGGTTGCCCTGATGCCTGCGCAGTGACAACGTCACGGGGCCTACGCAAACGGTCCCCGCACCGCCCCGCACGCATGGCCTTTGCATCGTGGAGGGTCTACGCAGCGTGCGGCACGCATGCCTTTTGCACGGGAGAGGGTCTACGCAGCGTTCGGCACACCTCCCTTTTGCACGGGAGAGGGTCTCCGCAGCGTTCCGCAGCGTGCCGTCACAGATGGGCGAAGGGGTTGAAGCTCGGCTGTTCACAGCAAGGGCCAATGACCGCGCGCTCAAGCGCCACGCGGCGTGATTGCCAACGTGGTCATGGCTGCGGGTGCGGATTTCGCCGTATTTGTGCGGTTTTGGGGGGCCGGCAACACTTCCACTTGCGAACGGTGCGTGGTTCGCAGCCGACCCGCGCGGCGACCATCGGCGTCGAGAGCCCATCGGCGGCCGCCAGGACGATGCGGGCCAGCTCTACGAGGCCGTGCGGTGCAACAGAACTCGCCGCAAGCGCCTCCAGTTCGGGGCGCACCGCGGACGGAATCACGAGGGGCAATGGAGGTGGGCCGGATCTACGCATCCCCCAAGGATCGCACGGGATCTCGGTGGTGTCGATCCCGGATCGAACTTGGGGTTTGTAGTACTAGCGGGCAAGCCCAAGCGCGACCCGTACGAGTGGGTAGAAGGAATTGTAGTCCAACCCAAACTGAAGGCCACCGGTCACTACGATTTCCAATCCAAAACCAAAGGGCAAGTCATAGATGCTGCGGTGCACCGTTGATATCTCCAATCCCCAATACCGGCGAAAGTCAGGAAGTGCATTGTTCATGGCAACTTGGTCGTACTCCTGGGCATCGCGTCTGAGCCCAACACGAACCACCTGCCAATCGAAACGCCATCTAGCACTTGGCCCACGTGGAATCAGCCAACTGCGGCCGAAGAGAAGGTGGTACGATCGAGCGTACTGATTCTTGCTGGCAGTCATGGCTGCACCGGTCACCACAAAGCCCTTTGGTAGGTACACGGCGGCGACATAGCCATTGTGCTGAGGAGTCGACGTGGCGAACGCAAGCCGCAGCGAGACGCACGAATGGCTTCCCGGCGTCCAACCAGATGACGGATTCTCACCCTCATCGGAGAATGCGCACCTAGGTTGAAGGCACACTAGCGCAACCGCGCATGCAAGCGCAACGCTAGTCGCCCAAGTCTTCATGCCTCGCATAAAGGTACCCCCAGGTCGAGTCTTCGAAATCCGCCTCAGCGAGGGCGACTATGCGCAACTCCCGGCGCCGTAGCAAGGGCTGTTGCGCGGGTGCCCGAAAAAAACCCTGGGTCGGGAACGGTGTGCGGCATGCCCGTTGACGACAACACGCGAACGTTGGCACCATCGCCCCGCCCCGCCCCGCCCCGCCCCGCCCCGCCCGAGATCCGGCGATTTCGGCCGTGATCGCGGCGATCGCGGTTTTCGGTTCGCCGGGTCCCACTGCGCGCAACCGGCGTGGATCGTTTCATTCTCGGCCACGGCGCGGCCGTTGAACCATTCGAACGCGAGCTATGCCATAGGCTCGAATCAGCGGAGTTTGCGCGTTTCACTGGATGGAGGCGGGATTCGGGGGCTGTTCACAGAGAGAGTCACTTCGCTTGGGTCAAATCAGCCACACCCGCGCGCAAGCGAAACTGTTGCTCGACCTCAACCAGGACCACATCGGCCTCGGACATTGCACTCAGCGCAGCAAGCTCCGTCATGTGGCCGATTCCGGGGTAGCGAACGGCAACCGCAAGTGGCGTCAGTTTTGCCGCCGGCATGGCCAAGGTCGGCAGCACGATGCCAGCCTCCGCCAGTTGCCGCAGCGTGACGTCGAGAGCGTGCGTCTTTTCCGGCCGAACGCCAGCGGCGACCAACAACCCCTTGAGCGCCTTTTCGGCGCACTGCTGCGAGAGCCAGCACGCCAGGTCGAACAATCCATGCGGCACGACCAGCCCCGCAGCAAGCCGGTCATCCCGCGCCCGCCGCAGCCAATCCCGCACTTCATCGTCAACCGCCAACATCGTGCAGCACCAGCCCTTGCGACAATGCCTCGCCGACAACGCCAGACCGCCACGCTCCGTAGGCGGCACATTCGGCTGGGGTCACCACTACCACGTCGCGCGCCACCGGCACGTCGCGGGTGGCCCATTGCGCGCGAAACAGCCGCTCGTGTAGGGGCGCCTCGGTGTCGGCGACGACCAGCAGGTCGAAATCGCTGCCGGGATGTCCTTGGCCGAGCGCCCGCGAGCCAAACCAAACTACGCGCAGCGCTGCGAATTCGGCAACCAATCGCTGCATCAGTGCCTTGGCCGTTTGCAGGTCATCGGGGTTGGGCATTGGCGGCGCTCGGCCGCGGGTGGTCGCGGCGGTGGGCATGGTAGCGCGGAAACGCGGCGTGGGCCACATCGCCAAGAAGCAGCGGCCCTGACGCTTTCTGACAGGAACATCGGCCCCGTGCGAACCCCCTGGGGCTCCCAGGGGCGCAACCCCACGTGGTTGCCGCGAACTGGGGGCTGGCCTGGCGCAGGAACCGCCGGAAAAGAGCGCTGACGGCCGGCCGGCCGAAGGGGGGCTAAGCCATTGGCTTGAAATCGGCGGAGTTTGCGCGTTTCACTGGGAATAGACGGGATTCGGAGGCTGTTCACAGGCGCACCCTAAACCCGCGCGGCGGCTGCGTCAACGCTTGGTGGAGGGGGCGGAATGCTGCCAGGGTGCGCCGCGACGTGCAGTACGGGTACTTCCCGTTGCACCAGGGTGGCGTGGGCTTGGGGTTTGATTTGTTGCATGCCGGGTCTGGATCGCGGCAGCAGTCGCTGACGTGCTGCCATACGAGCACGCCGTCGAAGTACGGCTTATTGCACACGAGACCGTCCGTGATCTTGAGACAGGACATCTTGCCCAGTTCCGCGGCCGTGCACGGACAATCTTCGGCTTGCGGCAGGGTGCAGTCAGGGTACTTCTTCGCGTCCTGAACGCTGGGCGCGTCGATGGACGCGTCTGTGTCGGCCGCGACCGCTGGCTCGGCATCCGGTGCGGGCTCTACGTCCGCTCCGGCGTCGGAACTGTCTGCGGTGGGCACAGTGGACACGGCGATGGCCTGGGCCCCCAACCCCGAGCAATACCTGGCCGACGTGCTGCTGCGCATCGACGACCACCCGGCGAGTCGGGCCGAAGAGCTGCTGCCGCAGAACTGGCGCGACCCAGCTGTGGCGGGGCCCGGGTCTCCTTGCGCCCATCGCAGCTCGCGGCTATGCTCAGGGGACGGGCAAACAACGTCGCTGCGAGGCAGTACGCATGAGCGAAAACACAGACCGCCGCATCGCCCGCGCTGCCGCTGCACCGGCGCGCCCCTCCGGCGTTGCAACGACGGCAATGCCAAGAATTTCTCCGAGCCGCGCCGCCTTGGGCCGGACCTCGCCGAACCGCGTGCAGCCGCATCCGCGCGACGACAGCAGCGGTGGGTTCGCCGTTCCGGAGGCCCCCAGCGCCGTGCGCCGCATCGTGCGACCGCCGAGCGGCCCGACCCGACGGAGCACCGGCGTGCGACCGTCGAGCTTGCAGGTCGCGGTGCGGTGCGACGAGCGCGAATTCGCGGCCGTGTGCATGGAGTTGGGGCCACATGGCGGGTTGATGGCGTGCGGCGAACCCCTCGAGGTCGGGGCACGAGCGGCGATGACGGCCCGCGCCAGCGAGTCGAGTCTTGCCGAGGTGTGCCTCGTCGCATGTGTCGTCGACGCTCGCCACGGCGGGGCGCCTGGCGGCAGCCTGTACGGCGTCGATTGGTTGAGCGCGACGAGTTCGGCGGGCCCCAAGCTCCTGCACGCCTTCCTGCGACAGACCCTGGACTTGGATGTCGACCATTCGGCCATCACCAGCATCGGCGGCTTTGCAGTGTTCCGTTTCTGGTCCGCCGACGCGCGACTCAGCCCGAGCGGGCGGCGCCTGTCGGACCGACCGCGGCGTTTGACCAGTTCCGACGCCATTGCGAAGGCCAACCTGGCCGCTACCGCGGCCGCGAACGCCCATCCCGAGACCACGGAGCCGGTAACGCCGCGCTCGGCTCACGCTGTCGCCTGGCACGCCGACTGGCCCGCAGACGTGCCGGCCGAGTTGTCGTATCGCTACACCGACCTGCGGCGCCTCGGGGCCGGCGGCTATGGCGTCGTGTACGAGGCGTGGGACGACCTGCTCGACCGCGACGTGGCGCTCAAGTTCATGCACCCCGGGCTGGACGGCGAGGGCTTTCGGCGCCAGTTCTTGCGCGAGGTGCGCCTGACCGTCGGTCTCGCGCACCCGCACATCGTGCGCATCTACGATGCTGGCAAGCTCGGCGAGACGCTGTACTTCGCCATGGAGTCGATCGCCGGCCGGACGCTGACCGAACATTTGCGACCCGGTGGCATGGAGTTGCCGTTCGTCGCCCGCGTCGTCGCCCAACTGGCGAGCGCCCTAGACTACGTGCACAGCCGCGGCATCGTCCACTACGACGTCAAGCCCGACAACGTGTTGGTCGAGCGCAACGGCAATGTGCAGCTTTTCGATTTCGGACTGGCCCGCCAGAAGAGCGAGAAGCGAAGCGAGCGGTCGGTCATCCTCGGCACGCCGCAGTACATGGCGCCAGAGCAGCCCAACGCAAGGGAACCGGACGGTCGCACGGACCAGTACAGCCTCGCGGTGGTCGCCTACGAGCTATTGACCGGTCGGCTGCCGTTTGTCCACGGTAACCTGTTCGTGGCCCATGCCCTGGAACCGGTGCCCGACCCGCGGGCCTTGCGCCTCGATCTGCCGCCCAACTGCGTGCCGGTCCTGATGCGCGGGCTCGCCAAGCGCATGACGGAGCGCTTTGACACCTGCCACCTGTTCGCACGCGCGCTGGCGACAGGCCTCGGCATGGCGCGCAGTAGGTAGGCATCGGCCATGAGTCTGACTCAACATCTGCTGTGCGACGATTGCGGCTGGGTCTGGGGCCCGGTCGGCGTGCAGCCGTGGGTGCCCGACGGGCCGTCGCAGCAGTGGCTGCTGTGCCGCGCGTGCAATCAACCCCAAGCCCAGGTGCTCGACATCGGCGAACCGGCCCTGTGCGTCCACTGCGTCTCCGACGACATCGGGCCGTTGGACCACTGCCCCGCATGCGCCGGGCGCGATTTGCGGTGGATTTGACTGGGTTGCCAGGGGCGTAGGTTTGGCCGTGCCTTCTCCGTGGCGTTGGCGCCCGCGGCGTGGCACCCACCCGTCGGACGCCTGCACCGGCGCTCCATGGAGGTCTCGATGAATCGCGCCCTGTTTGCTCTGACGCTGACGACGGCTTTGGCCGCAAGCCCCACGCTGGCAAGCCCCAACCGCCCATGGAAGCAGCAAGGCTCTGACGACACCATCGCCAGGCGGTTCGCACCACTCAAAGGGATGCGGCGGATCGACGTCTCGGCCGGCGGTTTCGGCGAATTCCTGCGCGGACTGCCGCTGCTGCCCGTGGGCAGCAGGGTCAAGCTGTTCAATGGCCAGGACAAGCCCAATCAGTCCGTGCACGAGGCGGTGGTCGACATCGACGTCGGTGGCCGAGACTTGCAGCAATGCGCCGACGCCGTGATGCGCCTGTACGGCGAGTGGGCGTGGAGTCGGCAGCGCGCCAACGCGATGTGTTTTCGCGCCGCCAGTGGCAAGAACATGTGTTTCGGCGGCGGCACCTACCCGACCTTCCGGTCGTGGATGAATCAAGTGTTCACCTACGCCAACACGGGATCGCTTCGCGCGCAGATGCGCAAGGTCGAAGACCCGCTGCATGCCATGCCCGGAGATGTGTACATCGTCGGCGCCAGTGGCGGCATGCCGTTTGGCCATGCGGTGTTGGTCGTCGACGCGGCGGACGACGCACGCGGGCAGCGACACCTGTTGCTGGCGCAGAGCTACATGCCGGCCCAGAGCATCCACGTGCTCAAGAACGTCGATCACCCCGAGTTGGGCGCCTGGTTCGGGGCACGCGCCGACGGCGGGATGCGCACGCCGCAGTGGCTGTTCGGGCCGGGATCGCTGTACCGGTTTGCGGGCGGGAGTTAGGGCCAGGAAATGATTTACTCAATCATTTCTTGGGCCCGTTTGCTTGCTCAGTGGGTCGCCAGCTCGCGGACCAAAGGTCCGACTCGCGGCTCCGTCCTGATGTGAGAGTGATCGACTTATTATTTTCCAGTCCCTTAGGGCCCGGAAATGATTTACTCAATCATTTCTTGGGCCCGTTTGCTTGCTCAGTGGGTCGCCAGCTCGCGGACCAAGGGTCCGACTCGCGGCTCCGTCCTGATGTGAGAGTGATCGACTTAT
>VGRO01000094.1 GCA_016875335.1 Deltaproteobacteria bacterium | reverse complement strand
CGGAGCCGCGAGTCGGACCCTTGGTCCGCGAGCTGGCGACCCACTGAGCAAGCAAACGGGCCCAAGAAATGATTGAGTAAATCATTTCCGGGCCCTTAGAGACTGGGGATGAACAGCTCCCACATTGGGTGGTCCCATCTGCGTGTTTCGAGGGTTCGCGGCGCGCGCGTTGGACCGCCTGCGCGCGGCCCCGGCCCCGTGTGACGGCGATCCCCTCGTTCCTGTACGGCCCCCGGGGCCGAAAAACGGAATCCGCCATGGCATACAGCGACAAAGTGCTCGACCACTACAACGCCCCGCGCAACGTGGGCGCTCTGCCCAAGGACGACCCCAACGTCGGGACCGGCGTCGTCGGTGCCCCCGAATGCGGCGACGTCATGAAGCTGCAGATCCGCGTCAACGCCGACGGCGTCATCGAAGAGGCGCGTTTCAAGACCTTTGGCTGCGGGTCGGCCATCGCCTCGTCGTCGCTGGCCACCGAATGGGTCAAAGGCAAGACGCTGGACCAGGCGGCGACCATCCGCAACACCGACATCGTGCAGGAGTTGAACCTGCCGCCCATCAAGATTCACTGTTCGGTGCTGGCCGAAGACGCGATTCGCGCCGCGCTCGCCGACTACAAGGCCAAGCAGGCTGCCAGCGCTGGCTAGCGAGGAAGACGGACCATGGAACCCGCTGCGATGACACCCAGCCCTGCGCCTGCGCCGGTGGCCGCCCCGCCCCAGGTGGCGATGGTGCAGATTTCTGAGGCGGCGGTGGCCCGCTTGCATGAAGTGGCCAAGGAGCAGGGCGTCGAACTGGTCGGTGTGCGCGTCGGCGTGACCGGTGGCGGCTGTTCGGGCCTGAGCTACGTGCTCGACTTCGACACGGCGCCGCGGCTGGGCGACAGCGTGTTCGGTGAGCGCCCCAAGATCTTCGTCGACCGCAAGAGCCTGGTGTTCCTCCGCGGAACCACGCTCGATTTCGAGGGCGGCCTGAACGGCAAGGGCTTCACCTTCAAGAACCCGAACGCCAAAGCCAGTTGCGGGTGCGGCAGCAGCTTTTCGGTCTGAACCCGGCCATGGCCATCCAGAGGCACAGCTTCGTCCGGTCGGGCGACTCGCCGCCTGCGCCGCGTCCGTTCGCGCAGGGACCGGATGGCCAGGTAGATGTGCGGCGGACCGTCGACCCGCAGTCGCCGCCCACCCCTTGGGAGGTGCTTGGCCTGCCGTTGCGCCTCGATCTGGACCTGCCGGCCGTCGAGTTGCGGGTGCGCGGCCTGATCCGCGCGTTGCACCCGGACCGTTTCCACGTGCTGGGGGCCCAGGCAGCGGCGGACGCCGAACGGCACACGGCACTGGTCAATGACGCCTGGCGGACGCTGCGCGAGCCGGAGCGGCGCGTGGCGTGGCTGGTCGACCACCAGGGCCAGACCGTGACCGCCTTGCCGCCGGCGGTAGCGCTGCAGCTCTTTGAACGCAACGAGCAGATCGACGAGGCGCTGGCCGATCCTGTCTCCCACGCCGATGTAGCCGTGGCCCTGCGCGCCGAGATCCGGGCGGAACGGATGCAGGTGCACGCCGACCTCGCAGTCGCTTGCGCGCGCCACGACGCAGCGGTGCAGGCCGCCGACCCCGCGGCGACCCAGGGTGCTCTGGCCGAGATGGGCCGGCTGCTGGCCATGGCCCCGGCGCTCGACAATCTGCTGGCCCGTCTGGGCTGAACGGCGACTGTGATGGCGATAACTTTTGGCGCGTCGGCACCTGCACGCAATGATCCGGCCGTCGGCATCGATCTGGGCACCACCAACAGCCTGGTGGCGGTCGTGGACGCCGATGGCTTGCCGCGCGTGTTGCACGGCCCCGACGGCTATCTGGTGCCATCGGTCGTCGCGTTCGACGCAGGCGGCGAGGCGGTGGCGGTGGGCCGGCCGGCGGATGCGCGCGTCACCGTCGATCCGGCGCACACGCTGTATTCGGTCAAGCGGCTGATGGGCAAGGACGCGGCAGAGGTCGCCAGTGAGTTGAAGCTCTTGCCGTATTCGGTGGTCGCCCAGCCAGGATCGGCCGCGGTGCGGGTGCGGGTCGGCGCGCGCGACTACACCCCGCCGGAATTGAGCGCCATCGTGCTGCGCGAACTCAAGCTGCGCGCCGAGGCCGCCTTGGGGTGCGCGGTGCGGCGCGCGGTCATCACCGTGCCCGCGTACTTCAACGATGCCCAACGCCAGGCGACCAAAGATGCTGGGCGGCTGGCCGGGCTCGAAGTGCTGCGCATCGTCAACGAACCCACTGCGGCGGCGCTGGCCTACGGCCTTGACCGGCGGCCCGAGCGGCGCATTGCCGTCTACGATTTTGGCGGCGGCACGTTTGATATCTCGATTCTGTACCTGCACGCGGGCCTGACCGAGGTGCTGGCGACCCATGGCGACACCCGCCTGGGCGGCGACGACATCGATCACGCATTGGTGTCCGTGGCGGTCGGCCAGTTGCGCGCGGCTGGCGTGGACCTTGCAGAAGACGCCGCTGCTTTGCAGGGTGTGCGCAAGGCCATGATCGAGCTCAAGATCGCGTTATCCTCCGCGCAGTTCGCACAGGTGCTGGTGCCACTGCCAGGCCGAGCGGCGGTGCAGTTCGCGCTCGATCGCGCGCAGTTCGAGGCCATCGCCGCGCCGATCGTCGACCGCACCCTCACGTCATGCCAGCAGGCGCTGCGCGACGCCGGTCTGCAACCCGGCGACCTCGACGAGGTGGTGTTGGTCGGCGGGTCGACCCGCATCCCCCTGGTTCGCGAGCGCGTGGCGACGCTTTTTGGCAGGGCGCCGCACTGCGAACTCGACCCAGATTGCGTGGTTGCGCTCGGCGCCGCGGTCCAGGCCGACATCTTGACCACCGGCCGGCGCGACCAACTGCTGTTGGACGTGATGCCCTTGTCGCTCGGCATGGAGACCATGGGGGGCGCGGTGGCCAAGATCCTGCACCGCAACAGCCCGATTCCTGCGACGGCGACCGAGGAGTTCACGACCAGCGTCGACAACCAGACAGGTGTGGTCGTCCACGTGGTGCAGGGCGACCGCGAACTGGTGGCCGACTGCCGCAGCCTCGCGCGCTTCGTCATCCCGATCGCCCCCTTGCCTGCGGGGCTGGCTCGGGTGGCCGTTACGTTCCTGGTCGACGCCAACGGCATCCTGCACGTGACCGCGCGCGACGTGCGCACGGGACTCGAGAAATCCATCGAAGTGCAGCCGAGCTATGGCCTGACCGACGCCGAGGTCGAGGCGATGCTCGTCGCCGCCTTCGACAACGCCGAACAGGACGTCGCCCGCCGCCTGTTTGTCGACGCCCGGACCGAAGCCGAGACGCTCATCGCCGCCACCGAACGGCAATTGGCCGGACCGGCGGGTGCGCGCCTCGACGCCGACGAGCAGGCGGACATCGCGGCATGTGTGGCCAGCCTGCGCGCGAGCTTTGGCAGCGGGCAGTCCGAGGTGGTGCGCGCCGCACAGCGCGAGCTGAACGAGGCGACCGTGCACCTGGCCGAACTGGGCTTCGCGACGGCCATCGACGAACTGGCCCACAGCGCCGCGGCCGAGGCGTTGCTGGCGCGCGGACCTGACCCCGCCTCGGCCAAGCCACAGCACCACGCGTGATCGCCGGCCCATCCGCAGAGCGCGCAACGGCCGCGCTGCGCGATTGCCGGCTTTGCCCGCGGGACTGCGGGGTCGACCGCACGCTGGGTCCGGCCGGCGCGTTTTGCCGGCTTGGCGCACAAGCGTTGGTCTACAAAGAGTTGTTGTCGCTCGGCGAGGAGGCGGCCCTCGGCGGGCCGACCTGGTTGGTCGACGTCGGGGGGTGCTCGCTGCGCTGTCTGTTCTGCAGCGAGTGGCAATTCGTGGTGCGCCCGCACCAGCAGCCAGCGCGAGCCATCGACGCCGCTTGGTTCGCGCAGCGCCATGCCCAGCGCAAGGTGCAGGGTGCCCGAACCCTGTCCGTTGTCGGCGGCGACCCGACCCCGAGCGCGCCAGGCGTGTTGGCGGCTCTGGCGCAACAGGCGGATCCGTTGCCGCTGGTGTGGAATTGCAACGGCTTGGTCGCACGCCAGGCCTGGGACCTGCTCGATCCAGCCGTCGCGGTGTGGTCCATCGACGTCAAATTCGGCAACGCACGCTGCGCCGAACGCCTGGCTGGCGCGCGTGGATTCGATATGCTCGGCGCGGTGGATGGTTCGGTGGCGCGCGCCCTGGGTGGACCCCGATACCCTGGCCTGCCCAGGCTCATCGTGCGCCACTTGCTGATGCCCGGCCACCTGGAGTGCTGCACGCGGCCCGTCGCTGATCGCTTGGCGGGGCTGTTGGCCGCGGTCCCAGTCCACCACGCTGTCGTCAACTGGATGACGGCCTACGTCCCGCCAATGGACCGCCGATCGCGCGCGCCCGCGGCGGTCGGCCTGTCGCGCTGGCCCGACGCGGGTGAATCGGCTCGCGGCATCGCCATCGGCCGTGAACGCCTCGGCCCCATGCTGGTGGTGGACGGTCGCTGACGCCGATCAATCGATCAGGCACTGCACCAGCGGATCTTTGCAGTCCGTTTGCAGGCATGTGTCCGAGCACTTGGGGTCCGGCGATCCCGCGCACTTGGGCTGACACTTCTCAATCTGGCAGGTCCAGATGGCGTCCAACAGGCCGACGGCCTTGGGGGTGGCCTTGCCCATGCACGCGAACCCGCAGCTCTCGTCGTCTTTGCAATTGTCAATGCAGATCAAGCTGTTGCTGCACGTCTCCGTGCCCGGCGTCGCGCCAGCGAAGCAGGTCGCGATTTCGGGCAAGCACGTCTTGCTCTGCGGTTTGCTGACGCAACTCAGGATGTTGGCGAACTTCTTTTGCTCCGCAAAACTCGCGTTGGCATAGCATTTGGCGCTGATGGTCAGCAGCTTGTCCTTGTATTGCTGCGAGCAGGTCCAGGTGTTGGCGCAGGTGCTGGTTCCGGACGCTGCATTGCTGGTGCAGGCGAGGAACTGGGCCGTGCAGTATTTGCCGATGCATCCCTCCATGCACGACTTGTCGGTCGCTGTTGCGCACAGGCTGGTGCAGACGGCGGTCTGGCATTCGCGCAGCGGTTCGAAGAGGAACTGCGAATACAGCGACCCGTCCTTGGCGGCGCTGTTGATGCACGCCGCCGTGGGCTTGGTGTCGCCGCACAGTTCGTTCTGGTACAGCCACAAGGACAGGCACGACCCGATGGGCCCGCCGTAGATGTCGGCATCGGCGCCGTAGGGCAGATCGGGCGGGTAGCCTTGCCAGTCGGGGACGAGCAGTCCGTCGACGCTTGAGGTCTCGCCCTCGCTCGCGTCGGTGCTGGCGTCGTTCGGCGGGGCGTCGGGTCCGGGCTGATCCGCGACACCAACGTCCGGCACGGCGCTGTCGGCGACGGCAGCGTCCGATGACCCCACGTCTGTCGGCAAGCTGTCGATCGCGCTGTCGTCTGGGGTCACGGCGTCCACCGTGCCCGCATCGCCCGGTTCGGGCTCGACGTCCGCAAGGTCCGCTTGGGCGCCGTCGCCAGGGTCAGCGCCGTCGAAATTCGGTTCGCTGTCGGCGATGGTCGG
Organism: Deltaproteobacteria bacterium; assembly: GCA_016875335.1. Classification (GTDB taxonomy): domain Bacteria; phylum Myxococcota_A; class UBA9042; order UBA9042; family UBA9042; genus SXRM01. The sequence continues at coordinate 15,282 of VGRO01000094.1, read as the reverse complement.
GTTGTCGGCGGGCTGCGCGTCGGGCGGCGGGTTCCCTGCATCCTGGGTCGCCGCGTCCTGCGGCGGCGTGATCGTGTCGGGCGAAGCCGCGTCGCTGCCCGTCGTCCCGTCCTGCGAGCCGGAGTCGGTCGGCTCGGCGATGTCCAGTTGGACGGCGTCCTTGGCGGTCGGCAACTCGGGCCAGCCGGAAAAGTCTGCCTTGCCGTCAAACGTGTACGGGACGATCTCGTTCTGGGCGGCGTCGGCCACTGCAGCGTCGCCCGGTGCAGCGTCGGCCTGTCCAGTGTCGCCCGTGTCACCGTCCGCGAGCGCGCCGTCCACGGCTGCGTCGTCGCCCGGCAGGCCGCCGTCGGGCAGCACGAGGACGACTTCCGCTGGGCCGCCGTCGGCGAGCGAACCGGTGTCCGCGTCAGCGGGGGCCAGGCCGTCGAGTGCGCTGCCGTCCGCGCCCGGCGAGGCGTCCAGACCAGCCGAGGCGTCGACGCGCGCGCCGCTGCCTGCCTCGCCGACCGGCCCCGCTTCTACGGGGGGCGCTTGCCAGGTCTCGACCCAGGTCGGCCCGCCGTCGGGCCATCGCCGATCGAGGCCCCCCACGGGCTGGCCGGGCTGGGCTCCGCCGACCAGGGCAGGCCCTGCCGCCCCACCGGTCGCGTGCCAATCCGTACAGGCTGTCCAGGCGGCCGCGGCACACGCGACGGCTGCAATCTTGGTCAAATCAAGCAATTGGCGCACGGGCGGCCCCGAAACGGCAGTGGGCGCCGGCGAACCGGCCGCGCCATGGTAGCGGAAAGGCGGCGGCCTGCGAATGTGCAGATTGTCGTACAGGAGCCGCAGCGGGCCCGTCGCTGGCTTGGGCTAGAACTCGGCTGGCGTCTTGCCCGCGGTGTAGCGGCGCTGGCGCTCGCGGCCTTCGCGCATCTCGTTGCTGATTTCGAACTGGCGGGTCACCTTGTCCACGGCGGCGTCGACGGCCTTGGGCAACTTCTGGCTGAAGGCGCGCGCCACGATTTCCTGGTCGCCGAGCAGGGCCACGGTGACCGCAAATCCGACCGGCTGTTCTTCTGTGGTCACCCGGGCGGCCACCGGCTTGCCCCACCGTTGTTCGATCTTGCCGAGCTTGGCCTCCAGGTGCTTGCGCACGAAGGTCTCGTTGGCGTCGGTCCGGTTCTGGGGCGACAGTTTGTTGACGACGGTCAGTTCCATTTCCACCTCCGCGGGCGCCTTGGTTTGTGCGCCGGTCCCGACGTGCGGTGTGCGACGATCGGGCCCGAGCGGCAGCGCCAACCGGCCCGCCGACGGTCAGCCTACCCGAATTGGATGCAAGTTGACACCAGTCGGGTTCATTCCCGCCGCTGCGGTTTGGCCCGTCCGTAGAGGCCGCCGTGCAGGGCGTGGTCGAGCAGCTCGGCAAGCCGGGCGTACCCGTCGCGGTTCAGATGGACACGGTCCCCCGTAGCGAGGCCGGTGCCGATCCAGCGGCTGATCGCGCCGGGTCCGCCCATGGCCGCCTGTGCATCCCAATGTCCGCAGCCAGCCGCGGCGGCCACCTTGCGTTGCAGGGCGATGACCGTCGCGGTGCGCTCGAAACCGACCCACTTGCGGCCTTGGCGATGCTGGCGGTCGCTCGGTCCCACCACAAGACACGCGGCCTGCGGAGCCGCCTTGCGGATGCGGCCGAGTACGCGCTGCCATACGGCAAGATAGCTGTCGTCGTCCTGGGGTTCCGCGACGTCGTTGGTCCCGTAGGCCAGGACCACCAGGTCCGGCGATCGCCAGCCCAACTGTTCGGCCCACGGCCCCTCGGACCAATGCAGGTGGATCTCGGCCTGCATCCCGGGGATGCCCAGTTGGTCCAAGACCACGCCGTGAGGGCCGCGTTCGAACACCGCGCCGTCGACGCCGACCGTGCCGTTGCCTGCGGGCGTCCAGCGCAAGGCATGGGATCCATCGGCGACCGTCCAAACCTTGCGCACGACCGCGGCGGCGCCCCGACCCGTCAGCACCTCGGCCGCGCCGTCCAACTGCACCATGAGATCGCCGGATTCGGGACCAGTCCGGTACCACAATTCGATGCGGTCGACGGACCGGCCGAGCGCATGGGCGGTGGTGGTGCGGATCTCGGCCCAGTCCGCGGCGCCTTGGCTCTCCATGCGCAGGCCGGCGAGACCGTAGTCGCCGACCGCCGCGCCGTGCGCCCGAAGGTGGCGCGCAATGGCCCAAGTTGGCGTGGCGTCGGTGGCGATGTCCTGGTGGCGGTAGCCGAGGTTCCAGCGCGCGGGCAGCACAAACCCGTGCCCCGCGTCGCCATAGCGGGCTTGCAGTCTGCGCCGCAGCGTGCCCGTCCACAGATCCGCGGCGGTATGCGACGCACCGTAGAAGGCGATGCGCGCGATGGCCTTGCCCTGTGCGGCGCGGTCGAGGGCGGCCCACCACGGGTCCAGCGCCCGACCTGCTGGATCGAACACGGGGACTGGGGTGCCAAGGCCCGCCCCCAGCGGATCGAGGGGTGGATGTGCCACCGCGCGGGCGGTGGCGCTCGCTTTCGTCTTGGCTTCAGGCCGGCGCTTGGCCGCGTGCGCGCCGCCCAACTGCACCGAACACAGAGCCACCGCAATGATCGCGGCGGCGACGACCCGAGGGCGCACGTGCCGATCAGCCGCCGAAGTTGGCGTTGGCAAACTGCCAATTGACCGCGCCCCAGAATCCCTCGACGAACTTGGCGCGCAGGTTCTTGTAGTCGATGTAGTAGGCGTGCTCCCAGACGTCGACCGTCAAGATGGCCACCAGGCCGTGCTTCATCGGCAGGTCGGCCGGCCCTTGCGACGGGTGGATGACAAGCTTGCCCTGGGCGTCCTTGGCCAGCCAGCACCAGCCCGACCCGAACACGCCGACCGCAGCCTTGTTGAAGCTCTCCTTGAACGCGTCGAAACTGCCGAAGTCGCGATCGATCGCCGCAGCAAGAGCAGCCGTGGGCGCGCCGCCGCCGCCGGGCGCCATGCAATGCCAGTAGAACGTGTGGTTCCACGCCTGCGCAGCGTTGTTGAAGATGCCGCCGGTTCCGGAAAGAATCAGATCTTCCAGCGACTTGTCAGCCTCTGGCTTGCCGGCGGTCAGGTTGTTCAGGTTGGTGAAGTAGGCGGCGTGGTGCTTTCCGTAGTGGAACTCGATCTGTTCGGCCGAAAGGTAGGGCGCCAGGGCATCCTTGGCGTACGGCAGGGCGGGCTGGGTGAAGGCCATGGAACTCCTCGTGTCTTGGTGGAACGCGCAGCTGCGCTGAAGCGACAAGCGGACAAAAAAGGTCCGATTTCGGCTGCTGTCAACCCTCTGCGCCCCGGCACCGCAGTTCAGGGCGCCACCGCTCTACGCGGTTGCGGCCACCAGATTTGGCAGCGTACAGCGCCATGTCGGTGTGCTCGAGCAACTGATCGGCGCCCAGGCCGTCGAGCGGGTGCACGGCCACGCCGATGCTGACGGTGATGCGGCCCAATGGAACGCCGGCCAGGGCCTCGAAATCGTGGTGCGCAACCACCTGCACCAACCGGCGGGCGACGTCCAGGGCGGTATCCGGGCCCGCACCGTCGAGCAACACCACGAATTCCTCGCCGCCAAACCGTGCGACGTGGTCATTGCCGCGCAATTCTCCATGCAGCACGCGGGCCACCTCCCTGAGCACCAGGTCGCCCATCTGGTGCCCGTACGTGTCGTTGACGCGCTTGAAGTGGTCGATGTCGCACATCAGCAGCGCCCAGGTGCGGCCGTCGCCCGCGCCAGCGACCTGGGCGATCAACTGGTCGAACGACCGCCGGTTGCCGACCGCCGTCAGCGGATCGACGTGGGCAAGCCGATCCAATTCGGCATTGGCCATGCGCAGTTGTGCGTTGACGACGCGCAGGTCGTGGTTGCGCGCCTCGACCTCGGCACTGCGTTCAGCGACCTGCTGCTCCAGGTTGGTGGTGAAGCGCTCGACCTCGGCGGCCATGTGGTCGAAGCTCGCAGCCATCAGCCCCAGTTCGTCGCCGCGCTGCCAATGGAGTCGCTGGCCGCGCGCCCCGTGGCGGATGGCTTCGGCGGCCCGTGCCAGTTCCTGCATCGGCCGGACCGCCATGCGCGCAAACGCCGCGTAGGTCACCGCGGCCAACAGACCCGCCGCAGCGCACACCACGGCGAGCACGGAGCGCAGCGTACGCTCGACGCGCTGCTCGACCATGGCGGTGTCGAACACGCCCACCAGCGTTCCCCAGCGCAGGCCGGACACCGCCGGCACGGAAACCAGCAGGTGCGCAGTCTTGCCCGCGACCAGGCGGCGCCACATCGGGTGGCGCGAGCGCACGGCGTAGTCCACGAAATCCTGCGATGTCGCGGCGTCGTGCCCGGGCACAACGGGTGGCACCAGCGCGTCGGTCGAAGCCGCGACGGCGCGGCCGGCCGAGTCAAACGTCACCACTGCGACCAGTTGCACGTCCTGGTCGCCGGGACGCACGGCTTCGGCCAAGTAGCCGTCCAGCTTGTCGAACGTCGACTCCGCGACGGCCAGCGCGGCCGGTCCCGCCAACATCGCCAACATCGCAGCCGCCCGCTGCAGCGATTCGTCGCGGTAGGCCCGGGCGGTTTGCGACACCGCGACCATCGCCACGCCGCCGCCGACGACCACCAGGGTCAGCGCAACGACGGCGGCCAGCCGCGTGCCCAAGCGCCGACTGCGGCGCGGCAGCCTGTCATTCGACATGGCTGGCCTCCAGCGGCAGGTCAGTGAGCGTGGCCGCGCCGCTGAATCCCGCGGCCCGCGCTGGGGCCATCGCCTCCAGGTGGGCCCGCACGCCCTCGTACACAGATTCGTCGGCGGGCATCCACCCAGAGATGGCCCAAGTGTCTGCCAGTACCTTGCGCCCGTATTCGGTGCGGTTGTTCAGCCCCTGGAACACCCAGGTGATCTTCTTGAGCGCTTCGCGGCCCATGCCCGCGCGCACCGCCAAGGCGTCGTACGGTAACTTTCCGCATTTGTGCAGCACGCGAAACCCGCGCGCCGTCTGCGCCTCGCCCGCCTTGCACGGCAGAGCGAGCGCCCCAGAGGCGACCGCTGCTGCGTCGACTTCGCCCCGCAGCAGCGCGGCCATCGCCGCCTCGTGGGTGCCGTAGAACTGGGCGCTGGCAAACATGCGCTCCGGGTCGAGGCCTGCCTGGCGCAGCACGTGTCGCGGGTACAGGTAGCCGGAGCCCGAGAGGCGATCGACCCAGGCCATGCGGCGCCCTCGCAGGTCGGCCAGGGTGTGTGCGGGGTCATCGCGTCGGACGATGATGTACGACGAGTACTCGGGCGACCCCTGGGAGATGGCCCGCGCGGCCAGGTGTAACGCGGGCTGGATCGCGCGGGCCTGCACATAGCTGACCGGCGAGAGCAGAGCGACATCCACGCGTTCTTCGGTGATCGCGGCGACCAGTTCGCCATAGGATCCCGACGAGACCAGTTCCACCGGGATCCCAAGCGCTTCCGAAACGTGGGCGACCAAGGGCGCGAGATCGCGGCGTTCCCGCGACTCCTGGGTGTAGGGCGTGATGCCAAGCCGCAGCCGAGTCACGCCGGGATCGAGGTCGGCTGCCATCAACCGCGTCGCCTCACCGGTCGGCGGATCTGGCGGGTAGGCGCGGCCGCCCGTCAGCAGGCCGGCCTGGTCCGGCTGAGCACATGCCGCGACCGCAGCCAACACAGCCCATGCCAGTCCGCGGGTCAGCAACGGATGGCGCGACCAGGGCGGGGCAACTGGCACGGCGGGACTCCCAGGCGGCTCGCATCCATCGTGGCAGGCCCAGGTTGCCGCGGTCAAGTGTGCCCGCCATCCCGCGTCGCCCGATCGGGTGACCGGCTGCCGCACCGACTCACAAATGCCTACAGATCGCCCGCAGGTGCAGTGCGTCGCAGCCTGACCTGCCGCGGCGCGCGCGCCGCTGGCGCCGACGAGGCCGCGTTCGTGCTACGACGCCCGACCGACGAACCCTTGCAGCCGCTCGCCGTGCAGGCACCGTTCACCCATTGCGAACATTCGCTGCCCTGGCCGCAGCTCGATCACATCGGCCTGGATGCGGAGGCCCGGGCGGTCTGGGCCCACCAGCAATCCCTGGCGCGCGCTGCGCGTCCCCCGGCTGTCCTGCCGGTCGCCGTTGCCCTGCTTTCCCTGGTGGGCGCCGCCTTGGTCGCGGCGAGCCGGTCAGGGGCGACGTCAACCAGGCCGGCGGACTCCCCTGTCGCGGTGCGCGATCGGTCTGTTGGCTTTTCGTCTTCGGCAGCGCCGGTGCAGGTCGTCGACAAGCAGTAGCCGTCACGGCTTCGCAGGTGTCCCGTCGGTCGCTCGCAGCGCCCGCAGCTCTCGCTTGCGCGCCACCCAGCCCGCCTTGACGACCGCCGGGGCTCGGGTCACCACCAGCGCGCCGGCAGGCACGTCCTGGGTGACGGTGGTGCCGGCGCCCACATAGGCTTCGTCGCCGAGCGTCACTGGCGCCACCAGTTGCGTATCCGATCCGATGAACACGCCGCGGCCGAGCACGGTCTTGTGCTTGTCGACTCCGTCGTAGTTGCACGTGATCGTTCCCGCGCCGATGTTGCACGCCGGCCCGATTTCGGCGTCGCCCAAGTACGACAGGTGGCTCGCCTTGGTGCCGCGGCCGAGGCGCGCCTTCTTGGTTTCGACGAAGTTGCCGACCTTGACGTCGGCCTCGAGCACAGTGCCGGGCCGCAAATGCGCAAAGGGCCCGACGTGGGCGCGGGCGCCGATCCGCGCTTCGCTGGCGACCGAATACGGCAGCAGGTGGACACCATGGCCGATTTCGCAGTCGGTGACCACGCAGCCCGCGCCGATGCGGGCATCGGGGTGCACGACCGTCGCGCCGCGCAACTGCACGGCGGCGCCCAACTGGCAGTCGGCATGCAACACCACGCTCGGTTCGACGGTCGCCGTTGCCGGGTCATCGAAGCTGACGCCCTGCAGCATCCAGTGGCGGTTGATGCGGTCGCGCAGGGCGGCGGTGGCGGCAGCCAACTCCAAGCGGTTGTTGACGCCTGAGATTTCGGCGCGATCGGCCACGACGTGGGCTGCGCCCGATTGGCCCCGCGCCGTCGCCATGGCCAGCAGGTCGGTCAGGTACAGTTCGCCTTGCGTATTGTTCGGTTGCAACCTCGGCAGGGCATCGGACAAAAACGCAGTGGTGACGCACATCATGCCGGCGTTGATCAGGCGGATGGCGCGCGTGGCGTCGTCCGCGTCCTTGTGTTCGACCACCCGCGCGACGCGGCCCTGAGCGTCGCGCACGACCCTGCCATACCCGGTCGGGTCGGCCGGTTCGCCGACCAGGAGCGACAGCGCGCCGTCGCCGCGGGCCCTTCGCAAGTCCTGCAGGGTGTCGGTCCGCAGCAGCGGCGTGTCGCCGTACAGGACCAACACCTCGCCGCAGTCGCGCCAGACGGGTTGCGCGCACGCCACGGCATGTCCTGTGCCGCCCTGGTGGGGCTGTTCCACGCACGTTGGCGCGCGATCGCCAGCGAGCGCGGCTTGGTTGCGGCGCGCCCATTGGTCCACGTAGCGCTCCACAGCCTCGCCGCCGTGGCCGGTCACCACGCACAGCCGGTTCGGGTTCAGGCCGGCCGCCGCGGCCAGCACATGGCCGAGCATGGGTTCGCCCAGCAGCTCGTGCAGCACTTTTGGCGTCTGGCTGAACATGCGCTTGCCGAGCCCCGCCGCAAGGATGACGACGCACAGGCCGCCCGTTCGCGCCGTTGGCATGGTCGGGGACATCGTCATGCGGAGCCTCGAGAATCGTGACGCAATGGGCCAAAAATGCCGCTCGGCCGATCCCCCGCGGGGCAGGATCGGCCGAGCCTTGGGTGTGCAGAGCGCAGGCTACTCGGCCGCCGTGACTTCCAGGGTCAGCTTGGCCACCACGTCGTGGTGCAGCTTGACCGTGACCGCGTACTCGCCGACGGTGCGGATGTTGTCGGGCACGCCGATGTCGCGGCGGTCGACCAGAAAGCCCTTCTCGGCCAACAGGTCGGCCACTTCGCGCACGGTGACCGAGCCGAAAAGCCGGCCTTCGTCGCCGGTGTGCTTGGCCACGCTCAGGCGCAAGCCGCTCAGTTGCTTGCTCTCTTCGGTCGCCTTGGCGCGGGCCTTGGCGAGGCGGGACGCCGCGACGCGCTTGTTGTGCTCCATCTGCCGCACGTTGCGCTCGTTGGCCTGGGTGGCCAGGCTGCGCGGCAACAGATAGTTGCGCCCAAAGCCGTCGGCGACATCGAGCACATCGCCGATCTTGCCGACGTTGGGCACATTTTCGCGCAGGATGACTTTCATGGAAACCTCCCTGTGCGGCCTAGTCGGCCGTCGCGCTCGAGTACGGCATGAACGCCATGATCCGCGCGCGCTTGATTTCCAGGCACAGGTTGCGCTGGTGCTGGGCGCACACGCCGGAGATGCGCCGTGGCACGATCTTGCCGCGCTCCGAGATGAAGCGCTTGAGCATGCTCGGAGTCTTGTAGTCGATGTAGAGCGTCTTGTCGGCGCAGAAGGGGCAGACCTTGCGGCGGCCGAAACGGCGAGGTTGCCGTCCGGCGCGGTCGCCGCGCTCGCCCCGTTCGCCGCGCTCGCCGCCCTGGCCGCGATCGCCGCCCGGACCGCGGTCCAGGTTCTGGCCCTGCGGTGCGTCTTGGTTCCTCATGCGACTTCCTCCGTTTCGACTTCCTCGTCGTCCTGATCCGCGCGCCGGGAACGACGTTCGTCACTGCGCCGCAGGTATTGGTCTTCTTCGTCCTCTTCGCGCTCAGGCGTCAGGCTGTCGGCGCGCTTGCGCTCGGCCTCCAGGTCGTATTCGCCCACCTGCTTGAGCTTGGACAAGCAGACCGTTTGGTAGCGGATGACGTCGTTGGAGATGCGCAACTGGCGCTCGCATTCCTTGACGAACTGGGGATCGGCGATGTAGCCGAAATACCAGTAGTTGCCCTTTTTCTGCCGCGCGATCTCGTAGGCCAGCTTGCGCTTGCCCCAATCGACGAGCTTGATTTCACTGCCGCCCATCGCTTCGAGCGCGCGCAGCAGCCGCTGGTGGATTTTCTCCGCCACGTCTGCTTCCGCGTCGACCCGCGTGATGAACAGCGTCTCATACATTCGGACCAGCATGATTCGCTCTCTCTCCTCGTTGCTCCCCATGGTCAGGCGCCCGGCCACGCGAAAAACGTCGCGCGGTGGTCGCTTTCGCCCGCCTCGTACCGCCCCTTGTGGCGGCGCTGGCGAGCGAGGAGGCCAAGCTGCGGACCTTCCGCGGCCTGCCCGGGGCGCCGGTCGCAAGGTGGCGACCGGTCCCGATTGGTGCGAACCCTCACGAGTCCGCGGATTTCGATCCGGCCGCAGCCGGTGGGGCGTTGTGCGCGTTCATGGCCGCGCGAACGCCCAGTTGCACCACGGCCTCCGCAGCGGCCACCGCGCGGTCCAAGACCTGCGGCAACGCGATGCGCTGGTCGGGGCCAAACGCAGACAGCACCCAGTTGGTGACGGCTTCGTCCCCGCCCTTGCCGCCCAGATCACCGTCCCCGCCGGGCCGGCCGATACCGATGCGCACGCGCACGAACGCGGGGCTCGCCAACTGCGCCACCAGCGAGCGCAGGCCGTTGTGGCCGCCGTGACCGCCGCCGACCTTGACCTGCACCCGGCCGAATGGCAGGTCCAGGTCGTCGTGCAACACCAGCAATTCCGCCGGCTTGTAGCCGAAGAACGCCAGCATCTGCTGGGTCGGGTGGCCGCTGCAGTTCATGTAGGTCATCGGCTGCAGCAAGGCGACATCGCATTCGCCGGTGGGTCCCGGCAGGCGACAGCGCGCGAACTGACCGTTGAACTTGCTCGACCAGGTGGCCAACCGGCGCGCAGCCAGTTGTTCGATGGCCATGAACCCGACGTTGTGGCGGGTCGCGGCATAGCCCTTGCCTGGGTTGCCCAGACCGACCAGCGCCCGGACGGACGCTTCTGCAGCCTGGGGCACGGCGGCGCCGCGCGGGCGCTGGACCTTGTCGGGGGCGGGCGGGGCGGCCATCGTCTGCTTCCGAGAACGGCCCTGCCGCGGGCCCGGCTACTTCTTGGTGACCTTCTTCTTGTCGTCGGTCGCCGCAGCCTTCTCTTCGATCTTGGGGGCAAACAACTCGAAGATCTTGAAAGACTTCTTGAACACCGCCCTGCACCCCTGCGGCAGCGGCAGGCTGTCGACCGTCATCACCGCACCGTTGTCGAACGGCGTGACGTCGATCTCGACCGACTTGGGCAGCGTGGTCGGCGTGCACGCCACGGTCACGTAGCGCGTGATCTGCTCCAGGCGACCGCCGGCCTTCTGTCCCGCCGAGCGTCCCGACAGCACCACCGGCAAGGTGACGGTGATCGGGCTCGCCGGGGTCACGACGTAGAAATCGACGTGTTTGAGCGTGCGCTTGACCGGGTGGATCTGCACTTCCTTGCAGATCGCCAGGTGCTGCTTGCCCTCGAACTCGACGGTGAAAAGCTGGTTGCGGCCATATGCCGTGCTCAGGCCTTTGCGCAGCGGCTGCGGATCGACCGCGACCATGCGGGCGCCCGGGCCCACGCCGACGCCGTACATCACTGCGGGCAGCAAGCCGGCGCGGCGGACCTTGTTCGCCACGTCGGAGCCGGCCAGCAGGCGCGGGCGTGCATGGATTGCTACCGTGTCCATCTGGGTTCCTGTCGGCGCCGCGGTGGCGCCGTGATCAGCAGGTGCACAAAGCCCGGCACCAGGGCGATCGGCGCACAGCCCCGCAATCGGGTCGGCGGCGACGGCTCAGCGCGGATGGGCGTCCCTGGGTGTCCGCTCAAGGCTCGGACGCCGTTGCGCTGAAATTCGCTGCGGGTTTTGGCCCGGTCGGGGCGCGGACGCATCCCGGTCGGCCGCAGCGGGGGGCGCATTGTAAAGGCAGTGGGGCGGTTGTCAATCGCGATTTCGCTGTTGGCCGCGGTTCCGACTCTGCGGTCGCAGGCTGCCTGCAAAGCTCTTGCAGGGCCGGGTCGAGCATTGGCCATGGTGGCTGCGGTGATGCTGCGCTGCACGCGGTCCTTGCCCAGTGTGCGGTCGGGCCACGTGAGGACCCCGGGTTGCGATCGGCACGGTCGCCCGCCGCGACCCCTCGCCCACTGTGACCCCTTGCCCACTCTGACCCCTTGCCCCGCCACGCGTCGCGGGCCACACTGCGGCCCAGGAGCGCGCCCATGCAGCACAGCGACGAATTCCAGGCCCTGGTCGACGACGCCAAGTCGCGGGTGCGCGAAACGACCCTCGCCGCGTGGCCCGGATTGGCCGCCGCCGGAGCGCTGCTCATCGACGTCCGCGAAGATCGCGAATGGCGCGCGGGCCACGCCGCGGGTGCGCGCCACCTGGGCCGGGGCGTGCTGGAGCGTGACATCGTCGGCGCCGTGCCCAACAAGGGACAGGTGCTGGTCCTGTACTGCGGTGGCGGGTACCGATCGGCGCTGGCCGCCGACAACTTGCAGAAGATGGGATACGGAAACGTGCTTTCGCTCGCCGGAGGCTGGAAGGCCTGGGTGGCCGCTGGCCTGCCGACCGAAGTGGACGGGTAGGCGCGGTGCCCTGGCACGTGCTGACCGTGCGCATGACCGACCACGGCGCGCCGACGGTATGCGCGGTCCTGGCCGATCGCTGCGATCGCGGCCCCCTGACCGCCTCGTGGTGGCTTGGCGACACGCTGGTCTACAGCGCGCCGGCCGACCGCATCCTCGAGGCGACCGAACATCCCGGCCAGATCGAAGCCCAGGCCGTCGCGCGGGCCCGCCAGTTGGATTTGTGCGAAAAGGGGCTGCAAGGTCCCGAATACCAAGGGATGCGCCCCTCCGCGGGGGCGTCTGCCGTCCGCGCAGCGATGATCGAGCGGGTGGTGCCGCGCCTGGCCACCGACGCGCGGACCGACCCGACCCGCAGGAGGCTGCCATGACCCAGACCTGGTTCGAACACCTCAGTGCGCCGCCGACTGCCACCGAGGCCGAAGCGATCGTGGCCTGGCGCCGGGCCCTGCACGCCGAACCGGAACTGTCGCTGTGCGAGGTGGACACGCAGCGCTATGTGCGCGAGGCGCTCCACGCCCAAGGGTGGCAGCCGGTGGCGGTGGGTGGTACCGGGCTTGCGGTGGTCGCCGGCCGCGGAACTGCGCCCGCCCTGCTTCTGCGCGCCGACATGGACGCCCTGCCGGTCCAGGAGCAGACTGGTCTGCCGTTCGCGTCGCGCCGGCCCGGACACATGCACGCCTGCGGTCACGACGCTCACATGGCATGTTTGCTCGGCGTGGCAGCGCGGCTGCGGAGCCTCGAAGACCAGTTGCCCGGCCGGGTCGTCGTGGCGTTCCAACCCGGCGAGGAGAACGGGCGCGGCGCGGTGGCAATGATCGACGACGGGCTGCTGGACGGGCGCTGGTGCGGCGATCCGACCTTGCGGGTGGCGGCGGCGCTGGGCATGCACGTGTGGTCGGGACTCCCGGTCGGGCACGTCAGCGCAACCGCCGGGCCGGTCATGGCCAACGTCGACGATTTCAAGATCACTGTGCGCGGCCGCGGTGGTCACGGCGCCCTGCCGCACCAAGCGGTCGATGCGGTGGTGGCGGCGGCGGCCGTGGTCCAGGCGCTGCAGGCCATGGTGTCGCGCGGCAACGACCCGATGCAGCCGCTGGTCGTCACCGTCGGCAGCATCCACGGCGGCAGCGCGTTCAACGTCATCGCCGAACAGGTCGAGCTGCGCGGCACCTGCCGGTCCTTTGGCCGCGACCTGGCGGATCAACTTCCCAATTGGCTGCGCGCGACGGCCGTGCGGGCGGCGGGCGCCTACGGGGCCCAGGCGGACTGCGAGTACACCCGCTATACGATCGCGCTGCACAACGATGCGGCCATGGCCGATTTGGTGGCGCGGTCCGCTGCGGCGGCGCCTGGCGTGGACCATGTGGACCGGTCGCTGCGCATGATGGCCGGCGAGGATTTCGCGTATTTCGCCGAGCAGGTGCCCGCCTGCTTCTTTTTCGTCGGCTGCGGCTCGCCCGGCAGGTCCAGCGAACCGCACCACTCGCCGCGCTTCGTGGTCGACGAGGCGGCCCTGCCGATCGCCGTGGCGCTGATGGGCCGTGCGACGGCGGCTTGGTTATCGAGATAGCCCTTTGTTCACATGGGCTTTGAGCGCCCTGGGCGACACCTGCAAACGCGCCGCCGCGCGATCGAGGTCGCCGGCCGCGGCCGCGATCGCGGCCCCGATTTCGTCGGTGCCGATCTCGTGCACCTTGCGCACGTGCGGGCACTGATCGACCAGCAGGTACAGCGAGCTGCGGGCGATGCCCAGGTCGCGCGCGGTGGGCGCCATCTGCCAGTGGTTGCGGTGCAGGGCGGCGAGCAGCAGTTCGTCCGAGATCTCGCTCGGCGCCACGTATCCCTTGGCCGGCGCGGACGGTTCGCTGGCGTGCACCTCCTGGGCGGTGGTAGCGAGAGCGGCTTCGACGCTCTGCAAGATCTCTGAGGTCGATCGGTCCAAGCCGTCGATGGTCAGCCGTCGCGCCACGTTGAACAACTCTCGGACGTTGCCGCTGAACGGATGGCGCACCAGGCGCTCGAACACCTCGGGGGGAACCGCGGGCTCATGGGCGCGGCGGTGCAGGGCCGGCGGAAAGACCTGGTGGATCCGCGCGAACTCCTGGTGCAAAGCGTGGTAGAGCAGCAGGCCGAGGTCCTCAAACCGCTCGCGCAACGGCGGGACCACGATGCGGTAGCCACTGAGGCGCTGGATGACCGGAATGCGCAGCCGCTCTTCGAGGTCGGGCCGGTCGGTCGCCGCGACGACCCGCACCCGGACGTGGCGCGGCTTGCGGTCGCCGATGCGCTGGATCTCGCCCGACTCGAGCGCGCGCAGCAGCAGGGCCTGCACGTCGGCACCCAACTCGCCGATCTCGTCCAGAAACAGCGTGCCGCCGTCGGCGCGCGCAAAGAACCCGTCGTGGTCGCCGACGGCGCCGGTGAACGACCCGCGCACGTGGCCAAAAAGTTCACTGTTGGCGAGGCTCGGCTGGATCGCACCGGTGTTGACCGCGATGAACGGGCCGCGGCCTTGGGGCGACGCCTCGTGGACCGCGCGCGCAACCAATTCCTTGCCGACCCCCGACTCGCCCTGCACGAGCACGTGCACGGGATGGGCTGCCACCTTGCGGACGTTTTCGCGCAATTCGGCGACCGCCGACGACTGGCCGACCAGGGTTTCGCGGCGCCGCGCCAGCTCGACCACCGGCCGATTGTGCAGCAATACGGCGACATGGCGGCCGAGGCGGAGGGTGACGCCGCGGTCCAGCGCGCCGTACGGTACTTGCGCCGTGGCCACCAGCGGCATGCCCGCGACGTGGCACGAAACCGCGCCCTCCGCGGCGCGGAACACGAGTTTGTCGCCCTGGTGCTCGATGGAGATCGGCCGGCGGCTGACGTGCGGATCGCCGAGCGGTTGGGTGTCTCGGCCCACGGGTACGTGGAAAAGCGGTTCGAGGCGCGACAACAGCACGGGCCCGCGGCCCAGGGGCAGGATCGCCTGCGCGCCAATGCAGTCCTCGTCGGGATGACACAACACGGTCAGGCACGGAGTGGTCGCCACGCCCTGCATGCCCGTGGTCGGTTTGAAGTCGAGGGTATCGACATCGGCGGCGACGGGCGCGATGTGCGCGGCAGGGCCAGACTGCTTGTTCATGGCGGGTCCTTGGTGGTGGGTGCTCGTTGGGTCATGCGATCGAGGGTCGCGCGGATCATCGCCTGTTCGGGCAGGCCGGCGCGCACCGCCATGCCCAGAGCCTCGCCGAGCAAGGCACCGGCGCGGGCGCCGTCGCCGAGCGCACCCGCGATCTGACCGGCAGCGTACAGGGCCGCGCCGAGCGGCCGCGGTTGGCCCGCGGCCCGCAACACCACCAACGCTCGGCTGGCCAGTTCGTCGGCGCGGGCCCAATGCCGCTGCCGGGCGGCGATGTGCGCTCGAAGCGACAAGGCTTCGCCGGCCGTGGCGGGCAGGGCTGCGCGCAGGTCGAGGTCACCCAACCTCTGCTGCGCCCGATCGAGGTCGCCGCGCGAAATCCACACCTGGGCTTCGTCGACTGCGGCCTGCAAGCCCGCGCCCTCCAGGCCCGCCGCCGCGGCCACCTCGCGTGCGCGCTGCAATGCGTCGAGCGCCTGGTCCGCTTCGCCGCTTTCCCGGGCGCACCACGCTTGGCCGCGCAGCGCCGTCACC
>VGRO01000093.1 GCA_016875335.1 Deltaproteobacteria bacterium | reverse complement strand
GGACGCCGTCCCCCGAAGGCGAGGCGACCGACGGACAATCCGAAACCGCCGCCGACAGCGCCGGCCCCGCCGCGGGCGACGTCGCCCCGGGTGATGTCGGCCCAAGCCCCTGGCCGCCCGTCGACCAGTGGGGCCCCTACACCATCGGCACCCGCGTCAAGAACTGGGTGGACCCGGCGCGCGGCAACCGGCCGGTGACCACCCGCCTCTGGTACCCGGTGGTCGAGAAGGGTGGCGACAAAGCGACCTATTTCGACGCGATCCTCCTCAAGGTGCAGGGCAAGGCGCTGGACAAAGGCACCGCCGACAAGGCCAAAGGGCCGTTTCCCGTCGTGCTGTTCTCGCACGGGTTCAAGGGCATCAACTGGCAGAGCTACGACTACACGGAGTACCTGGCCAGCCACGGCTATGTCGTCGCCGCGCCCGACCACGCCGGCAACACCCTGTTCGACGTCAGCGTCAGCAAGGAGACTGAGAGCAAGTCCGCCTTGGAGCGCCCGATCGACGTGCGCTTTGCCTACGATGAACTGGTCAAGCTCAACGGACCCGGCGGCGGCGATTTCGAGGGTCTGCTCGATCTCGGCAAGGTGGCAGTGACGGGGCATTCGTTTGGCGGCTACACCGCGCTCGTGGTCGCCGGGGCCACGGTCGACGTCGACGCCGCAAAAGCCGGCTGCAAGAGCGCAAGCAACATGCTGTGCAAGGGCGGCTACATGAACTACTGGCCCGACGGCACCACGCTCAAGATCCCCAAGCCCATCCCGGCGCTCAAGACCGCGCTGTGCCTTGCGCCCGGCTTCCACGTTGCGTTCGGCAAGGCAGGTCTGCAGGGCGTCAACGTGCCCACCGTGCTTTTCGGCGGCACGCTCGACGGCACCACGCCCGTCGACAGCGACATTGCGCCCCTCTACGCCGACCTGCCGTCGCCCAAGGGCAAAGTGGTCATCACCGGCGCCGGCCACATGAGCTACACCAACGTCTGCAGCCTGCCGCCCGCACAGTTCGTCGCGGAGCTCAAGGACATGTGCTTCAAGCCCGGCATGATCGACGGCGCCAAGGCCTTCGCGCTGACCAACGCGTTCGCGGTGGCGTGGCTCAACCGCTGGGTCAAGGGCGACTTGGCGCAGAACAAGGCGTTGCAAAGCGAACTGCCGGCCAAATTCGCCGCCGCGGCCACCGCGTTTGAGGGACTGTAGCGCCAACCAAGCTACAAGTTGTCGAGGTCGAAAAGCCGCACAATCACGCTGCCCCGGCCCCAGTTCTGCGTGCCCGGCACCCGCACCTCGGCGACCAGTTCGATCCATTGACCACAGTAGGGGCCGGCCACGTTCTTCTCGAACGCCACCGGCACGCCCGGCACGTTGGCGCGGGCATTGGTCCACCATCCAGGCTTGCTCGGATCCGCGGTGGCAATCGCCTTGGAGGTGCCGGCGAGTTCCGTCGCCACGGGCTTGCAGTCCAGGTTGCTGTGTCCCGCGATTTCGAGGGTGATTTTCGGCGGCGTGCCGGGGGGCAGCTTGACGCGCGCGGCCGCCCAAACGTGGATGCCGCCCTGCACGCCTTCGACGATGGGCGCCCACTGGCCCTCGACGTAGGGCACGAACGCCCCGGTGTCCACGTCGCCCGCGCCGAGTTCGAAAAGCAGCGTGGGCGGTCCAGGCGCCTTGCCGTCGGGCGTGTCCCAGATCAGGCCCGTCGTCGTTTCGGCACACTTGGCCGGCAGCGGCCCGACCGGGAACTGGACCTCGGGCGCCGGCTGGCACTTGTGGAAGCAGGCAGGTGGCGGAGCCGAATTCGGGCAAGGTAGCGGTTTCTTGGAGGGTTTCGAGGCATCCTGGGCAGCATCGCCAGTCGCCGCGACTTCCGCCCCCATGGCGATTTCCGCAGCCATGTCGGCCACGCCGCCTGCGTCGGGCGCAGCCGCGCCTTGCGCCCCGCACCCGGCCAGCGCCAGGCCCAGGATCGACGCGGGCCTCACTGCACCACCGCGACGGCCGAGTAGCCAAAGCGCCCGTAGGGCATCGGCGGCCCTGCGGTCTTCCACGCGGCGGCGCCGTGGGTCAGGACGAACGTGCCCGCCTCGGCGAGCAGGTACAGCCCATCCGGCGCTTCGACCAGGCGCCCCGGCGGCATCGGCGGGCCGAGCGACCACATCTTGCCATCCCAGACCTGGGCACGGCACTGCAAGCCTGTGTTGCCGGGCTCGCACGCAGGGCACGCGGTCGTCGGCGACACCTCGTCGCTGGCCACCACCCAAGTCTCGTCGCTGCCCGGTCGCTGAACGACCTGTGCCGGCGCGGCCTCCGGGCACGGCCAGCCGACGTCCTCGACTTGCGGCGCGGCATCGCCGGGCAGGAGCCGCCAAGTCTGCTTCGCAGCAAAAAGCAGCAGACCTTTGCCGTAAGGTGCAGCCGGCAACCCAGGCCAGTGCAAGCCCTTGAATGCGTCGGCCAATGCCTTGGGCGCCGGCCCCTTGGCCATGGTCACGGTCTGGTCCTTGGCCAGATCGACCCAGCCAAACAGTTCCGCGTCCTTGGGGTCGGTCACGGTCTTGGCGCGCAACCCCCCGAGCAGCCAGAGGCGATCGCCCTGCAAGCGGCCGATGGCGCCGACGCGCGGGTGTGACCAGCCCCACGGGCTCGACCACACACCCGTCGCGAGGTCCAGGCGGCGCAGCGCCCGACAGCCGACCTCGGCCTTGAGTTGCGTGGGCAGGATCAGCGCCTCGTCACAGGTCGGGAAGAAAACGTCCCAGTACTCGACGGCCTGGTAGCCGCCGCCTGTCTCGCCGCCGAGCACCCACAGTGCCCCACCATGGTAGGCGACCACGGGCTGGATGCGGAACTCGGGCAGGTAGGCCACAGTGGTTTCCCACGCCCCGTCTCCGCTGCGAAAGCGCTGGATGCGCGCCGCATCGGCGGCACCGGTCGGCGGCGGCGGAAAGGCGGTGACCTCGCCCCCGACGATGTAGATCTGCGTTTGTGGTTTGACGTGAAACGTCCGGACCCCGCACAGCCCTGAGGGCATGGTGCAGGTCACGGTGCAGGCACCGAGCCCCACGCGCCGCACGGTGCCGCGCTGATCGCCGAGCGTGCACACGTTGCTGGGCCCAGCCTGCCAGGCGCAGAGCGCGTCCAGGGTCTCGCCCGCACTTACGGCATGGAGCTGGGTCAAAAGCGGCGGAGCAGCCAGGGCTGTATGTTCACTGTGCAGTTCCAGCCACGGCTCGGCGCAACTGGGCGTCGACGAGGTCGCGAGGATGTCGGCGGGCGCGGCGTCGCTCCAGGCCGATCGGCTGGCGTCGGCCGCCAAGCACCCGCAGTCGACCGTCGGCGGTGCGGGCGCAGCAGAACACCCGGCGACCAGCGCACCAAGGGCGATCTTCCGAATGAACGTCACCCGGGCTGGCACATGTTGGTCGGGGTGTGCTTGCAGCCGCCCTGTGGCGTACAACTGTCGATGGTGAAGGGGTTCTTGTCGTCGCACGACAGCGGGGCGCCCTGGCATGTGCCGTTGGTGCACTGATCACAGGTGGCGGCGGGGTCCAGCCAGTTCAAGTCGAGGTTGAAGTCGCCCTGCCCGCTCCACGTGCCGTTGGGCGCCTTGTGCGTGTAATGGAACCACGAAGAGGCCCCGAAGTTCAAGCTCTTGCCGTTGGCGCCGATGCCGATTTGGAACGGGTACATGCTGCCCGCCGGGGCCTGGGTCAAGGACGCCACGTCGTCGGGGTTGCTGGCGCGCTTGATCGTGGCTTGACCTGGAATCATGTCGAAATACAGCCAGGTGTCGGTCAGCGCCTTGGGCTGATAGCCATCCTTGAGTTCCTTCTTGGGCCCACCCGACCCCTGCCCGGCGACACCCTTGCCGCGGTAGTTGAACCACACGTCGGCGAACCACTTGTCGCCGACATTGCAGCCGCCGCCACCCTGGAAGATCGTGGCGTGGCCATGCAGGTGACCCTTGCTGCCGTCGCTGGACAGGTCAAAACGCGCGTCGGGATCGAAGGTCATGCGCACCATGGCGCCAGCGCAGAAGCCCGGCAGGTGGATGGCGTGACCGCCGCCGGCCCAGCCGACGTTGGGGTTGGTGTCGGCCTTGGTCACCTGCCACTGCTTGGCCACCCCTGCCGGCAAGCACGCGCCCGTACAGGCGTTACCGTCGTTGCAGGGCGTGCCGTCGCCGCCCTTGAAGACGCATGCCCCGGTCTTGGCGTCGCAGGTGTCGGTCGTGCATGCGTTGCCGTCGTTGCAAACCTTGGCCGTGCCGCCCGTGCAAGCACCGCCCTTGCAGACGTCGCCGCTCGTGCATGCCGACCCGTCGTCGCAGGGCACCACCTGGTTCCAACTGGCGTCGAGGCGGTACAGCAGGCCGGCCGGGTTGATGAGCGGGTTGCCTCCGGGCATCGCCCAGTTCTTGACGATGCACTGCAGCGTGTTCTGGCCGGCCTTGAGCGCCCCGTCGAGCTTCCAGGTGTCCTTGCTGGACTCGAAATAGTTGAACTCCGTTGCGTCCTGGCCGACCACAGCGCCGTTGAGGGTACAGACGTAGCTGTTGTCGGCGCCGACGACCAGCGATCCGCCGAGGCCCGTCGCACCCGGCGGCAGGTCGAATGTGCGCACGAAGGTCACGACCGTCTCACCGACGGGGTTGGCGACGTGGTAGCTGTTCCAGATCCAGGTGGCGCCGGGGATGCTCACCGTCCAACTCTTGTGCTGGTCCCACGTCGGCACCGCAGCGGCGCCGTTGGCCAGGGTCTTGGAGTCGCTGTAGAGGGTCAAGCTGCCCGCGGCACTGGAGATGGGCTTGGCCCAGCAGCCAGCGTCCGGGTCGCACCCGTCGCTCGTGCATGGGTTGCCGTCGTCGCACAGGGCCTTGACCTTGCCTTTGCACGCGCCGGCCTGGCAGGCGTCGTCCAGCGTGCAGGCATTGCCGTCGCTGCACGGCTTGCCATCGGCAGGGCTGGCCACGCAGCCCTTGGCCTTGTCGCATGCGTCTGCAGTGCACGGATTGCCGTCGTCGCACGCCGTCCACTTCAAGCCAGCGCACTTGCCGCCCTTGCACATCGAGTCGGCGCTGCACGCGTCGCCGTCGTCGCACTTGATGCCGTCGTTGGGCGGGAAGACGCAACCGCCCTTGGCGTCGCAGAAGTCGCTGGTGCAATCACTGCCGTCGTCGCACACGATGGCCTTGGGGCCGACGCACAGGCCGTTCTTGCAGGTGTCGCCGACCGTGCAGGCGCTGCCGTCGTTGCAGGCGCCGCCGTCGATGGGGCCGTGCGTGCAGCCCTTGGCCAGGTCGCAGGCGTCCTTGGTGCAAGGGTTGCCGTCGTCGCAGGCATTGCCCATGCCGGGCGCGCACTTGCCTGCCTTGCAACTGTCGCCGACGGTGCACTTGTTGCCGTCGTCGCACGCCTTGCCGTCGGCGGGCTTGGCGCCACAGCCGTTCTTGGGATCGCAAAGGTCCGCCGTGCAGGCATTGCCGTCGTCGCACACCTTGGGCTGGCCCGCGGTGCAGGCGCCCGCCTTGCACTTGTCGGCCTGCGTGCACGCGTCGCCGTCGTCGCAGCCGATGCCGTCGCCGTTCTTGGTGACGCAGCCGCCTTGGGCATTGCAGGTGTCGATGGTGCACGGGTTGCCGTCGTTGCACTTGACCGGCGCGCTGCCCTGGCACTTGCCCCCCTTGCACGTGTCGGTCGCGGTGCATGCGTCGCCGTCGTCGCACGGCTTGCCGACGTAGTCGACGGCCACGCATCCCGTCTTGGCGTCGCAGCCGTCCTGGGTGCACGGGTTCTTGTCGTCGCAGGCAATGGGCGAACCGCCCGCGCACTTACCCGCCTTGCACACTTCGCCCGCGGTGCAGACCGTGCCGTCGCTGCATCCCGCGCCGTCGAGGCTGGCGAAAATACAGCCCTTGTCGCTGTCGCAGGTGTCGCTGGTGCAGGGATTGTTGTCGTTGCACACCACCGGCGCGCCCGATTTGCAGGCGCCGCCTTTGCACAGGTCGAGGCCGGTGCAGTCGGTGCCGTCGTAGCAGGTCGCGCCGTCGAGGAAGAGGTGCTTGCAGCCGACCTTGGGATCGCACTGGTCCGCCGTGCACACGTTGCTGTCGTTGCAGTTCAAGGGCTTGCCGGCGACACATGCGCCGTTCTGACAACTGTCGCCCGCGGTGCACGCATCGTCATCGGTGCACGCCTGGCCGCTGATGGGCAGGAGCGCGCAGCCCTTGGCCGGATCGCACAAGTCCTTGGTACACACATTGTCGTCGGCACATGCCAGCTCAGCGCCGCCCTTGCACAGCCCGCCCGCGCAGGCGTCGTCCACGGTGCACGCCGAACCGTCATCGCACGGCGCGCCATTCTGCGGCAGGTTCTGGCAACCGGCCTTGTAGTCGCACTGGTCGAGCGTGCACGGATTGGTGTCGCCGCACTCGACGAGCGGCCCTGGCTTGCAGACGCCGGACGTGCACAGGTCTCCAGCGGTGCACGCATTGCCGTCGTTGCACGGGCCGTCAGGCAGTTGCAGGTGGTAGCAACCCATCAGGGCGTCGCAGCCATCCTGGGTACACGGGTTGTTGTCGTCGCACTCGCTGGACTTGCCCGCTTTGCACTTGCCGCCCTTGCACGCGTCGCCGACGGTGCAGGCGTCGCCGTCGTCGCATGCCTTGTCAGCCAAGCCGTAGGCGCACCCAAACGCCGGGTCACAGCCATCGAGCGTGCACGGGTTGTCGTCGCCGCACTGCACCGCCGTGCCCGAGGCGCACTCGCCGGCCTTGCAGTGGTCGCCCTTGGTGCATGCGTCGCCGTCGTCGCATGGGCCCTGGACATTGTCGTGGACGCAGCCGGCGCCCTGCTTGCAATCGTCATACGTGCACGGGTTGCCGTCGTCGCACTGGGCCAGTTTCTTCTTCTTGCCGACGCATTTGCCCTCGACGCATTGGTCGTCCGTGGTGCAGGCAATGCCGTCGTCGCAGGGGCCGAACGTGGTCTCGGTGTGGACGCACTGGCCTTGCGCGCACGCGTCGATGGTGCACGGATTGCCGTCGTCGCAGGTCAGCACCTTGCCCGGCTTGCACTGGCCTGCCTGGCACACGTCGCAGCCGGTCGGTGGCTTGGGCTCGGCGTCGACGTTGATATCGCCGTGGCCCTTGAGTTCGCCGTCGGGCGTGGTCTTGACCCAGTTGAGCCAGGCGCTCGAACTGAACGCCAGGGTCTTGCCGTTGGCGGCCTTGCCCATTTGGAAGGGAAACACCGAGTTGGCCGGCTTCTGGGTCAGCGCCACCTTGCCGGCACCGCCGACCTGCGCCATCGACGCCGCGGTGATGTCGAAGTAGTGCCAAGTGTCGGTGATCGCCTTGGGCACCACCCAACCGTCGTCGAGCTTGGGGCCGCCGCTGCCTTCACCTGCCGCGCCCTGACCGCGGTACTTGAGCGTCATCTGCACGGACCATTTCTCACCGATCGTGCCGGGGCCGTCACCCAAGTGGTAGACCTCTGCTTGGGCGGTGATGGTGGCGGAGCCGTCCAGCATCCAGAGCAGTTGGGCGCCGGGCGCGAAGGTGAAGCGGACGACATGCTTGCTGACGCCGTCGAAGAAGCCGGGCATCCACAGGGCGTTGCAGCCAACCGCCTCTTGTTCCGGGCAGTTGGCCGCTGCGGACAGCGCATACGTCTTGACCACACCGGCCGGCAGCGCGCAGCCCGTGCAGGCGTCGCCGTCGCTGCAGGTGGTGTTGTCGGGCGCAGGGGTGTGGACGCAGCCGCTCGCCGCGTCGCAGGTGTCAGCGGTACACCACTTGCCGTCGTCGCAGTCGGGCACCGGGCCGTTGACGCAGTCGCCCTTTTCGCACTTCTCGGTGCCGTTGCAGGCGTCGCCGTCGTCGCAGTTTTCGATGAAGCCCTCGTCGGTCTGGCCGTCGCAATCGTCGTCGACGCCATTGCACCGTTCGGGGGCGGGGTCGCATTCGGCCGGGTCGTCGTCGCTGCCGTTGAACTTCTTGGGCGCGCAGTACTTGCCGCTGTCCGGCACCTGCTGGCACTTCCACCCCTTTTGGCAATCGCCGTCGGCCTTGCACGGCACGGCGTCCATGCCGCCCGGTGCGCCGCCGTCGCCGCCTTTGCCGAAGTTGTCACATGCGACGACGGTTACGGCCGTCGTCCACAGCAAGGCCAGCGCCACAGCCGCCATCGGGTGGGCGCGGCGATCGGTGCGTTCGGTCGCTTTGGGGGCCACGTTGCCTCCTCGGTCCGCACCAAGAGAGGTGCAGCCACCATGCACATTGGCGGCAAGCGCCCGCGCAGGAAACGGCCGCGCAAAAAATCGACCCGTTGTGCGGAATCGGGGTGGGGTGTAAACTCCCCTGTATGTCGAAGACGGCATACTTAGTTCGACCTGGCCCCGTCGGACGGAGGAGCAGCATGGGCCAGCCGGACAGCGCCCGCCTATTTACACCCGCCCGGCGCGGCGCTAGGGTTGCCCTCCCCTCGACCGCCCCCGCCCGGCCCGCCGATGAAGCTGCAGCCCATCACGCCCGACCTCGTGCCCAAGCTTGTGCAAGCCTTTGGGCAGCACCCGCTGCTGCGCCTGTGCGACGCGCGGACGCTCAGCGACCTCGCCACGCAGTCGGTGCTCGCGCATTTCATGGACAACGAGCCCATCTATGCCCAGGGCGACAGGGCCGACGCGTGGCTCATCGTGTTGCGTGGCACAGCGGCGGTGCGCGTGACGCCCGAGGGCATGACCGATGCTTTCGACGTCGACCGGGCAAAGCCCGTGGACATGGTCGGCGATTTCGATGCGCTGATGGGCATCCCGCGCCGCCTGTCGGTGATCGCACTCGAACAGGTGCTCGCACTGCAGGCGCCGGTGGCGATGCTCCACGAGCTTTTCCAGCGCTCGGCCGCTTTTGGCCTCGCCTACGCTCAACAGGTCGGCGCGAAGTTCCTGCAAGAGGCGCGCCGGGTGCCGCTGCCCTATTACGACGTCGCCAAGTCGCCGATGACCTCCGAGGTGGTCAACCTGCTGCCGCCGCAGTTCATCGATCGCCAGCGCGTGATCCCTGTGGCGTCGCAGGGCAACCGGCTGCTGCTCGGCTGCGTGGACGAGTTGACCGCCCATGTGATGTCGAGCGCCCGCGACTACCTGCCCGGCGTCGAACTCATCCCGGTGCGCATCGACGGCGCGGCGTTCAACTACGCCATGCAGAACTTGGTCAGTTTCGAGTCCAAAACCGAGGAGCCTGCCACCGGCCAGGGCGGAGCGAAAGCGTCGGGCGTGATGCCGTCCGCGCCTGCCTCGACCAAGAAGTACGTGGCCCCCAAGCTCGATCCGCTGCTCAAGCGCATGGTCGCCGAGGGCGCGAGCGACCTGCACCTGTCGGGCAACCACCGGCCGCGCTGGCGCATCGACGGCGAGATGCGCGAGATCGCCGACGCCAAGGTACTGACCGAGACGCAGGTCTACGAGATCATCGAATCCGGTATGCCCGAGCGCAACCGCAAGCAGTTCCTCGAGGAGAACGACTCGGACTTTGCGTACGCCGTCCCCGACGTGGCGCGCTTTCGCTGCAACGTCTTTCGCGATCACAACGGCATCGGCTCGGTCATGCGTGTCATCCCGTCCAAGATTCTGACGTTGGAGCAACTGGGCCTGCCAGAGGGCGTGCGCCGCATGTGCGACAACCCAAAAGGTCTTGTGCTGGTCACCGGTCCGACTGGCTCGGGCAAGTCCACCACGCTCGCGGCGATGATCGACTACATCAACCGCAACCGCCGCAGCCACATCATCACATTGGAAGACCCTATCGAGTTCGTGCACAAGTCGCAGCGCAGCCTGGTGAACCAACGCGAAGTCGGGCCGCACACCCAGAGCTTTGGCCGGGCCCTGCGCGCCGCGTTGCGCGAGGACCCCGACATCGTGCTTGTCGGCGAAATGCGCGACAAGGAGACCATTGCGCTCGCGCTGGAAACCGCAAACACCGGCCACCTGGTGTTCGGCACCCTGCACACCTCCACTGCGATTTCGACCGTGGATCGGATCATCGACGTATTCCCGCCCGAACAGCAGGCCCAGATTCGCACGGTGGTGGCGGAGGTGATCAAGGGCGTGGTGTCGCAGACACTGCTGCGGCGCAAAGGCGGCGGGCGCATCGCCGCGCTGGAGGTCCTCATCGGGTCGCACGCCGTCTCCAACCTCATCCGCGAGGGCAAGAACCACCAGATCTTCAACATCATGCTCACGGCCAAGAACCAGGGCAACCAGATGCTGAACGACCAACTCGAGGCCCTGGTGCGCGACGGCAAGGCCGAGTACGACGAGGCGCTGATGAAGGCCCTGGACAAGCCGGAACTGGCAAAGCGCTTTGGCAAGGAATACTTCGAGAAATAGACGGATTCTACCCACATGAGTCTATCGTTGCATCGCGATCCATGCGCAAATGCCTGGTTCCTGAAAGCATGGTTCGCGGCGTTCGCCCTGCTGATCGGGCAGACCGCCCTGCCGCGCCCGGCCCTGGCTGCGGGCGATGCCGGACGCTACTTGCACAAGAAGGGCAGCCTCGCGCTCAAGGACGCTGTGCAAACCGAATTGGCCGCGGCCAGGAAAGCCAGCCAGGGCGTCGTGTTGATGTTCACCAGCGACTGGTGTTCTCCCTGCAAGGCCATCAAGGAGTTCGTCAAGGGTTCCGCGGTGGTCCGCAAGGCGCTTGCCAGGGGCCGCTTGCTGTACATCGACGTGGACGAGTGGCGCGGGCCGGCGCAGTCGCTCATTGCGGGCGTGGACGCCAGCAAGCTGCCGACCCTGGTGCGCCTCGACCCAGACTGGAAGGTGCTGCAGACCTGCTTTGGCAGCGAGCTTGGGCTCTTGCACGAGGACGCCATCGCCCACAACCTCGGCCGCCTGGTCGACGGCAAGCCCATCGAGAAACCCTTCTACGACGGCAAGGCGGATCTCGAACGCGAGTTCATCCTCAAGCAGTCGGAAGCCCAGACCGCCAAGACCAAAGGGGTGCCCATGCTGGAGGCCAAGGCCAAGGGTGGCGCGGCCGATCGCACTGTCCGCCTGGTGATCCGCAACCACGACGGCCCGCGCCGCTGGTACTTGGTGCCCGCGCGCCTGGACGGGCCGCTGAGCGAGCACCCGAGCGTGCGGCAGTGGTGGCGGGTGCGCTGGACCGAACACGTGCGCGCCGACTACCTGCGACTGGTCGGTTCGCCGGAGTTCTACGCGGTTCCGGTTGCCGGCTACGGATCGGTCGAGATCGACGATTTGCCGATGCCTGGGTCCTCCAAGGATGGAAAGTTAGTTATCTTCGAGTTGGACTACCTCAAGTTCGATGGTCAGGATCAGCAGTTCCAGACTAAACTTCCGTATTCATTGAAGATTGCTCACTTTGGCCAACAGGCGGTCGCCGGCCAGGGCGAACACCCCAAGGTCGAACTGCGGGTGCGCGCACGCCACACGGCCGTGGTCAAGTAGGCGATGGCGCTGCTGCCCTGGTGGGCGCGTCCTTGGTCCCGCTGCGAGGTGCTGCCCCGGCGCCGCAATAGCCGGCGGCTATGCCCCTTGCTCCAGCCTGGCCAGGCGTCTCGGGCGGCGCTGTCCCTGGCGTGCGCAGGCGGCATCACCCTCTCGCTGCCGGCCCACGCCGATCCCCCTGCGGTCCGCGCACAGCCGCGCACGGCCGCACTGGTGCTCGATGGTCGCCTGGACGAAGCGGTCTGGACCGCGGCAGCGGCGACCGGGGGATTCGTCGAACGCAAGCCATCTCTTGGCGCCACACCGGCCGACGCGACTCGGTTCGTGGTGCTCGCGGACCGCGCTGCGCTGTGGGTGGGCGTGTGGTGCGACGACGCCGACCCCGGGGCCATTCGCGCGCGCACCACCGCTCGCGACACCTTCGCGCTGTTCGCCGATGACGCCATCAGCCTCAAGATCGACGCGGCGCGCGATCGGCGCACCACCCACGGCTTTGCCCTCAACCCGGCCGGGGCGCGCCTCGACTACCGCGGCGTGGACGAAGCCGAGATGCGGGTCGAGGCCGACGCGGTGTGGCAAGGAGCGGCGGCGCGGACGCCGACCGGCTGGACCGCTGAATTCCGCGTACCCTGGGCGAGTTTGGGCCTGGACCCGCACGCGTTGCCCGACGAGATCGGCTTGAACTTCAGTCGCGACCACAGCCGCCGCAACGCCACCTATGACTGGGCGCTGATGCCGCCGCCTTACTCGGCGATTTCGGCGAGCCTATATGGGCGCGCCACGCATCTGGTCGAAGCGACTGCGTTGGCCGCCGCAGCCACGGCGGTGGACGCGCCCGCCGAGGCCACCCACAGCCAACAGGCGGCCGCAGCGCTGCGCGAGCAGGCTTGGATGGTAGTGCCGTACCTGCTGGCCGGAGCCGACCACCGCCCTGGGGACGGCGCCATCCCGCGTTGGAACGCCGGGGTCGACTGGAACGGACCGCTGTGGGCGCGGGCGCGCGGCCAGGCCACGGTCAACACCGACTTTGCCCAGGTGGACCTCGACAACCGCGTGGTCAACCTGACGCGGTTCAGCCTTCTCATGCCCGAGAAGCGTGACTTCTTCAACAAAGACGTGGACCTCTACGCAGTAGGACGCCCGCGGGCGCTGCAGCTTTTCTACAGCCGAACCATCGGCCTGTCGCCCGGCGGCGGCGTCGTGCCCATCCTCGCCGGACTCAAGCTGGCGGGCCAGGCCGGTGACCGCGTTCGATATGCCGGATTGGAGGTCGCGACCGGCACCCCGCGCCATCCGCAGGCGGCGATGGGTGCGCTGCGCGGCGTCGCGGACCTCGGCGGCGGGAGCAAGCTGGGCGCCATGCTGACCCACCGCGTCGGCGACGGTCCGACCAACCTCGCCGGTGGCGTCGACGGCACCCTGCGTGCCGCAGATTCGCGATTGCTCGGCGAGGCCTACGCGTTCGGCAGCAGCGACGACGGCAAGGTCGCGACCGCTGGCGGCGTCGATCTGCAATGGCGCGGACTGCTGGTGCGACCCAAGGTGAACTACCACTTTGCACAGACGGCGTTCCGACCCGGTGTGGGGTTTGCGCAGCGCACCGGAATGCACGACGGCAGCGCGTCGTTGGCCATGGAACCGCGCATTGGCCGGTGGGGCCTAGAGAAGTTGAACTGTGGGACCAGGCTGCGCGGCATCGCCGCCGTGGACGCCGACCGGCTGCTCGACCGCAGTTGGGGCGCCGATTGCGCCCTGGTGTGGAACAGCGGGTGGTCGCTCAACGCCGCAGGCGAGCTTGCGTCGGTCACCGCGCTGCAGCCTTTCACTTTCGGACCTGATTTGGCCGTGGCGGCCGGTGGCTACGCGTCCAGCGGCGGCGGCGTCGAGTTCTCGAGCCCCGAGGTCAACCGGGTAGTCTTCGGCTTTGGCGCTGGGCGCGGGCGCCTCTTCGGCGGCACCGACACCGGCGCGGGTGGCGCACTGACCGTGCGGGCGAGCGAGACGCTGCGCCTCGAAGTCGGCGGCGAGTGGCACCGCGTGGACCGCCCTGTGGCAGCCGACGGATTCCACTCGCTGGTCGTCAACGCGCGCCTCGCGGTCGGCCTGTCGCCGGACCTGAATCTCGACGGCTACGGCGGCTACGACCACCTGCGGCGGCAGCTCATCGCACAGGCGCGGCTGCGCTGGACGTGGACGCAGGCAAGCGACCTTTTCGTGGTGTGGCAGGAGACGTTGACCGCCGCGCCGTGGGCGGTGGCCGCGACCAGCGTTGTCGCCAAGGCGACCTGGGCGGTGTTCTGATCCGCGCAGGCGGCGGAAATCGCACTGCTTCACATTTCGCCTTGGACGCGGCAGCCAGCCTGCGGCATACTGGCAGCCTCGCGGCGGCGGTTTTCGCGCGCCCGCAGGTGCACGATGACTTACGGTTCGGTGCGTTCGGTACTGTGGGCTCTGGCGATCGGAATGGTCGCGTTGGGTGGCGGCATCGCCCCGACCCCAGCGCGCGCCATGACGGTGCTGCAAGTGGATCTCAAGGCCCTGGTCGCGACCGCCGACGTGGTGCTTTACGGCAAGGTCGCCGGCACCCGCGTGCTCGACCGCCGCAAGGAGGGACGGGGCACTTGGACCGAGATCGCGCTCGACGTCGCCGAAGTGTGGAAAGGAGACAGCAGGCTTGCGGGCAAGCGCTTTGCGTGGATGCACGTGGGCGGCACCACGGCCGACGGCATCACCGTGCATGTGCCGGGCATGCCGACGTTCGCGGCCGGCGAAGAGACGGTGGTGGTGCTCGAAAAGACGAGCGACTCGCATGTCGTTTCGGGCGGTCCGCAGGGCAAGTTCAGCGTCAAGGCGCTGGCCAGCGGCCACAAGACAGTGACCCGCGAGTTGCCCGATGTGCACTTCGTGCGCCGCGACCCGCAGACGGGCGCGATGCAGCCCGCGCCCAAGCCTGTGGCCATCGTGCGCACGCTCAACGAGTTCCGCACCGAAGTCGCCGGCTACGTCGCCGACGCCGCCAAGGCTGCCGCCATCCCAGCCAAAGCCCCAGCAACCAAGAACGGCAGCGTGAACAAGTAGTTCCCCCACCTTCCGCCCCCAGGACCCCCATGCACGCTCGATTCTGGCGGCGGTCCGGCCGCGCCCCTCTGCTGTGCTCGCTGGCGACGCTTGCCCTCGTCGCGCCTGCTTCCGGGTGGGCCTTCTCCGTGGCCACGACGACCCCGACGTCCAAGACCATCCAGCGCTGGTTCTCGAACAACGTCACCTACTACCTGCATCCGGCCTGTTCGCCCGACGTCAAGAACGACGTCTGCAAGGAACAACTGCGCGCCGGCTGGAAAGGCTGGATGGCGCAGACCTGCACGGCGCTCAAGTTCAGCGAGGGGTACCATTGCAACACTGCGCAAGGCAAGTGTCTTTTTGACAAGAACGTCGCGTGCAAGGCCGACGCCGACTGTCCGGCAGCAAACAACCTCAACGTCGCGCCCATGGGCTTCAACACCAATAGCCGCAACGAGTTGGTGTTCATCGAGACCAGCGCCTGGAAGTTCGGCCAGTACGTACTGGGCGTCACCTCGCCCATCACCTACAACAATGGCGCGATCTTCGAGGCCGACATCGCCTTCAACGGCTACCAGTACAAGTGGGTGGCCGACCCGGGGTCGATCGGCGGCGGGCTGATGGACATCTTGAGCGTCGCCATCCACGAGCAGGGCCATTTCTTTGGGGTGCAGCACATGCTGCCCGGTTCGTACAGCGACAAGGACCCGCCGACCATGGCCCCGAGCGTCGACCCGTTCGGCAAGAGCGCCACGTTGACCGCCGACGACGCCAAGGCCATCTGCTTTCTGAACCCCAAGGATGCCACCTACAAGTGCGCCAACGACGCCGACTGCCCGTACGTCAACGAGAAGGACAAGGGCACCGGCCAGGAGTACTACGCGGCCAAGCTGACGTGCGCCTCGGGCACGTGCGGCTTTTCCGGTGGTTCGGCCACGCCCATCGGCACCTCGGACCTGGGCGGTGGCTGCGCGGGCGACAAGGACTGCAAGTCGCCGCTTTTCTGCCAACCCGCTGGCAACAAGGGGTTTTGCAGCCAGTTGTGCGTGCCCCAGCAGAAGAACTGCCCGACCGGCTTCACCTGCTACGCGTACCAGGGCAAGCCGACCCAGGGCGCCTGCCTGCCGAGTTCGGGCCAGACCGTGCCGACCAAGCTGCCTGGCGAGCCCTGCGGCAACTCCGGTGAATGCAAGTCGTTGATGTGTCTGTCGGGTGTCTGCCGCGTCAAGTGTACACCGTCGGCGCCGGTCGAGTGCAACAAGGACACCGAGACCTGCGCGCCCATCCCGGCGACCGGCATCGGCGCCTGTGTGCCCGAAGACAAGCCAAAGCTCAAACCGGCCGGAACGCAGTGCGCCGCGCCGACCGAGTGCGACAGTGGCTTGTGCCTCAAGGACGGGGCAGGGGCGGCGACCGGCATCTGTCGGCTGGCGTGCAAAGGCAAGGGATCGTGCCCCGACGGCTTTGCGTGTGTGCCGCAGACGGGTGGCTTCGAGGTGTGCATGCCCGGCAGCGACAAACTGCCGGCCGGCAGCGCGTGCAAAGCCCCCGCCGACTGCGCCAACGGGCCATGCGTGGCCTATGCGGGCCAGCAATTCTGTTCGCAGACGTGCAAGGTGGGCGTGGCCGGTGGCTGCCCGTGCGGCATGGCGTGCGAGGAGTCCACCGCTGGGCCCCTGTGTCTGCCGGGCAAGAAACAGGCCTGCGCCGAGGTCGGCAACCAGTGCACCGATACCTCGGAATGCGTCGGCGGCGCCCTGTGCTTCGAGACCGCGTGCCGTCTGGGCTGCGACGTGCGCGATGGCGGCAACTGCGGCCCCGGCGAGGGCTGCCAGCGCGTCGCAGCCAACACGCCCCAGGGCGCATGCGTCGCGGTCGGCAAGGGCCAACTGGCCGACGCCTGCCAGAAGGACGCCGACTGCCATTCGCTTTTTTGCGACGTCGACGTGAGCAACAACGGCGAGAAGCGCTGCCAGAAGCCCTGTGACCCCGACAACGACCTGTGCGGCACGGGATTCGTCTGCAACGCGGTGACGGAATACGTTGGGGGTTGCCTGCTGGCCGAGTCCGTGCCCAAGAAGCCGGCAGGCGGCGCAGATGCGGCGGGCGACACCGGCGCAACCGGCAACACGGGTGCAGGCGGCACCGGCACCACCACCGGCTCTGCGGGATCCGGCAGCGGCGCTGGGGGCGGCTTGTGCAGCGCGTCGCGCTCAGCGGCGCCGGCCGCGCCGTTCGCCCTGCTTGCGCTCTTGGCGGCCAGTGGCCTCGCGTGGGCGCGGCGGCGCGCGGCGTAGTAGGCGAAACCCCAAAATCGCACCCTGATGCGAGCCGTCATGCCGAAAAGAATCCGCAATGCGTTTCGCCTACTAGCTGCTTGTTGCGTCAAGGAGGCTCGCAGCCCCCTCGCGCGCCCATGCGCGCTCACCCCCGCGTCCGGCCGCAGCCGCGGCCGGAAGTACCTCGGCCCTGTTGCGCGCCGGAACCCGGCGCGAACTTCGGGCCTGAGGTACTAGCACCCCTTGGTCTGGCGATGACGCTTTTCTGCCCACCCTGTGCGGGCGAAGGCGTGCGATCGGCGTTGTCGACGGCGCTGCAGTGCACGACCTGCGGTCGGCAGTGGCCGGTGCTCGCCGCGGGCACCGATTTCATCGCGGTCCTGGTCCCGGATCCGGACGCAGCGGCGCGCATGGTGGCGCTGGTGTCGGCGATGCTGCGCGACCCCGGCCTCTTGGCGGCCTGGGCCGACAGCGAAGAGGCGCTGGAATCCGCGCTCGCCGGCGGGCTGTTGACGTACGCCCAGGCGCACTTCGGGGCGCACGCATCGCCGCCGCTGCCGAGCGCCGACCTGGGCTGGCTGGCGCGGGCGTGGACCGATGAACTGCCGCAAGGGGACGTGGCCGTGCTCGGGTGCGCGACCGCGGGCGAGGCGTGGGCGCTGCGCCAGGCGCCCGCACTGCGCGACCGCGCCCTGTGGTTGGTGGACGCCAACCTCGCGGCGCTGGCGTGGGGCCAGATGCTGTTCGACAACGGCAGCGTGGTCCTGCCATACCGCAGGAGCGCCACGCTCATCGCCTGGCGGACCGCACAGTTGCCCGGGCCCGCGCCCAACGTGCGCTGGCTGTGCGCCGATGCGCTTTTCCCGCCGTTTGCGCCGGCCTCGCTGGCCGCGGTGGTCACGGTCAACCTGCTCGACTCAGTGGCCGATCCGTTGGCGCTGGTGCAGCAGGTCGAGGCGCTGCTCGCGCCCGGCGGGGCGTGGATCGTCGCAAGCCCCTGGAACTGGCAGGCGCGGGTGACTCCCGTCGGGCGTCAGTTGGAGCGACACGTCGCCGCCGACGACCTCGAAGAGGGCATGGTCGAGTTGCTGACCGGCCGGACCCTTGCAGGCTTGGGCACCGCCCTTGCCGTGCAATGGCGCGCAGACGACGTGCCATGGCGGTTGCAGGTGCACCCGCGGTATGCGGCGGAGTATCGGTTGCAGGTGCTGAGGATCCGCAAGAGCGGGTAGGTTCCTTCCTGCCCAACGCCTGCTACAATAGCCACCCCTCGCGGTGGGCGACCCCGGCCCGGCCGCGACCCCACCCCACTGGAGCACGCGCGTGGGCATCGCAACCGCAAGGCGACTCGCACCCCTGGTCGTGGCCGTCGCCGCCCTTGCATCGTCGGCGTGCGGCGACCCCGCAGCGGGTGGCGCCGACTCCACTGGGGCACTTCCGGAAATCAGCTTCGACAGCACTCTCGCCGATGCGGGCGGCCCGGCCGATGACGCCGACGCGAAAGCCGACGCCGCGTCCGGCTCCGAGGCCGTCGACGCCGCAGTGGCCAAGTGCCCGGGCGCCGCGGGGTGCGCTTGCACGGGCCACGCCGAGTGTGACACGGGTCTGTGCCTCGACGACCCCAACGGCGGACCGCTCGGAAAGGCCTGTGCCACACCGTGCACCACCAGTTGCCCCAAGAACTACATCTGCGCCGCGGTGACCGGACCCGGTGGCGACATCAGCAACGTGTGCGTATTCCGCTATGGCAAGCTGTGCGACCCGTGCGCGACGTCCAGCGACTGCGTGGCGCCCGGTCTGCCCAACACCGCGTGCGTGGACCAGGGCCAGAACGGCCGCTTCTGCGGGATCGCCTGCCAGAGTGCGGTGGACTGCCCGCCCGCCTACCAGTGCGCGCAGGTGCCGACCGCCGAAGGTGGCAAGCTGACCCAATGCGTGCGCAAGCCCGACGACAAGCAGACGCCGTACGGCATTTGCGAGTGCAGCGCCAACGCGGTGGCGAAAAAACTGGCGACCAGTTGTTTCGTCCACGCCAAGGACGCCGCCGGCAAGGACATCGGCACCTGCCCCGGCACGCGTGTATGCGAGGCTGAGGGCCTCACGGTCTGCAGCGCGCAAAAGGCGTTGCCCGAGCAGTGCAACGGCGTCGACGACAACTGCAACGGCCAGACCGACGAGACCGACTGCGGCGACGGCAACGACTGCACGGCGGACGTGTGCAACGGCGCAGCGGGCTGCGCGCACGGCAAGCTCGACGGCACGCCCTGCGACGCCGACGGTTCGGTGTGCACCAAGAACGACACCTGCGCCAACGGCCAGTGCCAGAAAGGCGCAGTGACGGTCTGCGACGACGGCAACGCCTGCACCATCGACGCCTGCCTGCCGGCCAAGGGCTGCACGCAAACCATCGACGACGGCGCGCAGTGCAGCGACGACAACCCGTGCACGACCGGCGAGACCTGCAAGGCTGGGTTGTGCAGCGCGGGCAAGGCCAAGGTGTGCGAGGCGTTCAGCAACTGCTCGCTCGGCCAGTGCGAGCAGGCGACGGGAAAATGC
This sequence comes from Deltaproteobacteria bacterium, assembly GCA_016875335.1. GTDB lineage: Bacteria > Myxococcota_A > UBA9042 > UBA9042 > UBA9042 > SXRM01. Next base: position 1,575 of record VGRO01000093.1, on the reverse strand, counting down.
GTACCTGCGCCCCTGCCCGATGGCTCGCCATGCAGCGACGGCACTGCGTGTACCGGTCCAGACGGCTGCAAGAACGGCGCATGCACTGGCAAGGCCACCGTGTGCGATGACGGCAACCCCTGTACGGCCGACGCTTGCGACGCGGTCCAGGGCTGCACCTCGACCAGCGCGACCGTGCCATGCAACGACGGCAACGCCTGCACCGAAAAAGACGTGTGTGCCGCCGGCAAGTGTGCAGGCGTGGCGCTGGCGGCCGGTGCGTGCGACGACAAGAGCCCTTGCACACTCGACAGTTGCGACATCAAGACCGGCTGCGTGCACGCCGCCACCAACGACAACGGCGCCTGCACGGGCTGTGGCGAGTCCAAATGCAAATGCTCCGTCGGCGTCTGCAAGCCCGATTGCCTGGCCATCGACGGCGGCTGGTCCGACTGGTCGTGGAGCGTGTGCAGCGTCAAGTGCGGCGGCGGTACCATGAGCGGCAAGCGAACCTGCACCAACCCGGCTCCCGCGTGCGGCGGCAAATTCTGCGACGGCCAGGCGACGGCCTCGCAAGCGTGCAATACCCAGGCGTGTCCGCCTCCCGACCTTCCAGCAGGCACCACCGTGTACGACAAGCCCGGGCAGATCGCCCTTGTGTCGGTCCCCGCCGGCACCTCTGCCATTGCCGTGACGGCCTGGGGCGGCGGCGGCGGTGGTGGGCAACCGGGCAGCGGCGGCGGTGCGGGCTTCGTGCAGTTCGGCATGCCGGTCAAGGCCGGAGATGTCTTGGAGTTTCGGGTCGCCGAGGGCGGCCCTCCGGCGGGAGGCGGCGGCGCGAGCTATGTGTTTCGCAATGGGGCCTACTTCGCTGTCATCGCGGGCGGCGGCGGCGCCGGGGTCGACGGCTGTTCGGGCTGCACCGGCACGCTGACCGACGGCGCAGGAGGGGCGGGCGGCGCGGCCACCGCCAACGGCCAGCCCGGCACCACCAACGCCAAGTACAACACCAACTGCGGCGGCGGCGGCGCCGGCACCCCCAGCGCGGGCGGCACCGGCGGCGTGTGCGACGACAAGAGCATCTACAAGGAGTGCATCGTCGCGGGTGGCAACGGCGCGGCCAACGCGGGCGGCGCACCGGCGTTCGGCGGCGGATGCAAGACGGGGGCCGGCGCGCTCGGCTACAACGCCCAACCCACCGGCGGCCAGAATGGCGCGGGCGGCGGCGGCGGCGCGGGCTGGTTCGGCGGCGGTGGCGGCGCGGCCAAGTGGACCTATACCGGCGGCGGCGGCGGCGGCGGGTCGAGCTGGCTGCACGGCGACGGAACCCTGCTGGCCTCCGAAGGCGGCAAGCTCGACGTCCCCGGCGGTGCGGGCCACAGCGACTACAAGGCCGGCGCCGCCAAGGGTGGCAAAGGCAAGCCGCAGGGTGCCAGCAACGTCGTCGAGGCCGGCGGGGCCGGGCGGATTGTGGTCAAGTTGTAAGGGCCCGGAAATGATTTACTCAATCATTTCTTGGGCCCGTTTGCTTGCTCAGTGGGTCGCCAGCTCGCGGACCAAGGGTCCGACTCGCGGCTCCGTCCTGATGTGAGAGTG
>VGRO01000092.1 GCA_016875335.1 Deltaproteobacteria bacterium | reverse complement strand
CGGCGTGATCGCGGACGGTTGCGCCGGCTGCGACTTGGTTCGGTGACTGCAGGCGCGCCGCCACAGCGACAGCGACGGGCTTAGCGTTCGTCTCCGTCGCATGCCGCAAGGAGGCGGCGGCATCTGTGCAATCCCTGTGCGGGTGCAACCACCGGCGTCCGCCTTGGACCTGGAATCCGCACCGTGAATACTGCCGCGGTGAGGCGCAAGCCCTGGCATGTGATTGGGCTGCCCAATTCGTCACGCCATTGCCTAATTAGCGTTTTCGAGGCCGTCCGCGCCGCCGCGGCTCAGCGCTAGTGGGAGCGGTCAACGCCTGTGGCGTGGTTTCCAACGCGGCGGCCACCCGGCAGATCGATGCCAGCGTGAGGTTTGTGGCCCGTTCAAGTCGCTGGACGTACACCAATGTACAAGCGAGACCAAGCGAAAGACCCCGCCCCGAAATAGCCCCGCGCCCCGCCCAATGTTACACTTGCACCGGCGCCACGCCGCGCCGGACCGACGCACATGAAGTTCCTCGACGTCACCACCGACTACGCCTTCAAGCGCGTGTTCGGCAGTGAAAACAGCAAGCCCGTGCTCAAGGCGTTTCTCAACGCCATCTTGGAGTACGAAGGCGAGCACGCGATCGCCGACCTCGACATCGTCGATCCCTACCAGGTCCCGGCCATCGAGGGCATGAAGGACACCTTCGTCGACGTCAAGGCGGTACTCGCCAACGGCAAGCACATCATCGTCGAGATGCAGGTGCTCAACGTGCCGGGCTTCGAGCAACGCGTGCTGTACAACGCCGCCAAGGCGTACGCGCAGCAACTGACCAAAGGCGACGACTACACGCTTTTGCGGCCGGTCGTGGCGCTCACGCTGACCGATTTCGATATGTTCCCGGACCACGCCGGGTACCTCAGCCGATTCAAGGTCATGGAGACCCAGCGGCTGACGACCTATACCGGCGACCTCGAACTGGTGTTCGCAGAGCTGCCCAAGTTCACCAAGCCGATCGAGGCGTTGACGACGGCCACGGATCGCTGGCTGTATTTCGTCAAGCATGCCGGCAGCCTCAAGATGGTGCCGGAGGCCTTGCGCCAAGAGCCTGGCCTCGCGACCGCTTTCGACATGGCGATGGAGTCGGCGCTGTCGCCCGAGGAGTTGGAGCAACAACACAAGCGCTTCGACTTCATTCGGCTGCAGCGGGGGTCGATGGCCAAGGCGACTGCGGATGGGTTGGCGAAGGGCCGAGCAGAAGGACGAGCGGAAGGTCGGGCCGAGGGGCGGGCCGAGGGGCGGGCCGAGGGGCTGCGCGACGCCTTGCTGGCCTTGCTCGATCACGGAATGGACGAACGCGAGGCGCGGCATTTGCTCGGCATGGAGCGATCCGGCGCGCGTTGATCAGCGGCCGACGGGCGAGCTGCTCGGGCGGTCAGCGTTGGCCAACGCGGCTTCTCGCTCTCGGCGCGTAACGTTATCCTGGAGAGCTGCTCGACTTCGAATCGTCGGGGCCTTCTTTGGTTCGCTCACGCACAACCGCTGGACGTCGCTTCGCGCACTGCAAGGTTCAGGCGAACTGAGTATCCGCGATGCTTGCGCACCGTGTTGGCCGCGATGTCAGGCGGGTTCACGGCGACGTTGCCGTGCTGCTGGACCTTGGCCTGTCTGTGCAGGGACGCCTGGGCGGCGGCGTGGGTCCGTTCGCAACCGGTCGGATCGACATGGAATTGCGTTGAGACCAGCGCCTGGCCGCGAGATCGCGGACGGTCGCACCGGCTGCGATCTCATTCGTTGACCGCGAACGGCCGGCGTCAGGGGCAATCGCCGATGCGTTCGTCCGGTTGGCGTTCGGGGTTTCGCGTGCACCATCGGGGCGTGGCAGGGCCAATGGCCCGCTACGGTGCTGCGGGGTCGGCGCCGCTACTTGGGCGCGCGCCCTCATGCTCCACGAGTGCGCAATGCGTCAATCGCCCTCGCACTCGCGGTGTCGGGCGTCGCTCCGGCCACGACATCCAGTAGCCCGACACCCAAGCGCTCCGCAATACGGTCGAGTACGGTGAGCGCGGCCAAGCGACGGCCGGCCTCAATTTGGCAAAGGTAGCCCTTCGTCAAGTCGCAGTCCCAGGCCAAGCGCTCCTGTGTCAAGCCGATCTCCTCGCGCAACTGACGGATTCGTCTTCCGATTCCCACTGCGATCGCTGAATGCGGCGGGCGGCTCGGGGGGGACTGCAATCGTTTGCGCCCTGCCCCGCCCGGGGCTACCATGCCTGCCGCGGACGCTTCGCGTTGCAGGTCGTCGCCATGGCTCCCAACCCTCGAATCCTCCGGCGCTCGGCCGTCGCACTGTTGTGTGTCGGCGCGCAAATGGTCGCCGCGCTGGCCCTGGCCGCCGGCCCCGTATTCGTCAACACCCGCTACGCCAAGCTGCGCTCGGGCAAGACCAGTTCGGCGCCCGAGGTCGCCAAGCTGGCGTTTGGCCAGCAGTTGACCGTGGCCAGCGAAGAGGCGTCGTTCCTGCAGGTCACGACCGCCGACGGAAAATCCGGTTGGATCGCGCGGCAGTGGGTGGCGTCGACCGCGCCGGGCAAGGCGGGACTGGCCGAATTGCTGGGCGCGGCCGCGCGCGGCGGTGGCGGATCCGGGGTCGCGTACACGGCCGGCGCCCGCGGTTTGGCCCCCGAGGCCGAATCGCACGCCGCCGGCAAAGGCGACTTGGGCCAGGCCATCGCCGACGTCAAGGAGATGGAGCGCTATAGCGTCCCCGCGCCCAAGGTCGAGGCATTCCTCAAGGACGGCCGGCTCGGCGAATTCGCCGACCAGCGGACTGCACGGACCCTGCGGCCCCACCGCGAACCGCTGGCTTGCGCCGTCGGTGGCAAGCCCATTTGCTTTCTGCGGGGCATCCGATGAGCGCCCGGGGTTTCGTCGTCGTCCTGTGCACCGCAGGTCTGCTGCCGGGGTGCGAGTTCGTCAACGTCCACCAACTGGTCGAGGGCGGGCTGCGCGCCGGCGCCATGCAACTACCGGTGGGGCCTGAGGAAGAGATTGCCTACGGTGGCGCTGTGGCTGTACAGGTGGTCGCGCGCTACGGCGGCCTGGACAAGACCCCGGAGTTGGTCGAATACGTCAACCTCGTGGGCGAGGCGCTCGCCATCCACTCGCCGCGGCCAGAGTTGCCCTACCACTTCGCAATCCTCAACACCGACGAGGTCAACGCAGTGTCGGCGCCAGGCGGCTACGTGTTCATCACCCGGGGGGCGCTCAAGGCCTGCCGAACGGAGGCGGAACTTGCCGGGATCCTTGCGCATGAGATTGCGCACATCGCCGCCGGCCACGCGGTCAAGATCCTTCAAAACCTGAAAAGCAAACAGGCCATTGCCGATTCGACCGGCTGGAAATCGACGGCGGTGTTTGGCCAAATCGTCGACGGCTTCTTGGACGACTACATGACCAAGGGTCTGCCGCAAGACGACGAGTTCGAGGCCGATCGCATCGGCACCGCGATCCTGGCGCGCGTCGGTTGGGCGCCCGATGGCCTGCGGACGCTCTTGTCGCGCTTGGCCGCCGGACGGACTGCGGAAAGCAAGGACCGGTTCTACGGCACGCACCCTGATACCGGCGCGCGGGTCAGCCGCATCGATGCCCTGCTGCCCGGCTACAAAGACAAGGACGGCGTGACCTTGGAACTGCGCTTCCGCGACCGCACGGCGTCATTGGCCAAACGGGTCGGACACGTGCATTGAGTCTGGCGGCAGCCTCGCGCGACAATCCCGCGACAATTCAGAGGCTGGCGGCGCACCTGCCGAACGATGTCGGGCGGCTTGCCGTGGTAGCCTGACTTGCCGGCCGTGCGGGTCGGCGCTCGCGGCGCGCCTTGGTCCATTTCACGCAACGACAACACGCCGTGGTCCCGACGGGTCCCCTGCCCTTCGCGGCGGCGCCGCCGGCCACCGCGGCAGCCCTCAAGGCGGCCCTTGGCCCCACGGTGCGGGTGGCCGACGTCGAGGTCCGGCCGGGCGAACTGCGGCTGTGCCTGGACGTCGGTGGAACGGCAACCGTGGCGCGGCTGACGGCGCGCGACGGGCGCCCTGCGTTTGCGGTCGCTCGACAGTTCGCCGTCGGCCACGAAGACCCGACCGTTGGGGCGGAGCAGGCCACAGCATTGCGGCAGTTGGCCGAGGCTGCCGACGACCCGGCCGTGGCGGAACACCTCTGGGCGGCCCTGCGCGGCGACGCACCGCCCCAAGAGGCCGATGTGGCGGCCGAGTCGCGCGGCGAATGCGGCGAGTTCGACCTGGAGTGTTGCGACGGCGCACGGATCCAACCGCCCCGCAAGCTCGGGATCTCGGGGGCATTGGTTCGCAATGCCGGAACGTTTGGCGCCTTCGCCGCGCTGCGGGCGGGCGCTTCAGCGGTGGCGGCGCTGACCCACAAAGCCGCGTTCGGCACCGTGCGTGCGGCCGACGGGCGGACCGTGCTGCAATTGATGTCAGCGTGCCGCGGCTGTGCCCACCGCCATGCCTGTGCGGCGTGTTTCGAGCCGACCGGCCCGTCTTCGCCCGCTCCGAGCGCGCTGCCGGCCGATGTCGTGGTCGAAGGCGCTGCACTGGTCACCCACCGCGGCCGTGTGGACCTCGCGCGTCGCTTGCAGCGCCTGGGCCCATCCACCCGGGTCGCGGTGGTCGGGCGAGCGCCGACGCTGCTTCTCGGTCCTTCGGACGGCACGCCGTGGCAGCCCGCCGCGGCCGACCCAGCGGCGGTGGCCCGGTCCCTGCGCGGGACCCGGCTGCGGCTGGTGGACTATCGCCTCCCGGGCCGTCACGGCGCTGACCCTTGGACGCTGCTGTTCACGGCCGACCCGGATGCGGCGGTGCCGGCGCTGCCTAGCCACCTGACCATCCTGGCCAACCGCAAGTGCGTGACGGTGTGCCGCTACTGCAACCTGCCGCTGCGCCTGCGCGACAACATGGACCTGCGCGAGGTGTGCGCGGCACTGCAAGAGGCCGCAGTCGCCGGAATCGAACACGTCGAGCTTTTCGGTGGCGAGATTACCCTGCGCCAGGACCTTTTCGCGGTGCTGTCCTACGGCAACGCGCTGGGGCTCAATTTGTACGTCACCACCACGGGCGTGGGCCTGACCGACGACACCGTGCGCAAACTGGCGGCCGCCGACATTTGCGATTTGGCCGTGTCGCTCGACAGCGCCGATCCGGCCGTGCACGACGAACTCAAGCATCGCGAAGGCATGCACGCCGCGGCAGTTTCGACCTTGCGGCGTCTCAAGGCCGCTGGCGCGCCGTGGCTCGGCATCAACACCGTAGTCACCCGCTTGAACGTCCGGGGCTTGCCGCAATTGCTGGCGCTGGCGGCCGAACTGGGCGTCGGTGGGGTGACGCTTTTCTTGTGCCAGCCGGTCGCGGAGATCGGCACCGTGACGGGCCTGCTCGACGAAACCGAAGTCACCGCGTTGCTGACCGAAATCCTGCCAGCGTGCCACGCCGTGGCGCGAGCCCACGGCATCGTGTTGGCGGTCCGGCCGGCCATCGATGAGCAGCCGGAGCCGGTCGAAGCCACCCTGCGGCGGGTGGCCCGCGGCGAGTACAACGCGCTTTTTGGCACGGGAGGCAGTTGCGACGTGGCGCGACGGCTGGTCTGCGTGCAGCCGGGCGGCGATGTGCGCTTGTGCAACCAGCCCATTGTGCAGTTCGAGCCGGACGCCGTGGTGGGCAACCTGGGCCAACAGAGCCTTGCCGACATCGTGGCTTCGGCCCGGGCCGCGGCGTTTCGTCAGCGTGCGGGGCAGTTCGAGTTCTGCAAGTACTGCACCTTCGACCACGATCACGCTGCTCGGGAGCGGGCATGATCGGTCCCGCGGCCCGGGTGTTGCGGGCGCTGGCGGCGGTGGAACCGCTGTACTTCTCGTCGTTCTACCGGCGAGCGCGCCTGTATGCCGAGCGGCCGACGCCGACGGTAGCCACGGCGACCTTGGATCTCACCACGCGCTGCCCGCTGCGCTGTGGATTCTGTTTCGCTGCCGGGACACAGGAAACCGGGCGCGAGTTCTCGCTGGACGACGTCCGCGCCATCGAAGGGCAAATGCGCGGTCTGGACAAGCTCGTGGTCCTGGGCGGCGAACCCCTGGCGCACCCGCAGATTCGCGCCATTGTGGACGAAATGGGCGCGGCCCACGACGCAGTGGAGTTCTACACCAATGGGCTGCCCATCCCGCTGGATGCCGACCGCAGGGACGCGTGGTTGCGCGAGCGATTCGAGGGCCGTCGGGCGCGGTTCACGCTGACCCTGGCGGTGGACGAGGACCACAGAGCCGAAATCGGCCCCGCCGAATTCGCGCGGCGCGTCGATGCCATGGTCGCCGCCGGCCGCAGGTTTCCGTGGCTGGGCGTGCGTTTCAACGTCACCGACCTGCGGCTGCACACGACCGGCTACCTGACCCCGGAAACCGTCGCTGCGGTGCTGGCCAGCTTGCACGAACCGCTCTTGGGCGAGTTCCGCAGTGCATTGGCCGGTGGCCGATTGGCGGATCGCTTTCAGTTCAACCCTGTGGTGCGGCTGGGCCGGGCGGCCGATGGGGTCGGCGAGCGCTGGAAAGCGGAAGACGCGCTGTTTTCGCCTGAGGTGGTGTTGAGCCCGCACGACCGCGGGCTGTCGCTTTTGCGGGCGCTGCCGGCCGCGTGGTTGGGATCGCCGCCGGCGCCGCTGGTCCGTCCACTGGCGGGGTTTTCGGCCCTGGCCGACACCCTGCGGACCGAATGGGTTGGCGAGCGGCTGCCAGCAGGCCGGCGCGCGGAGGCGTTCGCGCAGTTTGACCGCCTGGCCGCCGCCGAGAGCCCGGATATCCACGCCGCCGCGCGGTTGGGACGGCAAGCGCTGGAGGAATGGCTGGCGGAGTGGCCGGCGCAGCGTGCGCGCTGGATGGAAGGCGTGGCGGCCCGGTTGGACGCGCTGCTGGCCGAACCCGGCGTGGCGTGGGACTTGAGCGCGGACCGACGCGTTCGCCGGCTGACGGTGCCTGTCTTGCAACGCTTCGCCGCGCTGCGGTGGGCGCGCCTCCCGGCCCAGCGGGCGGCATGGATCGAGCGCCTGGCCTTGCGGGCGACCGACGTCATGGCCCGCGGCCAGGTGCCGATGTTCACGGGCTACGCGCCGCGGCCGGGGTTGCTCGCCGACGCCCCCGACGAACCGTTGCCGCTGGACCAGACGCCGATCGACGCGGGGCCGCGGCCGCCGCACCTGGGCGATGCCCTTTTGCGCCCGCGCGTGGTGCCGCAGTTGTGGCTGGACGCTGATGGCGCGCTCGACGTGGCGTTGGACGGCGTGGGTGGCGTGCCGTTCGGCCCTGCGCGGTCGCCGGACGCGGTGGCGACGGCGTTTGCGCACGCCTTGGGCATGGTCGCGTGGCTGGTGCCCGAGCAGGCGCGTGGCGCGTTGGTCCAGGCGTGCCGGTCACGAATCGATGCGCTGGCCGGCGCCTCGGACAGTGCGCGTTGGACCGAGGCGCTTGCGCAATGTGCAGCGACAGAACCGCAAGGCGTGCCCGACGACGCCCCTGAGCCGCTCGCCGACGCGCGCTGGTTGCTGGCGGGCGAGGCAGCGGATGGGGCGTCGCGTGGGTGGGAGGGCGCGGCCGCGGGCGCAGGTTGACGCGCGGCCCGATCGGTTCAGAATTGCACGGCCGGCCGTTGGGTCCGCAGGAGCAAGCGCATGGCCACACGCCGGTTTTCCACGTTGCTGCTGATGTGCGCGGCACTGGCCCTCGGCTCGGCCACCGCGTTTGCTGACCCGCGGGCCGACGACGACGCCCCGCCGCTGGCTGAGCCCGCGCCCCCGGGCACGGCGCCACCACCTTTCGTTGCGCCGGAGGCTGGACCTCCGCCCGAAGCAGTCGAACCCGATCGTTGGGCCAAGGTGGGCCGCGTCGGCGTCACGGGCGGACTTTTCGGCCCGGCAGGCAGCGTCGTCGGGGCGTTGGGCTACCAACTCAGTCCGCTCATCGAGGTGCAGGTCGGCCTCTCGGTCGACGGCGCCACGTCGAGCGAAACCGCGTCATCGGAATCGGCCACCGCGAGCGCCAGCCTGATGACCGGTTTTTTTCGCGGCCGCGGCTGGCTCGGCGGACGCCACGGCGCACTTTTCGAGGTCGGCGGCGGCCTGACCAAGTCGTCGCTGACGGCGGATGGCACGGCGTCCTCTGCCAGCGGCATCACCACGGCGACCTTGCACTACGAGCGTCAGGGTTCGATTCCGATGGCGTTCTTTGGCGGGGGCTACGGCTTTCGCACCGACGTCGGCTTTCGGGTCACTGTGCTCATGGGCTGGATCCAGTTCGTCGGGGCGCAATCCAACTCGCTGGTCACCACCACCGGTGCGTTCGACGAGGCCGACCGCGCCGACATGAAACGGCAATTCGACGCGGCGTCGGACGACCTGCACAAGTCGCGCCCGTACCTGGAACGGTCGATTGGCTGGTACTTCTGACCGCTTTGCAGCCGATGGCCTGGACCCACGCCGAAACCGCGTGGCGCGACGCCCTTTTTGGGGCCATGTTGCCGCGCGGCGTGGGGCGTTCGGGCCGGCCTGGATTCGCCGACCTGGACCTTGCCGCGTTCTGGTCGCGCTTTGAACGAGCGGCGCCCTGGACCTTGCGCTGGGGGCTGCGGGCGTCGGTGTGGCTGCTGACTTGGTTGCCGGGGCCGCTGGGGTTTGGTTGGCGGTCGGTGGCGCGGCTCCGTGCAGACGACCGCGATCGCTACGTTGCGATGCTGCTCGATAGCGACCACTGGGTCCTGCGACAGCTCGCGGACACCTTGAAAATCGTCTCGTGTTTCGCGTACTTCCAGGATCCAGCGGTGCGCGCACGGGTCGACGCGACGCTGCCGTGAACGTCACCGACGGCCGGTTGGCCACGCGCGCGGTCGAGCGTTCTGCGGACGTGGTCGTCGTCGGCAGCGGCCCCGCGGGTGCTGCGGCAGCCCGAACTCTGGCGCGCGGCGGCTTGCGCGTGGTCGTCGTCGAGGCCGGCCACCTGCACCCGCCCGCGTCGTTTGCCGCCGATTCGTTTTCGGCGATGGCCGCGCTCTACCGCGACATGGGCGCGACGGTGACGATGGGTCGGTCGCCGATGCCGTACTTGCAGGGCGTTGCGGTCGGCGGCACTTCGGTCGTCAACGGCGCCATTTCGTGGCGGTTGCCGCGCGACGTCCATGCCCGCTGGGTGGCCGACGATCCGGCGCTCGGCGAGGCCTGGGCGTGGGATTCGCTGCAAGCGGTGACCGACGAAGTGGAGCAGATACTGCACATTGCGCCGACCGATCCCGCAGTTGCGGGCCCCAAGAATGCCTTGATGGCCGTGGGCGCCGAGGCCCTGGGCCTGCAGCACCGGCCGATTGGCCGCAACGTCTTGGACTGCAAAGGTTCAGGTCGGTGCCTGCAAGGCTGTCCGCACGGCGCCAAGCAGTCGATGGACCGGACGCTCTTGCCCGACGCGTGCCACCACGGCGCGGAAATCCTGGCCGGCTGCGAAATCGACGGCATCGACCTGCACCGCGGCCGGGCGGTCGGGGTGCGCGGGACCACGGCCGCCGGGGCCCAGGTGCTGGTGCGGGCGCCGCGGGTGGTGCTGGCGTGCAGCGCCGTCCAGACCCCGTTGATGCTCCTGCGCAACGGCATCGATCACGGCCCGGTGGGCCACGGTTTCCAGTGTCATCCGGGCGGCGCGGTGGCCGGTCGTTTTGCCGATCCCGTGCGCATGTGGACCGGCGCCACACAGGGCCACGAGGTCATCGGCATGCGCCACCTGGGCCTCAAGTTTGAGGTGCTGGGCTTCGACTACACGATTCTTGCCTCTCGGCTGCCGGGACTCGGCCGGGCCTGGGGCGCCCACCTCGATGACCTCGCGCACTTCGTCGATTGGGGCGTGGCGGTCAAAGCGGCGGCGCGCGGGCGGGTGCGGCCGATGGGGCGGCGCGGCGCGCGGGTGGACTACGACCTCCTGCCCGACGACGTCCGCAACCTGCGCACCGGCATCGCGGTGCTGGGCCGGATGCTTCTGGCGGCCGGCGCGCAGTGGGTCGCCCCCGGCGTCCACGGTTTTGACGGGCGCGTCACCGACCCGCGGCGCCTCGACGCACTGGAGGCATACGGACCGCTGGACGCGCGCGCCTACCATGTCGCGGCGACGCACCTTTTTGGCACTTGCAGGGCGGGGTCGGACCCGCAGAAGACCGTGGTCGACCCGTCGCTGCAACACCATGCGGTTCGCGGCCTCTACGTCGTCGATTCGAGCGTCTTCCCGAGCAACACCGGCGTCAACCCGCAGACGTCGATTGTGGCGCTGGCGACGATCGCCGCCACGGCAATGCTGACGATCGCGTAACCACTTGGCCATGCAACCGCGCGCGACTACACGGTGACGAGTCCGAGTTTCCGCCTAAAATCCAGAAGACTTGCGCTCACCCCGCAATGGTTTACACTCGCACACGCTGCCGCCCCTCCCCCGACGACAGCGGTCCCGCCAACGCATTTGCCGCCGTGGGCTGAGCGACACCCTGCCTCGATGACAGCGCGTCGCAGCCGACCACGGCCTGGAAGGTGTCCATGAACTGGCTGAAAAGACCGCCAGATGTCGCGTCGTGGTCCGATGCGGAACTGGTGGCGGCCCACGCGGCCGCGCAAAAACAAGTTCGCCGGCTGCGCACCTGGCTGCCGGTGGTCGTCCTGATCATCATCGCCGCCTATGTGCTCGCCATCCGCGCGACGTTCCAGAGCATCGACGGCGACAAGATGGGCGCGGCCATCGAGAAGCGCGTGTCGAGCCTGAACCCCAAGTTCCAAAAGGCGTTGCAAGACGTCGGCAACGACGCGGGGCCGGTGGTCAGCAAGGCCCTGGAGGTCGAGTCGGCGCGCGCCATCGAGGCCTTCGGGCGCAAGGTCGATGGCGAGGTCGAGCGGCTGCGCACCGACCTGCCCGACAAGATGCAGGGGCTGCTCAACGCCCGGATGCGCGACCTGCGCACGGCCCAACTGCACAAGCTGCAAATGGAGTTGCCGCAGGCGGTGACCAACACCGCCAAAGCTGAACAGATGCTCGATGCCCTGTCGGCCGGCACCCACGAGTGGGCCCAAAAGCAGTTGGTGTCCACTTTCCAAAAACACCTGGTGGAGTTGGAGCGGGTCAAGAAAACGCTGCAGCGCCTTGCCAGCGCCGACATGGCCGCCATCGCCAAAGCCAACGGCGACGGTCAAGCCCTGCCCGCGGGCGCCACGCCGGGCGACCTGGTCGGGGTCAAGGCCGAAGGCAAGCGCATCTCGCCCGAACAGATGCTGGCGATGTGGCTCGAAATCTTCGAAGAAGCCATCAACGGCCCCGAAGGCGAGACCATGCTCGACGAAGGCCCCGCAGCCAAGGGCGCCGCGCCCGCCAAATCCGGCGAAAAGGAGGCGACCAAATGAGCACTCTGCCTGAGAACGCCCGCGACTACCTCGTCGCCGACTTCCACGCCCTGCACAGCCAGCGCAAGCGCACGGTCATCGTCGGCGCCGTGCTGCTGGTGTTGGTGTTCGGCTACATGACCTGGCTCTTGTCGGCGGTGCGCCACATCACCAAGCCCGACAACCTCGCCGACGCCCTGGCCGGCTACGTCGAGGTCAGCCTGCCCGACTGGAAGCGCAGCGCCAAGACGGTGGTGCAGACCGAGGCGCCGCGGGTGGCCCGCTTCATGGGCGACACCGTGGTGCGCGAACTGCCGCCGGTGCTGCGCCTGGCCATCGAGAACATGGTCCTCGAATACACCAAGGACATCGCCGACACGGCCGCCAAGCAACTGCAGGCGGCGTTCACGGAATTGGTGATCGGCGCCCGCGAGGAACTGGCCCAGGCCGCGCAAAGCGGCAACGAGCAGGACCAAGCGGTGCTGATGGCCAAGGCGCTCGACCGCCAACTCGACAAGGCACTGCAAAAGAAGGAGTCGCGCAACGACCCCTTCGAGGAGACGGTGCTCGTCAAACTGGAGAAGTCACAAAAAGCCCTGGCGAGCCTGAACGACCGCCTCGACAAACTGCTCGACCCCAAGCACGAGCCGAACACGCGCCGCGGCAAGCTCGAACGGCGCTTCATCCTGACCTTTTGGAAGTTCATGCAGCAGGAGAATCCAGACCTGCGGCAGAAATAGGCGCCTACGCGTCGCGCAGTCCCCACGCCTGCAGGCGCAGGCCGCTCACCGTCAAGTCCAATTCGGTCAGGGCAAATCCCGGCAACTGCGCAGGCAACCGCTCGCGGACCCCCACGTCAATCAGGATCTCCTCGGGCTTGGACAGATCCTCGCCGAGCTTGCACGCCACGTTGACGGCGTCGCCGAAATAGTCGTGGTCCGCGACCACCAGGATCTTGCCCCAGGCGATGCCAATGCTGACGTGGACGTCCTTCTCGTCGGGCGTGGCCACGTTCTGGGTCTCGAAAGCGTCGCGAATGGCCCGGGCGCACAGCACGGCGTCGAGCGCATCGGCGAACGTGGCGTAGAGGTTGTCGGCCTCGAACTTGACGATCTGGCCGCGCCACTGGGCCACCAGCGGACCTGAGGTCTTCTGCATGCGCCGCACCAGCGCGAGGTAGTGCACGATGCCGAACCGGCGGGTCAAGCGCGAAAAGCCGCTCATGTCCAGCACCAGCACCGCGCGGTCCTGGCCAAAGGTGCTCCAGATTTGGGCTTCGATGGCCTTGGCGTCGTCGCTGGCCGCGCTGTCGTAGGCGTCGAGCAGGTCGTAGAGGTTCTGCATCATCGGGTCACCTCGCCTGCGGCCGATTGGGCGCGGCCTATTCGAACACCTGCCCCTTCTTGATGCGGCGACCGTAATAGATTTCCAGCATTTCGCGCAAGAGGCGCTTGCGCACCGTCCCCAACTCCTCGGCGTCGAGCGACCCGGCGTCGGTGCCGAACACGTAGTTCTCGACCTGGAATTCGCGGCGCAACATCTTGGTGTGAAAGATATTCTCCTGGAAGACGTTGACGTCGATCATCTGGTACTTGTGGCGGTCGGCCTTGTCGATGAAGGACTGGATGCTGTTGATCTTGTGGTCGATGAAGAACTTCTTGCCGGTGGTGTCGCGGGTAAAGCCGCGCACCCGGTAGTCGATGGTGACGATGTCGGACTCGAACGAGTGCAGCAGGTAATTCAGGGCTTTGAGCGGCGAGATGCGCCCACAGGTGGCGACATCGATGTCGGCCCGAAAGGTGCTGATGCCGTTGTCGGGGTGGCTCTCGGGGTAGGTGTGCACGGTGATGTGCGACTTGTCGAGGTGGCCGACCAACGACCGCTTCTGCGGCAACTCGACGCCCTCGCGGATGACCTGCGACAGCGGGATGAAACCCGGCAGCGGTCCCGGCTCCTCGCTGTCGTCAAAGGTCATGGTCTTGCCGGCGATCTCGTCCTCGGCAATCAACATCGTCACGCTCGCCCCCTGCGGGTCGTAGTCCTCGCGGGCGATGTTGAGCACGTGTGCGCCGATGATGCGGGCGACGTTGAGCAGGATCTGCGTCAGCTTCTCGGCGTCGTACACATCGTCGATGTATTTGATGTAGTCGGTGCGGTGCGCCGGCGTGCGCGCGTAGCAGATGTCGTAGATGTTGAAACTGAGCGTCTTGGTCAGGTTGTTGAACCCTTGCAGGCGGAGCTTCTTGATGGGCTTGATGGCCATGGGCGGTGGGCTGTGCGACGGGCGAGGGGCAGGGGCGGCGACGGTCGAGCGCCGCGACCCGCGGAGGGCGGGCGCCAAGGGGGCGCAAGGGTAGGCCAGACGGCCGGGGGGTGCAATGGAGGGGCGGCGTGATCGTGGTCGCTTGCCGGGCCGTGGGCCGTCCGACAGTGCGACTTCAGGTGTCGCATCTGATCGTCTGGGGCGTTGACGGCGCTGCGCCCCAAGCCCACCATGGCCCGCGCGCCCACCCGCGCGCCGCGCGTCGCCATGTTTGGCCCGATCCCGCCCGACCAATTCTGGGGCAAGCTCGAACCCCGCGACGCGCGGCCGGTGCCGCGCTGGCACCCGTTGGTCGACCACTGCTGCGACGTGGCGATGATGACCGAGGCGTTGCTGACACGGACGCTCTTGGGCAGGCGGTTGGCGACGTTGGCGGGGCGTGAGGAACTCGACGAAGTGACCGTGGCGCGGCTGTGCCGATGACGGTCGCGGTCACCCGTGAGGTGGCGCCGCGGGTGCGCGGCTTCTTGGCATCGGTGATGTGCGAAGTCGCGCCCGGCGTGTACGTCGGCCCGCGTCTGAACCCGCTGGTGCGCGCGCGTATCGTCAACGTACTCGGCGAGTGGCAAATGGCGCTCGGCGGCGCGGTGACGCTGCTCTGGCAAGACGGCAGCAAGCCCGGTGGGCTGGCGGTGCGATGCTTTGGCGAGCCCGTGCGCGAGTTGTGCGAACTGGATGGGATTTTCTTGTCGCACACGCCGCTCGACGGCGACGAGTTGGTCAAGCTTGGGTTGCGCAAGCGCTCTTTGAAAACCGAAGGCAAACCAGAAGACCACCCCTTCCTGCCCAGCCGCGCGCGGCCCGAAGCGCCGGAGCTTGAGTCGCCGGGGGCGGTGGAGGATCAAGAGCCGCCGCGGACGTGAGTCAAGCGTTCGCGGCGGGTCGCGCCTGGCCTGATTTGGCAACAAGGCGCGACCCAAGGTAGGCGCGGGTGGTGGCCATGAACAGGGTTGCGCAGGCGCGGCGTGTCGCGCGGGCGCATCGCGATGGGCGTGTGGCGCGCGCGACGCGTCGCAGTCGTGCCGGTGTGGCGGTGCGACGCAGTGCCGGCATGCCGCAGGAGACCTGCGCAACGGAAACGCCGGGCCGCGGCGGGCTCCGTGGCGATTGCGCGACGGGCGCACTCTGGCATACTGCGCACCGTCTCAACCGGCGCACGGTGCGTCGCAGCCCAGGAGGTTCCCATGGCAAAGCCAAGCGCGCGGGTGGCCGCGCGTATCCAGAGCGCACGCACGGTGGGTGCGGCGATCGACACGCAGAGCGCCCGAGTTGCGCAGGCCTTTGACCGCGCGGTGCCAGAGGTTGGCGCCAATGTGGCCTTGGCAGCGCTGCTGGGCGCCGGTGCGGCATTGGGTCGCGCGACGGCCGACCTCGACGCCAAGGAAAGCGCCTACGCGGCTGAGCTGTCGGACGACGATGCCCCGCGAGCGTGGCGCGACGCGGCTGTTGCACGAGGAATCGCCACCCTTGGCGCCGCGCGGCGGGCGGTCGAGGCCGGCGTCGGCGAAGGCGGGGCGGCGGCCTATGGCCTCGCGGGCGACGCGCCGCGCGACGGGCCGAAGCTGCTGGCGGTCCTGCGCGCCGCGGAACGCTTGCTGGCGGCAACTCCCAAGCAGGTGTCGGACCCGTTCGGCAATCCCTTCAACACCGAATCGGTGCGGCCGGCGATCGGCGAGGCCGCGACCGAGTTGGACGCTGCGCTGACGGGCGTCGCAACCGAGGCCCGCGAGGCCCAAGTGGCGCTGGTGGACCGCGACCGCGCGCTGGACAACTGGCAGGCGATCTACGTCTTCGCGGCCGGCGTGGCCGAGGTCATCTTCCGCGCCGCTGGCGAAGGCCGCCTGGCCGACCACCTGCGGCCGACCACCCGCAAAGCCAGCGGCGAAGACGTGGTGGAACCGCTGCCGCCCGAGCCGGCGCCTACGCCCGCGCCCGAACCGGCGTAGGAAAAGGGCAAGACAGAGAGGGAGAGAGAAAGCCGCGGCTGGCCGGACTGCGCGACCTGAAGCCCTGTGCTGAATTTTGCCACAGGGAGCGCCCCGTGTGCGCGGGGTTGGACCGGTCGGACCCCACAGCGGGGCGTAGCTTGCCAGGAGCGCCCCGTGTGCGCGGGGTTGGACCGTGCCAGCAAACGCCATCAGGTGCGCGCCGGGCGAGCGCCCCGTGTGCGCCGGCTTGAACGCTCGCCGTCGCCTACCGGCCCGTCGCCGCCAACCCCTCGTGCCCACACGCGGTCACCACGCCATCCAGCGCCGCCAGGACGTTCGCGGCGCGGCGTCGGTAGTCAGCGGCCCCGTCGGCGTCCATCACAAAGTGGCGGTCGTAGTCCGCTTGATTGCGCAGGCTGAAAAGCTCGGTCAAACCCCGCGCTGTATCTGGCGGCACCCGGGCGGGTTTGACAAGGTGCAGCGACACCAAGCTCAACAGGCCGCGGTGAGTGGTCGCCTCAACGTCAACTGCCAGCAGAGCGGCCGAGGCCAAGTGAAATGCGGCGTAGTACAGCCGGCTCATTGCATCGTCGAAAAGCTCTATCGCGAACAGCTCGTCGGCTGCGTGCAGCGCCGCCCGCGCCTTTGCGACTTCAGCCGCAATATTGGCGGCCCTAGCCTCCGCAGTCACAACGTCACTCCTTCGCGATCCCACGCAGCTGCAAGCGCGGTTTCGCACCGCCGCCGGTGCTCCAAGTCGGCCATGCCCAAGACCATCGGCTCTAGCAGCAATTCGTGGCGCAACCCGGCGTCGATCACCGTGCCCATGGCAGCAAAGCGATCGGCGGAGTTAGCGACTCGGTCCAAAACGACCAAAAGGTCGATGTCGGACGCCGGCCCCGCTGTTCCGCGGGCATAGGAGCCAAACAGGCGAACCTCGCAAAGCCGGGTGCCAAATTGGCTGCGCAAGGCACCGACCGCTTCCGCGAGCGCCAACTGAACGACAGGTGGCAGGTTGGGTCGCGACATCTGTACTCCGGCAGCGGCTGACGATTCCGCGGCGCAAACGAGGCTACTCCCGCGAGCGGCGGCCCGCAATTGCGCCCGACCGAGCGCCCCGTGTGCGCGGGGTTGAACCCGCCAAGGCCACCGCTTTCCCACGACATCGACGCACTGTGTGAACGCTCGAAGCGCCTTGGCCACGTGTGCCCACTGCCGCACCACCCGCCGGGCGCGCAACACCGCCGAGCGTTCGGCTGAGACGTGTCCCCGCCAGACCAGCAGATTGCCCTTGCCCGCCCAGTGAGCGGGCGCGATACTGGCCAGCGCGGCCCAGGACCGCAGGGCAGAGGCCATGGCACGGAACGCCCTTTTCGCTCTGGCGTGGGCCCTTTCATCGGCGTGCCAGTCTGCATCCAGCGCGCCTGTCCCTCTTGCGGCCACCCCCAAGGCGAACATCGCCAGCAACGTCACCGTCATCGAGGGCTCGCCGTCGCCGCTGGCGTTCGACCCGCCCGGATTGCCGGCGTGCAAGCAGGGCAGCGAAGCCGGCGTGCCGACCACCAACCTGACGGACGACCAGATTCCGGCCGGTTACCCAACGAGCCTGGCGCGCCTGCCGACCTGGCATGCCGATGCAGGCAAGCCGTCTTGGGTCGCCCGCGAGGGCCGCAAGCTGCAGGTGACGCGCCGCGATGGCAGCGCTCTTGGCGGCGGCGCGTTCCACGCCTGGATCGCCGACGGCGCAGGCAAACGGGTGCGGCAGGTCGATGTGGAAACCATGCAGGTGGTGGCGGACTACGCGCTGCCCGGTGCGCCCGCGCAGTTGGCCGTCGACGCCCGGCCTGCGGCCGTGGGCCAACCACCCGTGGTGTGGGCCACGTTGCCGGACCAGGGCTTGGTCGCGCGCTTGACGACCGGGTCCAACCCGTTTGTGGTCACGTTCGCGGCGTCGGCTGCACCGACGGCACTGGCGCTGGCCGACCTCGCCAACCCGGCGTTGCCCGAATCCGTGGAACTGGTGGTGGTCGGCGTGGCCGCGCCGCCGCGCCTACAGTGGATGACCGTGGCGGGCCAGGTCGTGCACGAAGCCGCGCTGCCGGCCCCCGCGGTGGCCTTGCGGGCGCCGTTGGTGACGAAGATTTTGGCCGTGCTTGCCAGCGGGCCCGCTGTCCTGATCGCGCCGCATTGGACGGACGTCGACACCGGCCACCCCAAGTCGAGCGGCTGGCTGCCGCTGGCGCGGCGCACGCACAATCCGGCCCAGGTGCGCGCGGTGGCGCTGGAGCAGGTGTTTGCGCCGATGTCGTCGGGCACCGCCACTGCTGCGGCGTGTGCCGCGGGCAATTGTTTTGTCGGGCACGGTCTTGCGTTCAACGGGGCCATCTTTGGCACTGCGCCCACCAAGACCTACGGTGGGGCAGCGCCGCCTGCGCTGGATCTCTGCAAGGCCTTGCCGGTCCGACCGCTGGAGCCGACGGTCAGCGCCTACGGCGCCGCGGGCCAGCTCTTGGCGGCCAAGCCCGCCGACCCGGTGCGCGACCCCGACACTTTCCGCAACTACCTCGCGCGCTTTGATGGCCCGACCGACATGGCGCGGCTGCGCAGCGCCGACGTGCTGGCTGTGGCGATGGCGACGACCGGCAATGCGCTGCTCTTGACGCTCTACAGCGACGACCCGATGGTGGCACCCGTGGGCGAACTGGTGCTGGGTCCGCGCCCGGACGCGTTGGTCGAGGTGCCGCCGTTGCCGGGCGCGCCGCCGCGCATGCTGGCGCTGGATACCTGGGGGACGACCTTGCGGCGCATTCCCCTGGAGCCGTTGCGCCAGGCGGTGGCCCAACTTGGCGCGTTTGCATACCTGAGCAAACCGATACGGTTGCACGCGGACGCGACGCTCGCCGTAGTCGCCGACGCCTTGCCGGCCAAATTGCACAGAGGACGCGAACTGTTTTTCGTCCGTGGAGCCCACCCGGGGCTGGCGCGCGGCGATCGCTTTGTCTGTGCCTCGTGCCACCCAGGCGGCCTCGCGGACGGGCTGCAATGGTCCAGTCCCAATGGCACCTTGAACACGCCAGCGCTGGCCGGGCGCCTCAACGGCACTGCGCCGTATGGTTGGAAAGGCGAAGAGCCCACGGTGGCCGAACATCTCTCGCACACCGTCAACCGCCTGGAAGGCAATGGCATCGCTGCGTCCGACCGCGACGCCCTGGCTGCGTTCGTGGCCTCGCTGGCGCTGCCGGTTGGACTGGCTGCGGCAGACGTAGCGGCGGTGGAGCGCGGCCGGGCGGTTTTCCTCGGCAAGCAGGCCCAGTGCGGGGTGTGCCACCCGCCGCCGCACTACCAGGATGGGCTGGCCCACGATGTCGGCACGGGCGGGGCGCTCAATACTCCGTCGCTGCTCGGCCTTTTCGCCACCGCGCCGTATCTGCACGACGGGCGGGCGCCGACGCTGCACGACGCCCTGGCCCAGACCGCGCACACCATGGGCGATTCCGCCAGTTTGACGGCGGCGCAGCGGGCGGATTTGCTGGCGTTCTTGGCGACCTTGTAGCGGCCGGTCTCGGGGACTGCAAAGCGTCTCTTGCAGAGATCGCGGCGGCCAGCGGAGCGGCCAGTCGGCGGTTCAGGTCGCGGCTTGGCCACCCCCGAAGCAAGCAAGGCGACCCAAGAGACAGTTCACAAAGTCGTTTCGGGGCCGTCACGGCTGGGGCGAACAGCCGTCGCTGCCGCACAGCCCCAACGTGCCGTTGTCCAGCGGGCAGGCCGCGCCTTGCAGGACCAATGGCTTCGCCCACGCACACTGCGACGACTGCGCGGCGCAAGAGGCCAATCGGCAGCCCGGCGTCGACGGGCAGAAATTCTTGGCGCTGAGGCACGAACAGTCGGTGTTGCCGTTTTCGGACACCCGGGCGATCGCTGCGGCGGCGTGCGGGGCCGACCACGCCAGCCCCACTAGCACTTTGTCATTCCAGTCTTGCCGCACACCTACACCGCGACCGAGTTCCTGTCCGCGCACGGCCAGCGCCTCTGCCCAACCCTGCGCGTTGAAGCGCGCCACGATGGGCCGCTCTACGCCAAGGCTGCGCACGAAGCCGGTTGCGAAATAGCCGCCAGACTTGCCCTGCGCGAGCGACGTCAACTCTGCCCCTTCGCCGCCCGGCCACGCCACGTTGCGCTGCCAATGTGTTGCGCCTGTTTCGGCGTCGATCGCCACCAACCACAGCCGCGCCGTTGGACCCTGGCCGACGTCGACAAGCGTGGTCCCAGCGCCGACGACCTGCCCTGCGGCACCTTGGACGCAGCCATGAATCCGCTGCACGCCTGGGCCGCCCACGGTGACCTGCCAGATCGCGGCGTCGCCCGCGTCGACCTGCGCGAACCAACCGTCGGCCGGCGCGCCCGCCATCGACTGGTAACCGCACAGCACCGCGCTGTCGTCGCCCATGGACACGGCGCCGGTGACGTACTGGTCGCCTGGCGCGGCCAGGTGGTAGGGCTGCTGGCTGTCGCCCTTCGCTGGGGCCCACATGGCGTCGATGCCGTTTTCGCCGCCGTCGCGGGTGCCGGCCAACCAGGAGGACCCCCAAGTATCGGCCATGGCCGTCCAAGCGTCGTCGCCGGCCAGTTTGAGGAACGAGGCATCGGCGACCTCGCCCTTGTCACCGAGTTTCAAGAGCATGGCGTCCGACTCGGCGGCGAAGGTGGTGCGCCGCAGGCCGACCGCGCGTTTGGCGTCGCTCCGGCACGCCAGCAGGTCCGCCACGGCGCCGGCGTTCCACAGGACGGACTCGCCAGCCCGGCCGATCCAGGCCCGTTGTTCGCCGTTGGGCAGCATCGCGTTGCCGGCGAGCCAGGGCGTGTCCCAGCCTTCACACAAGGCGCGCGCAGTCACCGCAAAACCGGGCGACCACACGGTCTCTGCGAAAGGGTTGGGGGCCGTACATGCGCCAGAAATGCAAGTGAGCGGGCCGCAGTCCGACGCGCCGCAAGGTTGGCCATTGGGCGCCGGTTCTACGGAGCACCACCCCAAGGTGCACGAGGCCACCGCGCACAGCAGGGTGGGCGGCGGGCACTCGGCGGCCAAACTGCATGGCTTTTTGGACGGGGCCAAGGCGTTTGCGGCCTCTGCGGCGATGGCGTCGCTGGCGGCCGCTTGCGCGCTGTCTTGCGGTGCCGCGTCCAGCGCGACCGCGGCCGTGCCCGTCTTGGGCGCAGGGTCGCCACACCCCAGGACGACCGCGACCAAAAGGCACAGCGCGCGCATGGGGGCACGGTACTGCGCTGCCTTGCGGTTGGCAAATGCCCGCGCGGCGCGCACCATGGGCCTAGGAGCCTGTCGGAGATTAGCCGCCAAGCATACCCTGAGGTGTGGCTTCAGGTGAACTGTCACGCGGCACGACAACTGCGCCTTGGATGATGCGACCGACTGCTTGCGCGCA
>VGRO01000091.1 GCA_016875335.1 Deltaproteobacteria bacterium | reverse complement strand
CAGCCCCCTCGCGCGCCCATGCGCGCTCACCCCCGCGGCCGGCCGCAGCCGCGGCCGGAAGTACCTCAGCCCTGTTGCGCGCCGGAACCCGGCGCGAATTTCGGGCCTGAGGTACTAGGTAGCGTCCTGAACGGCCGCCTTGCCGCGCCGCCCGTTCGACATGCAGGTCGACGCGTCCGGTCCCAGCGGCTCAGCCCGGGTTGCGCACCAGCACAAAGTAGTGGTCCAGCGCCTTTTCACCCTTGTAGGCCGCGCCGATGGTGACCCAGTCGCTGACCCGACGCATGAAATCGCGGGTGCCCTGGAACACGAAGCGCTGCAGGCCACTGCTGTTGGGCACGACCTTGGGCCAGCCTTCGACCACCGGGCCGTCTGGAACCTGGTAGTAATCGACCACCACGGCGCCGCGCTGCTGCCACTGTTCGTTGCCCGCTGTGGGCACTGCGACGAAGTAGCCCGGACCGATGAGCGCACGGGTGCTGCCCTCGTTGAAGCCGAAAAGCCGCGCCGAGCCGTCGTCTGGGCGGCAAAAGCGCTTCTCGAACCGCCGCATGGCGCCTGGCAGCGGCAGGGTGTTCATGCCGAACTGGATGACCTCGGTGCGCGGCGCGACGCTGGCGGGCACCAAGTCCTCCAACCGCACCTGGTCGGCCGATGCCAGGTTGAAGAGCACCCGCTGCGCCGTGCGACCCAGTGCGCGACATTGCTCCAAGCGGGTCGCGTGATCCAACGCGTCGAGGTGGGCGGCCACCTCAGTCAGCGGCGAATTGCGATCCAGAAGGGTAGCGACGGCGGTGCGGTTGTCCACGTGGGTCCTCCGAGACGGACGGGCGGGCGGCGAATTTCGACGGAAAATGCGGCGCGGGTCAAATTCCCAGCCTTGCGCACACCCCGACAACGTGCGACAAATCCGCGCCCGCGGCGGCCCCCGCCGGCTCGAAGCCAGCGCCGATGAACGACCACCAAACCTCACAACTCCTGCGCGCCGGGGCGGCCGCCGCCGCATCGATTGCTCTGGCACTTGCGGCGGCTGCATGCGACAAACCGGCGCGCCCGCTGCCCCACGGCCCGGGGGCGACGGCGGACAAGCTCGCCGCAAAGGTCGAAGACCTGCCCAAGGTGGCGGAATCGGCGAAAAACTCGACGCTCACCGCCGAGCAGCGAGCGATCGTGGTGGCGCGGGTGGGCGACCGACCGATCACGCTCGGCGACCTGGAAGCCCGGTTGCAGGCGGAACCGAACGCCGTGCGCAGCCAGTTCGCGAGCGTACAGAAGCGCAAGGAATACCTCGCGAAACTCGTACAGTTCGAGGTGCTGGTGGCCGAAGCGCTGCGCCAGGGGATCGACAAGGATCCTGAGGTGCTGGAAACCACCCGCCAGGCCATGGTGCGCAAGTACTTGATGGAAGAAGGTAAAGATGAGGTGGACCCCGCCGCGGTCCCCGCCGCCGACGTCAAGGCGTACTACGACGCCAACCCGGGCGTTTTCCACAAGCCGGAAACCGTCGAGCTGAGCCACATGTTGTTCGCAGACAAGGCCCAGGCAGACAAGGTCAAGGTCGAGTTGGAGAAAGGCGCGGAGGGCAACACGCCAAAGCTCGTCGCCCTGTGGAACGACTACGTTGTGCGGCTGTCGGAAGACAAGGCCACTGCGCCCTACCTGGGCGCGCTCGGCAGCGTGTCCAGGCAGCCGCCCCCGGGCGCGACATCGGCCGAACTCGAGCGTCGGGCACAGATCCCTCAGGCGCTGATGGACGCCGCGTTTGCCGTCGAACCGTTCGTGGTCGGCCCTGTCGTGCAGAGCGAGCGCGGATTCCACGTGTGGATGACGACCTCACGATCGCCGGCGGTCGAAAAAAGCCTGGAGCAGGCCGAAGAGTCGATCCGCGCCCGCATCGCCAAGCGCGAGCGAGACCTCAAGCGCCAGAAGCTCATCGACGACCTCAAGGCCAAAGCCAAGGTGACCATCGATGACGACGCGGTGCGCTTGATCGTCCAACCCAAGGTCGAGGCGCCGCCACCCAAGAAGCCGAGTGGCAACGACGCTGCGACGCCGCCAGCCGCTGCGACCTCGCCGGTGTCCCCATGATCGCTCCGCGCCGTCTGCTCGTGATGATCGCGATCGCCGTGCACGTGGCCGCGGGGGCGGCGGCCGACGAACCACGCCGAGCGAAACTGCCAGCGAAATTCGAAGAAGTCGAAGGCGTTGCCGCCCTGGTGGGCGACTCGGTCATCACCCTCGGCGAACTGCGCCGCGCCATGGGCAGCCAAGTCAGCTCGCAGCAAGCCGTGCCCACCGACATCGAGAAGCCGCGCAGCGAGGCTGAGTTGCGCTTGCAGGTGCTGCAGTCGCTTGTCGACGGCACGCTGGTGCTGCGCGCGGCCAAGGAACTTGGCGTCACGGCCGAAGACCGCGAGGTCGATCAGCAGATCACCGACGTCAAGAAGCGCAACAGTTGGGACGACGACGACCTCGACCGCGCCGTGCGGCAATTGGGCTTTGCGGGAGCCGCCGCGTACCGCCAGCACGTGCGCCAGGAACTGGTTCGCTTGCACATGCTCAAGATCAAGCTCGGGTCACGGCTGCGCATCGGCGAAGAAGAGGTGCAGAAGGTCCTCGAACTGGAGCACTGCAACGGCACCTGCGAAGAGGAGGTGCGCGCCCGCCACATCATGGTCGGCGTGCGGCCCGATGACAGTCCGCGGGCAGTCAACGCCAAGCGCGAGAAGGCTTGGAAGGTGCATGACTTGCTGGTCGCCGGCACCCGACCGTTCGAGGCGCTGGCCGAGGAGTTCAATGACGACCGCGGCGCGCCCGACGGCGACCTCGGCTGGCAGCGGCGGTGGACGCTGGAACCCAGTCTGGCCGCCAAGCTGTGGTCGCTCAAGAAGAATGACATCTCGGCCGTGGTGCAGACGCCGTATGGCTTTCACGTGTTACAGGTGCTCGACCGCCGCAAGTCGGCGGCCAAGGACAAAGAACTGTTGGTCAGCCTCGTGCGCAATCGACTGCAGGAGGACCAACTGGTCAAGCTCTACAAGGCGTGGATCGAGGAGATGCGGCGATCGACCCACATCGACGTCCGGATTCCGTAGCGGCAGTCAGGGACTGGAAAATAATAAGTCGATCACGCTCACATCAGGACGGAGCCGCGAGTCGGACCTTTGGTCCGCGAGCTGGCGACCCACGGAGCAAGCAAACGGGCCCGAGAAATGATTGAGTAAATCATTTCCTGGCCCTCACGACATCGCCAAACCGACGGTCAGCACGAACGAACCCGTGTTCCACAGCGCGTGCAGGACAACCGAGGCCCACAGGTTGCCCACCCACACGTAGGCCAGTGCAAACCCAACGCCGAGGACGGTCAGCGGCAGCATCTGATCGACCGACAGGTGCATGGCGGCGAAAAGCAGGCTCGACACGACCACGGCGGGCCACAGGCCGAATCTCTGGCGAAAATACCGCAACAACAGACCGCGAAAGACCAGTTCCTCAGCGAGCGGCGCGAGCAAGATGGCGGCCGCACCGAGCGCGGCCAATGTCACCGGGTCGGGGTGGCGCGATGCGATCTCCTGGATGGGATGCACGGAGTCCGGGTCGCCGACCAACAGCGCGTTGACCGCCGACGCCAGCGCAACCACGGGCAGCAGCACGGTCCACACACGCAGCGCCGCGGTCGAGGCGCGCCAGAACGGCGCCGTAGGATCACCGCCCAGACGGGCCGCATGCACGATCGGCAGCCTCGTAGGAGACAGCAGCGTCACCGCCATCTGCGCCGCGACGACGCCGACCATGCCGCTGAGCAACGTTGCGAATCCAGTAGGGCCATTGCCGACGATCACGGCGATGGCGATGCCCGCCGCGCCCTGGCCACCGAGCCATACCGCCAAGCCCAGCGCCGGTGTCAGCAGGTCGCGGCCGTAGGGATTGTCGTCGGGCAGGCCTGGGTAGCGATCGCGCAACCACTGCCAGGCCGGCGCGCCGCGCTGCTTTGCCAGCAGCGCCCGAACCAGCGATGCCACGAGCATCCCCAAGCCAAAGAGCGACGCAAAGCCGACGACGTGCAGCGCGGTGAAAAGCGCCGCCACAACCGATCGATCGGCGTCCTGCAGTTGGCCATTGAGCTTGCGCACGGCCGCGCGCGCCGCCTGCCGCGCCTCGTTTCGCGTGGCGCTCGCCTCGTTGGGAAGTTCTGACGGCACCTCCATGGCCCGCAAAGCGATCTGCAACCGCACACGGTCACGCGTCCACGGGCTCCATCCTTGGCCGAAGCTCGGCTTGTCGGCAGCCACGCGTGCCTGCGCCGCGCCTGGAATCTGCCCGATCCGCGCCCCGAGGACCGCGGTGTGCTCGGCGGGAAGGCCGGCGAGGGCCACAGCAAGATCTGCGCCGAAATCATGCCGGATGCGCGCGGTGAACGCGGCTGCCTGGGCATGCTGCTCGGTGGCGATGCAGTGCGCCACGATGGCAGCCTGACCGCGCAGGGCGACATCATCCGGCGAAAACCCGGAGGCGCGCGTGAAAAGCAACGTGAGCGACTCGCTGCGCAGCGCCTCGATCGGGCTTGCGACCGGTGACGCTGCCTTGGGCTTGCCCGCCTCGCGCGCGCTGTCCGACGTCGGCATGCGCTGACCGACCCGCCACATGGCGTTGTGCGTGCGCAACTCCAAACCGAGCGGCGCCATGGGGTCGGCAGGTCGGCGGGCAGTCAGCCAGGCACCCGCGAGCGCAGATCCGATGATGGTCAGCGACAGCGCCCACAGCATGGCGCGCGCGACCGGACTCGGCCGGCGCTGCCAAGGGGGGGCCGGACCCGTCGGGTCCTCAGGAGGGCTGGCAGTCACGTGATCACCGCGGCGGGGCGCGGAGCAGTGCAGCGCGTGCGAACGTCCACGCAGACCTACGGCAAGACGCGGTCGCGCTCGAGCGTGCGCAACGCGGCTTGGCAGGTTTCGCTCCCCACGCGCCGGGTGCGTTCACGCCAACGTTCGCACAGTTCGTCGGCATTCTTCTCGCGGTACAACTCGGCGCGTTCGCACAGCTGGTCGGCGAGTTTGCTGCACGACCGATCGCACGCGGCGCCGCACACGGCAAACGCAAGCAACACAGCGCACAGGCAGTTGCGACACAGCGTGGACACGACGGCGTACCGGGGCGCCAGGGCCGGCGCAGGGCGATGGTAGGCCGATTCTGCGGCGATTGCCATGGGCATTATCCATCCGCGCCGTCGCCCCTGGCCCGCGCCTCGGCCTGGGCGGCCGCCAGCATCGCATCGAATGCGGCCGCGCTGGCCACAACGCAGCCTCGGTAGTGCGGCACCGCTTGGTTGTAGCGCAGAGGCCGTCCTGCGAGGTCGCAGCAGCGGCCCCCCGCCTCGGCGACCAGCAGGGCCCCGGCGGCCGCGTCCCACTCGCTGCGCGGCCCCAAGGTGGCGTGGCCATCCGCTTTGCCGGCAGCGACCATGGCCATCTTCCAAGCGAGGCCGCCCATGGGCCGCACCGTGCCGGACGCCCACCGCTCGCGCCACAGGCCTTGTGCGGCATCGGTACGCGAGGCGAGAAAGGTCGCTTCGGTCGGGTTCCAGCGCGGTCGCACCCGCATGGGATGGTCCCGCTGATCGAATGCACCGCCGCCGGCCTCGGCCCGGAACACGTCGCCGGTGCTCGGGTTGGCGACCACAGCCAGTCGCGGCCCGAAGGCGCATTCGACCAAGGCGATCGACACGCAGTATTCGGGTTCGCCGGCCAGCAGCGAGCGGGTGCCGTCGATCGGGTCCACGATCCACAACCAGTGTGCGCCCAGGCGCTCGGGTCGGTCCTTGGTCTCCTCGCTCAGCCATGCCGCGCTGGCGAACAACGGCCGCAGGTGGGCGTGCAGGTAGGCGTCCACGGCTTCGTCGACGACCGTGACGGGCGAATCGTCGTCCTTCTGGCGGCGCTGCAAGGGCGAGCGCACCAGGCACCGGGTCAATTCGCACGCGCCTTGGGCGACCGCGACCACCGCCTCCAGCGTCGGCGGGGCCGGCGATTCATGCGGCATGAGGCTCCGGGGGCGACTGCACGCGGTGGGCGACGACGTACGCCACGAGCCCCGCGGCAAGGATCCGCGCCGCCTCGGGCGGATCGCCACACCAGCGCGCCATGCGCCGGCCGAGGTCCTGCGCAACCGCCAACAGCCGGTCTCCGGCCACGTAGTACAGTTGGGTGCGGCGCACGGTCAGGTCCACGAGGTCAAGCGCCATCTCTTCGCGCACCAGCCAGGCCAACTCGCCCCAGCGATAGGGCAGATCGGGCAGCACGCAGTCGCCGCCCTCGGGTTCGTCGGCGCACGCGGCCAGCACGCTCTCGGCGTCCGACCCATAGCGGCGCGCAAAGTGTTCGGCGCTGGCAGCGTCCAACCCGTGGTTGGCTTGCAAGGCGGCGGTCAGTACCTCGATGGACCGGTTCGGCGTCGGCAAGCGGTCGGCCCCGGGCAGCGGCAACTCGGCAGTCGCGCAGGGCGTGACGGCGTGGGCGGTCGCGCCGGGGAGCAAGGGCAGCGCCGCGTCCACGGCCTGTTGCGCCATCACCCGGTAGGTCGTGAGTTTGCCGCCAGCGACTGCGACCAAGCCGCGCGGGTCGACGGTGATGACGTGCTCGCGCGACGTTTTGTAGCTCGACGCTCCGGCCTGTGCGACCAACGGCCGGATGCCGGCCCAGGTGCTGACCACGTCGGCCACCTGCAGCGGTCCGCCCACCGCGTGCAGGCAGCCATTGGCGGTCTGGACCAGGTACTCGGCGTCGGCCCAGGTGCACACCGGTTCGTCCAGCGCGCCGTCGTAGGTCGTGTCGGTGGTTCCCAGCACGGTCGCGTGCGACCACGGCAGCGCGAACACCACGCGGCCGTCGAGGTGCGAGGTCATGGTCACGGCGTGGTTCAGTGGCAATCGACTGCGAGGCACCACGACATGCACGCCTTTGCTGGGCGTGAGCGGTGGAGCCGCGGCCGGGGCATCTGTGGTGTCCGGCAGCGCACTGCGCCAAAGGGCCATCCACTCGTCAGACCACGGGCCAACCGCGGCCACGATGCACAGGGCTCGGACGTCGAAGGTCGCACTGCCACGCAGGTCGCGCACGCGGGCGCCCACGCAGCGGCCATCCTGCACGATCGGCGCCACCACCTCGACGCGCGAGAGCGGCACGGCCCCGGCCTCGTGGGCGCCGCGCACATTGGCAAGGACCAGACGGGCGTCGTCGGTCGTGGCGTCAAAGTAGCGCGCACCGCCTTGCAACCCCTTGCCGTGGAGCAGCGGCTCCATGCGCATCAGCGGCTTCTTGCGCAGCGCACGGTGGCGCATCACGCCGGCAAACGAAGCCAGCGCGTCATACAGCGTCAGGCCCACGTCGAGCAGGAACACGCCATGCTTGCTGCTCTCGTTGACCGGCAGCACGAAGCTCTGCGGCCGCGCCAGGTGGGGTGCGATCCGCAACAGCCGTTGCCGCTCGCGGACGGCCTCGAACACCAACCCCACGTCGCCCATCTCCAGGTAGCGCAGTCCGCCGTGGATGAGCTTGGTGGATCGCGACGAAGTGCCGACCGCGAAATCGCCGCGCTCGACCAGAGCCACCCGCAGGCCGCGCAGCGCTGCGTCGCGCGCGATGCCCGCACCGGTGATGCCGCCCCCGACGACCAGCAGGTCGAACGGCGTGGCGGCCAGCTTGCGCAGCAGGTCTTCGCGTTGGTGGATGGAAAACGCCATGGACGCGCGCACACTCGCCCGAGCCACTGCACTCAGGGGCGCGTAGTGTACGAGAGCGACAGGCTACCGCAACCGGTCACGGTCGGCGCAGGAGTTCGTCCAGCGCGTTCTCCATCTGCACGCGATCGACGATGTCGCGCAGGTAGTCGAGCCGTTCGGTCTCGATGACCAGGGTCGGACCGAGATCGTAGGCGCCGATCCAGTCCTCGTAGGCCGTCTGCAGGTCCTTGAGGTACGACGGATCCATCGCCTGCTCTTCGGGGCGACCGCGCCGACGGATGCGCCGCTGCAGGCCCTTGACGCTGCACCGCAAGTAGATCAGCAGATCCGGCCGGGGCAGCGTATCGCGGATGGCCCGGTACATGCAGTCGTAGGTCTGGTAGTCGCGCACGCTCAACGTGCCGCGGGTGTGCAGCGTGCGGGCGAAAATCTCCGCGTCCTCGTAGATCGTGCGGTCCTGGACGTACACCTTGTGCGGGTGGGCGTCGAGCAGACGAGCCAGATCCAGATGGGACCTGAACTTGGCGGAAAGAAAGTACATCTGACTGTGGAACGCATACCGCTGCATGTCCGCGTAGAAATCACTCAGATAGGGGTTGGCGTCGTTGGGCTCGTAGAACGGCTGGATGCCGAAACGCGACGCCAGGAACGCGGTCAGCGTCGACTTGCCAGCGCCGATATTGCCGGCGACGGCGACGAAGCGCGCCTGCCGCGGGTGCTTGCCGTCCTCGGGACGCACCGCCGCGTGCCGATCCGTGATCTCGATCGCCTTGCCCGCATCCGCTGGCCCACGCCGCACGCGGGCGACCGCGGGACCCCGCGCCGCTGTCGGTGCCGCCGAGGGCCTGATCGCCGCGACCGGGCGGGCCGGCGTGGCGGACAGTGCGGGCGCGGCGCACAACTCGTGAACGTCGAAGAGTTCCCTACCGTGCTGCCAGTCCATCGCGGCCTCCCGGGCGTGGGCCGACGGTAGCGCAGAACCGGCGCGGCGTCGATGCGGGCGTGGCGCGGCGAGACTGGTGGCTCGCCCGGGTTGCGTTCGGCGCGGACGGTGTGCCCGCGCGTCGAGTTCCCGAGCGAACCGATGCGATTTCAACGATCTGAACAATGGGGGGTGCGTTCCGGCCCCTAGGAAGGCCGCGGCTGCGGCCTGCCAGAGACCGAAACTGGCTGAATTTACTTCATGCAGTTGTTGGTCGCTGCCCCGATCGCAACCAGCACGGAGTCTGTCGGAGGATCGTCCGACAGGCTCCTAGGGACCGTTCGCAAAGAAAATCGAGTAGTTGGAACACGAAGCCGCAGCCCCTGCCGCCCTGTAGACGCGCACGTAGAACGTGGCCGAGTTGTCCTTGCATACGTTCATCCCCGGCGCGCCGGGGCTGGTCGTGCACTTGCACTCGCCGCCCTTCTCGGGCGAGGGCGATTTCTGGGTGTCGCCAGCGGGGTTGTTGGGCATCACGCCGGGCCCGACCGGCTTGTTGCCGTAGTAGTTGGTGAACCAGGTGTGGTCCGTCTCGGCGGCGCACAGTTGCTCGCTCGGGCCGCAGCCGCCGCGGAACACGTCGAAGACGAAATTGCCGTCCGGGTTGCTGGTGAACTTGATGCGCACGTTGAACTGGTCGCAGCCGCCTACGCCATCGGCGTTGTCCTGGGCGGTGAACTTGTACCAGTCGCCGCCCTCGCCCGGCATGATGTTGCCCGACTGGGTGCTCTGGCCGCCGGCATCGCTCAAGACGCCCACGCTTTCGGCGGCGGCGCACGACCCGCCCTTGAGGCCGTAGTCGGCGTCAGCCGGGCACTCGCAGCCCGTGGCGAACTGGCCGTCGACGTCGAACCACTTGGCGTTGCACGACACCCCGCACTTGCCTCCGCTGCACACCGGCGCGCCATTGAACGCGCTGCCGCACATGGCCTGGGCGTTGCCGTTGTCGGTCTGGTTGTCGCAGTTGTCATCCTTGCCGTTGCACTGTTCGGGCTTGGACGGGTTGATGTTGCCGTCGCCGTCGTTGCAGTCGCCGCCCTGGGTGGTCTTGAAGGTGGCGTCGGGCTGGCACAGGGTCTTGCCTGCGCCGGCGCCGTAGCCGTCGTTGTCTGCGTCGGCGTAGTACAGCTTGGCCTGGGGCGAGTCGTTGTCGGTGGCGCCATTGCAGTTGTCGTCGATGCCGTTGCAGACCTCGGTGGCTTTCGGGTTGACGTTGGCATTGCCGTCGTTGCAGTCGCCGGCCTGCTGGCTGCTGTACGCGCCGTTGGCATTGCACAAGCACTGCGACTGGCTGGCCAAACCGTAGCCGTCCTTGTCGGCGTCCAGAAAGAACGCCTTGCAGCCCGCTGCGCCGGGATCGTCGAGCACGCCGTTGCAGTTGGTGTCGACGCCATCGCAAATCTCCTTGGCGCTCGGGTGCGTCGTCGGGTCGAGGTCGTTGCAGTCGCCGCCTTGCGGCGTGGTGTAGGGGGCCTGCGCGGCACACAAGCACTTGGACAGTTGCTTGCCGTCGCCATAGCCGTCCTTGTCGCTGTCGACGAAAAGCGCGGTGCAACCCTGCGCGCCGGCCTCGTCGGTCTGGTTGTCGCAGTTGTCGTCCACGGTGTTGCAGATTTCGAGGGCACCCGGATACACGGTCGGGTTCTTGTCGTTGCAGTCGCCGCCCTTGGTGGCACTGTATGGCACGCTTGGCTTGCAGGTGCACTTGGCCTTGCCGGTGATGCCAAAGCCGTCGCCGTCTTCGTCGTAGAGGTAGTCCGTGCACAGACTGCCCCCCTCCTCGTCGATGGCGCCGTCGCAGTCGTCGTCCTCGCCGTTGCACTTCTCGATGGCCTTGGGGTTGACCTCGGCCTTCTTGTCGTTGCAGTCGTCGCCTTTGAGCGCAGTGTAGGGCGCCGCCTTCTGGCAAAGGCATGCCTTCTGGCTCAGGTCGCCGGCGCCGTCGCCGTCGAGGTCGGCGTAGTACACCGTGCACCCGGCCGCGTTGACCTCGTCGATGACACCGTTGCAGTTGTTGTCGAGGCCGTCGCACTGCTCCTTGCCCTTGGGGTTGACCTCGGCCTTGCTGTCGTTGCAGTCGCCGGCAACCAGGACCGAGTGCACGCCGTCGGGCTTGCACTTGCACGCCGACTCGCCGGGGTCGCCAAAGCCGTCATTGTCCACGTCTGCGTACAGAACGTTGCAGCCCAGGGCGCCAATCTCGTCGACCTTGCCGTTGCAGTTGTCGTCGATGCCGTTGCACTGCTCTGCAGCGGCCGGGTTCGCCTTGGGGTCGAGGTCGTCACAGTCGCCGGCCTTCTTGACGGTCAGCTGCACGGTAGGCGCACACAGGCACTTGCCGGCTCCGCTGCCATAGCCGTCGCTGTCCTTGTCGCCGTAGAACGTCTCGCACTTCTGGGCGTCCGGTTCGTCCATGGCGCCCGAGCAATTGTCGTCCTTGCCGTTGTTGCACACTTCGGCGACGGCTGGGTTGACGTTGGGATCGCCGTCGGCGCAGTCGCCGAATTTGGTCGCCGTGTAGCTGCCGGTGGCGCCGCACAGGCACTTGGGCTCGCCGGTTCCCCAGCCGTCCTTGTCGGCGTCGAGGAAGAACGGCTGGCAGCCCACCGACCCCTCTTCAGCGTCGGTCTGGCCGTTGCAGTTGTCATCGGCGCCGTTGCTGCACACCTCGTTGGTGCCCGGGTTGACCTCGACCTTGTTGTCGTCACAGTCCTTGCCGCCCTTTGGGCACACCTTGGGCTTGCCGATGACGGTCTGGTCGGCGTCGCAGTAGCCGTCCTTGTCCGAATCGCAGCCGAAGTCGGTCTTGCCGTCGCAGTTGTCGTCGATGTCGTTGCACACCTCCAATGTGCCGGGCTTGATGGCCTTGTCGTTGTCGTTGCAGTCGGTCGGGCTGGCGGCGGTGTACGGTGGCGTGGCGACGCACAGGCACTGGCTCTTGCCGCCGTTGGGCGGGGTGGCGCCGTAGCCATCGCCGTCGCCATCGCTCCACAGGGTCAGGCAACCGCTGGCGCCGACCTCGTCGGTCTGGCCGTCGCAGTCGTCGTCAGCGAGGTTGCAGGTCTCTACCTGCGGCGTCTTGGCGCTGCACGGCGTGAGCCCGGTGTCGTTGCATTTGCGCGTGCCCGTGCACTTGCCAAAGGCGTTGCTGACGCTGCACACCGTGCTCATGCCCTCGGCGATGGCCTTGGCGCTGCACGAGCACTGGCCCGCTGTTCGGACGCACTGCTTGCTGGCGCCCTGGACCCCTTGCGCGGCCTTGCACGCGTAGTTGGGCGGACACTCGGCATCGCTGGCGCACGCGCTGCCACAAAAGCGCCCATCTGCGCCGTAGTCGAGGCACAACCCGGCGTCGCCCACCGTCGCGCAATCCTTGTCGGCCGTACACGGCTGGCACAGCCGCAGCGACTTGGGCAGGCACGCAAACACCGGGTCCACGTCGCCGAACTGGGTGCACTGCCAGCCGCCCGGGCAGCAGTTGGTGCATTTCATCGTGCACAGCTTGCCGTCGGGACCCTCGACGCACAGGCCCGAGTCGCAATCGGCCGCGATCTTGCACGGCGCGCCTGGATCTCCGGGCTTGGGGCTGGCAGAGAAAGGGCAGCCGACGCCAACGGGGCCAGTGTCAGGCACGGTGTTCGCGTCGGGCGCGAGGGCTGTCGCGCCATCGGGCAGCACGACGGTAGCCGCGTCCGCGCCGCCGTCTTTGAGGCCGCCGGCGGTGTCCGTCAACGTCCCTGCGCCGTCAAAGAGCGACCCGCCGCCGAAACCGTTGCCAAACGGATTGGCCGTGGCGTCCGTCGCCGTTACCGAATCGGCCGGCGATTCCGTACACGCGGCGCATGCGGCGGCGACCCACGCGATCGCCACCAACCGCGTCCTGGCAGCGCGAGCTACGGTGAGTCCAGGCACGAGCTCGGAATGTCTGGTCATCAAGGTCACGCTGCGGGCGGGCGATGGCCGCCGGATCGCATCGGCGGTGGAAAGCACTACCTTAGCAGAAAGCGACGCCCGTGTTCACTGCCGGACGCCTGCGACGGCCCAGGTGGGGTAGCCGTGCAGGTCACAGCGCCGCTCGCGCAAGGTCCACGGCAGGCCGGCGTGCGGATCGGCCAGGCGCTCGACACGGTAGCCGCCATGGGCCGCCAAGGTCGCCTCGGCCAAGGCGGCGTACGGCTCGACATCGGTCTTGAGCAGCAAACGGCCGCCGGGGCGCAGCCAGTCGTGGGCGTCTGCGACGAAATCGTCGGAAAACAATCGCTTCTTGACGTGGCGCGGCTTCCACCACGGGTCGGGGAAAAAGACCAGCAGTTCGTCCAACCGTCCGCCCGCGGCCATGTCGGGCAGGATCAGACGTGCGTCTGCCAGGCACAGCCGCGCGTTCTCGAGCCCGCGCGAACGCAAAAGGCGCGCCGACTCTTCACAAAACTGCTTGCGCACCTCGAAGCCGAGGTAGGCGATCTCCGGACGCCGTGCGCAGTATGCAACTGCGAACTCGCCGAGCTGAAAACCGATCTCCACGACCAACGGCCGATCTTCGTCGCGCTGGCACCAGGCGCGCACCGCCTCGAAATCCTGTGCGCGGAACACGGGGTCCAGCACGTCGGGGTCCGCCAGCTTGGACGGCGTCCCGTGTGCCCGGCGCATCTGCAGGTCGCCGCCGATGAGCGCCCGGCTGCGGCTGCGCGGATCGGCGACCGCCTCGCCGGTCGACGGCGCAAGGTGGAACTGCTTGAAAGCCATGGCCTACAGGCGATAGAGCCGGGAGTATTTCTCGGTCACGTAGGCGCGGAAGGGCGCCGTGTCGAGTGGCCGACCGGTGGCGCGCGCAACCAACTCGTCGGTCGGGAAGCGTGACCCCATCCGATGCACGTGTTCGCGCAGCCAACCGAGCAGCGGCTGAACGTCGCCCGCGCCGAGCGTGGCCTCGACGTCGACGGCCTTGCGCGCCGCCTGCATGAACTGCGCCGCGTAGACCGCGCCCAGCGTGTACGACGGAAAGTAGCCGAACGAACCGGACGACCAGTGGACATCTTGCAGGCAACCCAGCGCGGCGTCGGGCGGCTCGATGCCGAGGTACTGCACCATCTTGGCATTCCAGGCCGCCGGCAGGTCGGCGACCGCCAGCGCGCCCGAGAACAGGTCGCGCTCGATCTCGTAGCGCAGGATGACGTGCAGCGGGTAGGTCAGCTCGTCGGCGTCGACGCGAATGAAGTTGCCCAGTTGGACGAGGTTGAGCCCGAACACGAAGTCGTCGAACGACACCGCCGCCAGGAACGCGTACGCGGCCTGCAGCCGAGGATAGTGGGGCCGCCAGAACGCGGCGCCCTGCCCCACTTGCTTTTCCCACAACAGCGACTGGCTCTCGTGGATGCCCATGGACCGCGCGCGCGATACGGGCTGGTCGCCGAGCGTCCGATCGCGGCCCTGCTCGTACAGCGCGTGGCCAGTCTCGTGGATCATGCCCGACAGCGAACCCAGGAACGCCGTCTCCTTGTAGCGCGTGGTGATGCGCACGTCATCGGTTCCGGCGCCGCCGCAGAACGGGTGGACGCTGGTGTCGAGGCGACCTCGGTCGAAGTCGAACCCCATCGCCCGCACCATCGACTCGCCGACCTCGCGCTGCCGTTCGGCGGGCACCGGCGACCGCAGCCACGACGCGTCCGGCAACCCGCCCTGGGCCATGCGCGCGCGCACCCGGGCAATCAGGGGCACCAGCGTCGCCTTGAGTTCCGCAAAGACGCCATCCAAGCGGGCCATGGTCATGCCCACCTCGAACTCGTCGATGAGCACGTCATACGCGGGCCGGCCCGGGTCGATGGCGGCAGCGCGCTGTTTCGCCAGGTCCACCATTTCGCCCAGCACCGGCTCGAACTGACCGAACGCTGCGGCCTTGCGCGCTTCGACCCACACGTCGTGGGCCTGGACCGTCAACGACGCCCAGCGCCGCACCAGCGCCTCGGGGATGCGGGCTGCCCGGGCATGGTCGCGGTGGGCCTCGCGCACGTTTGCCCGCGCGATGTCGTCCAGGTCACCGCGTTCGCCCAGGCGCTGCAGCAGGCCGCCCAGCGCGGCGCTGGATTGGTTCTGATGCAAAAGGCCGGCGAGCGTCGCCTTCTGCCTGCCGCGCGCGTGCACTGCGCCCTTGGGCATGACGATTTCCTGGTCCCATTGCAGGATGCCCAGGGTCTCCTCGATGGCGGTCAAGTCCGAAAGGCGCCGCGTCAGGTCGGCGTAGAGTTCTCCGGTTGTCACTTCCTGCTCCTTGTTGATCAGCTGTCGACGACAAGGTGGTCGCCTTCGCGGCGCACTGGCCAGCGCCGAATGCAGATCTGCGGGCTGTCGGGCGATCGCCCGGTGCGCAGGTCGAAACGCCAACCGTGCAGTGGGCACGCCAGCACCCCGTCCTGGACATCGCCGAACTCCAGCGGAAAGTACTGGTGCGGGCATTCGCCGTCGACGACCTGCCACTGGCCGCGGTCTTCGATCACCAAGAATGCGACGCCGTCCACGTCGAGGGCGCGCCGGCCCGCGTCGAGGTCTGAAACCTCGCACAGCGGAGTCGGAAACCGGGGCGCGTCGCAGTCGCGCACGTCCTCATCCGCCATGGTCAGTTTTCCGGCGCCAACGGCAGCAGATCCGCGCCTCCGCCAGCGGTCGGACACAAGCTGCGCAGCAGCCGCCACGAATAGATGCCGCCGTCGTGGCCGTCGCCCCAGGTAAAGCGGATGGCGTAGTTGCCGACCGGCACCACCGCTTTGACCTCCATCGACGGCTCGCGCTGGCGTTGGACGATGGGCAGCCCTCCGCGCGACTGCCTGACCAACGTGGTCGGCGGTCCATGGGTTCCGCGGCACGACGCGCACGGGCAGTGCTCGCGCAAGTACGCAAGAGGATAGACGCTTTCGTGGGCGTCCTTCCAAACGATGCGCACGTCGCCGCGGTCGGTCCAGCCCAGGTGGGCCGGTTCGGCACGTTCGAATTCGCTCAATTCCATGCGGGCCACAGGCCGTGGCGGGCGGCTTCTCCGCCGCGCCGGGCTGCGATGGTGGGCAATGGCCGCGGCGGCGTCAAGCGGGCGGTGCGCAAGGGGCGCGGAACGAGTTGTGGCCAAAGAACGGGTCTCCGCCCGGGGTCCCAGCGGTGAGCGCAGCGAGCGAGCCGTGACTCCATGGCACGGCGAGAGCGGGGGCGGGTGACGGTCCCTCGCGCGCTGCCGCCCGCGCCGACGGGCCAGCGCGATACCGGATCGTGGTCGGTTGAAGCGAACTGTGGCCGGCTATTCGACCGGCGTCCCCGTCTGGTGCAGAGTGGGGTAGATGTTGCTGTCGAACACGCGGCCTTCGAGGTGGGCGCCGTGCAGGATCTTCAACTCGGCTTGCTCAGGCACCTCGTAGACGTTGCTGTCGTGCGGCATGCTCGTGTGGCGCTCAGCAAGGTGGCCCAGCGTGTCTTCCTGGTGGGCATAGTGCAGGCCATCCTCGACGCGGTCCGCGCCCATTTCGATCGCGGCCTCGACCGCGACGGCTTCTTCGACGTTGGTGGCGACTTCGCCGTCGAGGTACACGACATCGCCCGCGTCGACATCGACATGAACGCCGTGGACGCCGCGCGCCTCAATGGCTGCTTCGACGGCGTGCTGCAGGGTTTCTTCTCGGTTGTGCATGGGGTCCCCCTTCTCGATTCGCGGCTGCTGCCGCGGTGGCTGCCCGGTCCGCCCCGGACACGGACAAGCTAGGTGCGGCGACGTGCAGCGGCAACCAAAGCGTGTCATCGCGGTGTCAGTGTCGGTCGTCGGCCGGACCGTTTGCGCCGACGGCCGCACCCTGGCACGCTCGCGCCACAGGGGCCGTCGCCCGCTGCGTTGCC
Source organism: Deltaproteobacteria bacterium (assembly GCA_016875335.1). Classification (GTDB taxonomy): domain Bacteria; phylum Myxococcota_A; class UBA9042; order UBA9042; family UBA9042; genus SXRM01. The sequence goes on along the minus strand of VGRO01000091.1, from coordinate 4,574 downwards.
AGTCGATGACCGAACGTGCCTTGCCCTTTGACCCCGACGCGATGCGCGTGACCCTGCAAGCGAGCGGTCAGCCGTGGTCCCATGCAGCGGCGCGCGCCGAAGTGGATTCGACGCAAACGTGGCTGCGCCAATGGCTCGCGGACGACCCGCCGCGCGATTTCGGTTGGCGGCTCGCACTTGCGCGCCACCAGACTGCGGGACGCGGGCGCAACGGTGCGCCGTGGTGGGCGGCACCGGGCACGGCGTTGCTGATGTCGATGGGCGGCCCGGTGTCGATGGCGCCTGAGCGTTGGGCGCACCTGTCGCTGGTCGCCGGTCTGGCGGTGCGCGACACCCTGCAGCGCAGGACCGATACGCCGATTTGGCTCAAGTGGCCCAACGACCTCGTGACCCTGGATGCGGGCCGACCGCGCAAGCTGGCGGGCCTGCTCGGTGAGCGCGTCGGAGGCCCTTGCGCGGATCCCTTGTGGCTGTGCGGCATAGGCGTCAACGTGACGTCGGCGCCTCCACCCCAGGGGCTTGCGATGCCGGCGACGAGCCTTGCGGAATTGGGCGCGCAAGAACTGGACATCGCCCACCTGGCCGTGGACTGCGCGATCGCCGTGCGGGCCGAAGTCGACGCATTTGTCCGGCGCGGGGGTACCCTCGACGTGGTGCGCCTCGAACGGCACCTGGCCTTCGTCGGCCGGGCCGTGTCGGTCGATTTGGGCGCGCGCGAGGGCCAGCGCTGGCTGCGCCTGGACGGCCTCGATCCGAGCGGCGAACTGCGCGGGCGCTGGCTCGCCGCCGACGGAACGGCCTTGGACTTCGCTTCCGTTTCTCCCCTTTGCATCGCAGCGGTCGCGCCCGAGGCCGTACCGCTGGCCCCCGAGGAGTCCCATGGCTGACGCCGCGCACGCGACGACCCAGAACTGGCGGTGGCTGCCCGCCATCGGCAGCAAGAAGTACTACCTTTTGCTCGGTTGCGTCGCGATCCTGCTGCTCGGCCCCTTGGGTGGCGTCACTGCGGCCTACATGAACTTCTCGCTCGGCTTCTTCGTCGGCGGCCAGGTGCTGGCGGGCATCCTCGGCTCGGCGGTGACCTACGGCTACGGATCGGACGGCAAACACGGCGCCAACTACATGCAGACGATGGCGGCGTCGGTCGCAGGCATGTCGGGCATGTGCGTGCTCATCCAGGCGATGGTGTGGCTGGGGCTGCCGGCGCCGCCCGACTGGCACCTGAGCCTTTTCTTCATGTGCATCGGCATGTTCGGATGCGGCATCGGCATGCTCTACACGCCGATCCTGGTCGATCAGATGCGCCTGACCTATCCGTCGGGTCTCGCCGTCGCCAATATTCTGCGTGCGCTCACCGACCTGCGTCTGCTCAAGCAGTCGATCAGCAAGCTCGGCACAGGCACTGCCCTTGGGTTGCTCGGCGGCGTAGCCGTTGAACATGTCAAGGGCTTTGGCGCGGTCGGCCTGTCCACCTCGACCCTGGGCGCCGGCATGATCGTCGGCGCGCGCATCACGGTGCCGGCCATCGTGGTCGCCTGCATCGGCGATGCCATGACACCGTACCTCGTCGCCATCGGCTGGCTCGACAAAGGCGCGCCGTTTCGCAAGATCTTCTTCATCCTCGCGCTAGGCACCATCATGGGAGCCGCGGCGGTCGACATCACCCTGATCCTGGTCAAGGCGGTCCGCCAGTTCAGCGCGCGCGACCGGGCGGAGGAGTCCAAAGCCAGCGACTGGAGCCACACCAATCGCACCCGGTTGGTCGCTTGGACGGTGTTCTGGGCGGCGGCGCTGTATGGCGTAGCCACCGGCTTGCTGGGGCTGCCCGGCGCGTATGTGGCGGTGGCGATGGCCCTGGCGCTGGTGTTCGTGCTCATCAACGGCATCTCGACGGGCATCTCCGACTCCAACCCCATCTCCAGCGCCTTCGTGGTCACCGTCTTCGTGCTCGCGGCGCTCGGGTTGCAGGAACCGGGCGTCGCCCTGCTGTGTGCAGCGATTCTGCTGGTCTCAACCTCGGCCGGCGTGGACATGCAGCAGGACCGCTCGACAGGTTGGCGCCTGCAGACCAACCGCACCATCCAGTTTCGCTACCAGGTGATCGGCATCGTGATGGGCGCCATCATGACGGTGGCGTTTGCGCGCGTGTTCATGGCGGCCTACCCGGTGCTCGCCATCGACACCTTCACCCACCAGGGCGTGGAAGGCGCCGAGAAGTGGCAGTCGGCGATGACGTTCAAGTTCGTCGGCGCGATCCGCGGCATCGTCCACCCCAAGCCGTTCGTGATGACCGCGCTGCAAATCGGCATTGCCATCGGCTTGGTGACCGAGGTGCTGCGCAAGGTCATCAAGGGCCACGCCGGCTACCAAGCGTGGGTCAAGCGTGGAAAACTCAACTACGGCGCCGATTTCCTCGTCGATGCCGTGCTGCTGCCGTCGCCCTACGCGTCCTCGTTCGGCGGGTTCGTCGACTTCAACACCAGCCTGTGGTTTGGCATGGGCGGCATCCTCAGCAGCTACGCCTCGACGCTGCAAGAGGAAACCGCGCGCGGCCCGGCGCAGGCGGCGGCTTCAGACGACGTGCCCGAGGACATGAGCACCAATTCTCTGCTCGGCGGCGGCCTGATTGCCGGCGATTCGCTGGCGGCCCTTGGCCTGGGCGTGTACGGGCTGTTGCGGACGGTGCTTGGCTAGGAGGCTGTCGGCGAAACGCCAGAATTGCCAGATTCTGGCCGACAGCCTCCTATCCCCTGGACTCGCCGCAGGCGGTCACACCAGCATCGATCCCACGGCCTTGCGCCCCTCGTCGGTCAGATGGAACACCTGGCCATCGTAGAACACCAGGTCGTCGCCGACGAGCTGTTCCATCAGCAGCGAAAACGCCTGGTGGCCGCGCCCGAAGCGCAACGTGCTGAACTCGTGCAGATCGCGGATGTGTTGGGCGCCTGCGTTGCGGGCCAGGTGCTTCAAGATTCCCTTGCGGGCAGTGGCGTCGTCGACTTCGGGCATGGCGGTTCCTCGATGGGAGAACTATTTGGGCTGGCAGCTTTTCGTGCTGCTGCCGCTGACGCCGTTGCACGCCTCGGTCGCGGCGCAGTCCTTCTGCTCGGTGCACACTTTGCGGCAGTAGTTCTTGCCGCCTGACGTGTTGGTGCAGATGGCGCCGGACGCGCACTCGCCCGCGCTCTTGCCGGCGGCGCCGCAGCTGTCGCCGACTTGCCCTTCGCTGGCGCACGCCCCGGTAAGGAGCGCGGCCCATAGGAGGAGGTGTCGCTTCATCGTGATGCTTGCGCCCGTCCGTTGGGCTCCGGGGCGCGACGGTAGCCGGAACCCTGGCGGCTCGGCAAGAGGCGCGCGGCGACGGCGCGCATCCACGCTTCCGCCCGCGCGCAACCTGGCCTAGACTGCCGGGCGCGATGGCGGACCCCGCACCCCACAATTTCGGCCGATACCTGCTGCGCGAGCGCGTGGGGCGGGGCGGCATGGCCGAGGTGTTTCGCGCATCGCTTCCCGGCTTCGGCGGCTTCGACAAGGTGGTCGCCATCAAGCGCATGTTCCGCGAGTTCGGGCACGATCCGGGCTTTGTGCAGATGTTGACCGACGAGGCCAAGATTGTCTCCCAGTTGGCCCACCCGAACATCGTGCAGATCCTCGACGTCGGGCGTTTGGGCGACGACTATTTCATGGCCTTCGAGTTCGTCGAGGGCGTCGACCTCTTCGCGGTCCTGCAGCGTCACCACGAGACTGAAGCGGATCTACCGATCGAGTTGGCGTGCTTCGCGGTCGCGGAACTGTGCGCGGCGCTCGACCACGCCCACAGCCGTCGCAACCCCACCGGCGAGTCCCTTGGCATCGTGCACCGCGACGTCAGCCCGCAAAACGTGCTGCTGAGCTACCTCGGCGAGGTCAAGCTGACCGACTTCGGCATCGCCAAGGCCGCCCACCGCTTCACCCAGACGCAGGCGGGGCTGGTCAAAGGCAAGGTGTACTACATGGCGCCCGAGCAGGTGCTGGGCCATGCCATCGACCACCGGGCCGACCTTTTTGCCGCGGGCATCCTGCTGTACGAGACGCTCGTCACCCAACCGCTGTACGACGAATTGGACCAGCAGAAGCTGCTCGACGTGGTGAGCCGCGCGCACTTCCGCTGGCCGACCGACAAGGTGCAGCGGGTGCCCCCTGCGTTGCGCGCCGTCGTCGACCGGGCCCTGCGACTGCGCGCCGACGAACGCTACCAGTCCGGCCGCGAGATGCGGGCTGCGATCCTGGGCGCCGTGCGCGAACTCGGGCTGGCCGCAGAGCGCGATGACCTCGGCACGTACCTGCGCGCCATGTACGGGATGCAGCCCGACCGGCCGCCGACCGTGGTGGCTGCCTCGCGCACCCATCACCACGATCGCGACGAGCGCTGGAATTCGCGCATCGACGTGCGCCCACCGCCCGTCCCCGATCCGGCCGATGGGCCAACCTACCGCGATCCGGCCCTGCCGCCGAAACTGCCGGGCGCGCGACCGCAGCCGCCCGCCCGGGCTGAGCCCATCGTGCGCCCCGCCGCGTCCACCGCCGCCACGGCA
>VGRO01000090.1 GCA_016875335.1 Deltaproteobacteria bacterium | reverse complement strand
GAGAAGGCAATGTAATCAGTGGCTTGAACAATGGGGGGGGATGGGGGACTGCGCAAGCTAGCTAGCGCAAGTCTGCGAATCCGAAACGTTGGCGGCGCCATCGGGTAGGCCGGCAGCTCCCGTACGGCCGCGCTTGCCAGCAGCAACAGTCACCGGCAATCTATCGCAGACTCGGAGCGTCCGAGGAAAGCGAGCGCGATGCTGGACCGCTGGCGACAACTGGTGGCCTACTACTTGGACTGCGTGCGCGACGACGCCGGTGTCACGGCCCGAGCGCTGCTGGCCGATGTCGGCACCCACTGGCTGCCCCTTAGCGACGGGCCCGCACCTCCACTGTCCGCCGAATGGGAAACGTCGAGCCAAGGCCGCCTGTCGCTGCCGCTGCGCGACGACGTGAACCGAATGGTCTCCGCGCTGCGCCAGGGACGTTCCAGCACCGACTTGTACTACGGCTTCCCGTGCTGGATCGGCAGCGGTCAGGAAGGCACCGACGGGGCGGTGCGGACCATCGAACCACTGTTCCTGCTCGATGTCGTCCATCGTCCTGATGGCGGCGACTGGAACCTGGAACTTGCGGACGGGTGGGTGCGCTGGAACAGCGACCTCGTCTACCGCCTCGCTCCTACCGCGGAAGAGCGTCGCCAATTGCTCGAGGACCTGGGCCTGTTGGAAGTGGATGGAGAACCCGTGCCAATCGCCGAATTGGTGGCGCGCATGCAGCCACTGGTGGACGCTCAGACGATTGTAGAACCGCTGGATCCTCATCGGCTTGCGCACGCTCCGCCAACGAACGCAGTGCATCGCACAGGTTGGTACAATCGTGCCATCTTGGTCATCGGCGACCGTCCGGGGTTCACCCAGGGGCTATACGCAGAACTTGAGCGACTGCGCGATGCGATGACCCCGGAACTGTTGGCCCAAAGCGCCCTCGGGCCGCTGCTTGGCGCGGAACTGCCCGCATCGGCCGCAACGGAGCCAGCCGTCGTCGAGGTGGTGCCGCTGGACACTGACCAACGTGCGGCAGTGGCGGCAGCGCTTTGCAACAAGCTGTCGGTCGTCACCGGCCCTCCCGGCACCGGTAAGTCGCAGGTTGTCGTGGCCGTCCTTGCCAACGCGTGGTTGCACGGGCAAACGGTGCTGTTCGCAAGCCGCAACCACAAGGCCGTCGACGTCGTCGAAGAACGCACGCGGGCGTTGGTCGGCCAACCTCTCGCCGTGCGCGCAGGCAAGCAGGCTGGAGCGCGCAATCTGCGTCAGGTGCTTCTGCAGTTTCTCGATGGCATCCTGTCGTTGGTCGCGACGGCCGCCGACCGATTGGAACTCGATGAGGCCCGCGGCGAATGCGAGAAGCTGCTGGCCGACCGCGCGGCCATTTGGGTACAAGTTGATGCTTTGCAGAGGGCTCACCAGCAGCGGGTGCCGAACGATGCCGTGGGGCACGTGGACCATCCGTTGACGGTCGAGGCGCGTGCGCTCAGCGATCAACTGCTCGCACCCACGCCCACAGGCCTCTCGGGGCTTGCCGCGCGGTGGTCGGCCAGAGAAATCCGCGCTCGCTGGCTGGCGATCCTTGAGGCGTTGGCCGAGGTCAGCGGTGGCGACGCTGGTGATGTGGCATCGCTTTCTCCGTCCACCGCCCACGTATGGATCGCGACCTGCCAATCCCGCATCAACACTGCGGCCGATCAGCAGGCGGTCGCCACAGCCCAAGCGGCACTTGAGCATCTGCCTCGGCTGGAGACCCTGGCCATGACGCTCGCGCAACTCGACCGCAAAATGCTTCCCGCGGGTCTGCGCATGCTTTCCGCCCGACTTCGCACGTTGTCGGACGCGCTCGTAGGACGCCGACGCCAAGCGCTCGGAGCGTACCGCGCAACCATTGAACGACTGGACCAAGGGACCCTCGGGCGCAAGGCCTATGCCCAATTGGCTCAGCAACTCGACCAGTTGTTCTCCAGCATCGTGCAGATCTTGCCGGTATGGTGCGTGACGAACCTGAGCGCCCGCGGCTCGCTGCCCCTGTCGATGGCGCTCTTTGACCTCGTTGTCATCGACGAGTCGAGCCAGTGCGACATCGCATCAGCCCTGCCACTGCTTGCGCGGGCCAAGCGGGCGATGGTCATCGGCGACCCGCAGCAACTGCGCCATGTGGCGAGCATCGACCCTCAGCGCGACACCTATCTACAGCTACGCCATGGCTTGCTCGACGTGTACGCGCAACCGTACACGTTCAGTATCAGCAGTTTCTACGACCTGTGTTCCAATTTCGTCGGCCAGGGGGGCTTGCACACGCTTCGCCATCACTTCCGCAGCCATCCGGCGGTCATTGCCTTCAGCAACCGCACGTACTACGGCGACCGCCTTCTGGTATGCACCGACGTCGAAGCATTGCGTGTGCCGGAGCGACTCGGCGGCGGAGTTGTCTGGCAGGATGTTCGAGGTCCAATGCGGCGACCAACAAGCGGTGGCTGCATCAGTCAGGCGGAAGTCGATGCCGCGGTCGCGTTGGTCAAGCAGCTGCTGCTGGTCGACGAATTCCAAGGCACCCTCGGAGTCGTGACGCCGTTTCGCGCACAGGCCAACGCAATACGCGAACGCCTTGTTCGTGAACTCGATCCTGCCATTGTCGAGCAGGCGGATCTTGTCGTCGAGACGGCCCACGGCCTGCAGGGCGACGAACGCGATGTCGTAGTGCTCTCGCCGTGCGTGGGGCCGCAAATGCCAGATGGGTCGCGGCGTTTCCTGGCGCAGACCGGCCACCTGTTCAACGTCGCGGTGACCCGCGCACGCGGCCTGCTGCTCGTGGTCGGCGACAAGGAGGCGTGTGCACGCTCTGGCATTCCGCACCTGCAAGCCTTTGCGCGGGCAGCGGATCGTCCAGTCCAACCCACCGACAGCCAAGGTCCACACAGTGAACTGGCTGGCCCTTGGGAGCGAGTTCTGTTCGAAGGGCTCGCGGCCGCTGGCATGCGCCCGATGGCGCAATTCGCGATCACACCGCACCGTGTAGACCTCGCTGTAGTGGATGGCGCGGCGCGCGTCGCCATCGAGGTGGACGGCGAGGCCTGGCACCGCCGCGCTGATGGTCAGCGGCTGCGCCAGGACGTGTTGCGCGACATGCAGTTGGCCTCGCGAGGTTGGACTGTGGTACGGTTCTGGGTCCGCGAAATCCGCGACGACCTGCCCGGATGCGTGGCGCGGGTTCGCCGCGCGCTCGGGGCACCGTGCGGAGCCCACGAACACGCCGCTTGAGATCTGCGCATGGCGCACCCTGTCCCACGGTGCCGACGGCTTCCTACTGCCGTTGATCTTCGCGGGTGCACAATGGAATTCCTGTTCGATTTATACGTGTTGAACAATGGGTGCGACAATTCAGCCACACCATTCAGCCCCATTCAGCCCCAAGGGCTCGCTCGTCGGCCGGCAACTCCGCTTCTGGAGCGGGCCGGCGCATTGCACGATTGGTTCACATGTAGTTTTCAAGTGTTGAACAATGGGGGGGGCCTGGCAGCTGCCTAGTCGGAGCCAATCCCCTTGCGCGGCTTGCATCGCGGTGCGATAACCGCCAGCCCGCCTGGAGGCCACCGTGTTCAAGAAGCCACACCTCGTTGCCAGCCAGCACATGAGCCGCCAGTTGTATCTGTGGCAGTACGGCGATTACGGGGCGCCGCTGCTGGTGTTTCCGTCTGCGGCCGGCATGGCGCACGAGTGGGAGGCCCAGGGCATGGTCGACGCCCTCGCGCCGCTCATCCAGGCCAAGAAGCTCAAGGTGTACTGCGTTGAGAGCAACGTCAGCGAGGCGTGGACCAAGAAAGACCTGGACCCGGCGTGGCGCATTGGCCGCCACCTTGCGTACGAGCGGTTCGTCAACGAAGAGCTCGTGCCTTTCCTGCGCGCGGACTGCCGCAGCGCGGACATCGCCTTTGGCGTGGCGGGCACAAGCCTTGGCGCACTGTACGCGGCGAACTTCGCCCTCAAGCAGCCTGATGTGTTTCGGTACGCACTGTGCATGTCGGGCCGCTATGACGTGCGCGATTTCAACCCGCTGCAGTCGCTTGACGTCTATTTCAACAACCCGTTGGCCTACGTGGGCGGCTTGGACGGTGAACTGCTCGACCGCATCCGCCGCCACACGCACCTGGACCTCGTGTGCGGTCGCGGCCCTTGGGAAGACGGCAACTGGCAAGAAACCCAACGCCTGTCCGAGATGCTCAACCGCAAGGGCATTAGCAACCGCCTGGATCTGTGGGGCAAGGACGTCGACCACGAGTGGGGGTGGTGGCGGCGCCAAGCCAAGATGTACCTGGGCCACCGCTTCGGCTGAGGCGGGCGGCGAGCGAGTGCACCGATGCCCGCGCCGCAAGCCGACCGTGGCACTGTGCAACCGAGCGCCGCCATGACCGAAGCCGTCATCCGCCTGCGCGGAGTGCGCCAGAACAATCTGCGCGGCTTCGACCTCGACATCGCCCACGGGCAGATGACGGTCGTGACCGGCGTGTCCGGGTCGGGAAAGTCGTCGCTGGCCTTCGACACGTTGTTTGCCGAGGGCCAACGCCGTTACGTGGAGTGCCTGTCGACCTATGCGCGCCAGTTCATCGAGCGGATGGACAGGCCGGCCATGGACGACGCTAGCGGGATCCTGCCGGCGGTGTCCCTGCGCCAAAGTCGCGGCCTGCGGTCGGCGCGCGCGACGGTCGCTACGCTGTGCGACGCTGGCGGGCTTTTCCGGGCAGTGTTCGCCCATGCGTCGAACCCATCGTGCCCCACCTGTGGCGGCGCGGTGGCGCGCCAGCCGTTGACCCTTCTGGCGGACGACCTGCTGCGCATGTGCGCAGGACAGCGCGCGGTGGTTGCCTTTGCGCTGCCCGTGGTGTCGGTCGAATCCGCGCGCGGCGCACTCGGGGCCTTGACCCTGGCGGGCTACCACCGGGCGTTCGAGGACGGCGAGGCGGTGGATGTCTCCCGCGTCCTCACTGCTGAGCGGGTGGGCACCGCCGTCGAGGTCGTGCAGGACAGGATGCGCCTGGACAGCACAGAGCGCGGACGCTTGCTGGATTCGCTCAGTGAGGGGCTGCGGCGCGGCGCAGGGCTGTGCTCAGTGTACGTCGAGCGGGCGCCGCCAGCGGTGGGCAGTTGGCGCCTGCATGGGCACAGCGGGTCGTTCACGTGGCTCAGGGCGGCCACGACGAGGCGTTGTACCGCGTGCGGAATCGAGGTCGGCGATCCGTCGCCCCAGCTGTTCAGTCCGACCAGCGCGGTGGGCGCTTGCGAAGCCTGCAACGGCTTTGGCCGCGTGCCGAGCCTGGACTTGGCGCGCGCCATTCCCGACCCCGGCCTGAGCCTCGTGCTGGGCGCGATCAAGGTGTGGACGACCGAGGCTACCCGCGCCGAGCGTCATGCCATGCTGGAGTTCTGCGCGGCCAACGGCATCGATGACCAGGTGCCGTGGCGTTCGCTTCCGGCCGCCCACCAGGCGCTGATCCTCGACGGCGAACCGGGCAAGAAGCGCGGACGGTTCGAGGGCGTGCGCGGTTGGTTCCGGTGGCTGGAGAGCAAGCAGTACAAGATGCATGTGCGCGTGCAGTTGGCGCGCTACCGCACCTATGAACCGTGCACGGACTGCAACGGCACGCGAATCAAGTCGCGGGCCCGCCTATGGCGGATCGACGGACTCGACCTGCCAACGTGGATGGCGCTGCCGGTGCGGCAGGTGGTGGCGCGCCTGCGCGCGCTGCAATTGGACGACGTGGCGCGCCAAGCAGTGGCGCTGCCCTTGGCGGACCTGCTGCGCCGGGCCGCGCTGCTCGACGAGATTGGTTTGCACTACCTGACCTTCGACCGACAGGGCCGCACGCTGTCGGGCGGTGAGCTACAGCGCGTGCAATTGGTGGCGGCGCTGGCCACCGGCCTCAGCCAGGTCCTGTACGTCCTGGACGAACCTTCGATCGGGCTGCATGCCCGCGACAACGACCGGCTCCTGCGCATCCTGGAACGCCTCAAGGCCGCCGGCAATACCGTGGTGGTGGTCGAGCACGACCCTGCGCTCATCCTCGCCGCAGACCAGGCCGTCGAGCTCGGTCCAGGCGCCGGAGAACTCGGCGGACGACTGCTGTACAGCGGCCCTGCCGCAGGACTGGCCGAGGTCGCCGAGAGTCCAACCGGCGCGTACCTAAGCGGGCGGTCGACCGTGCTCGATCTGCAAGCGATGCCGCCGCCGCAGTCTCCCCGCGGTGCCGTGCGCGAGGTCTCCTGGCTCACCGTGGACGGCGCGACAGGGCACAATCTGCGCGGTCAGACGGTGCGTTTCGCCCACGGCCAACTCAATGTGGTGTGTGGCGTCTCGGGATCGGGAAAGTCGACGCTGGTCGTCGATACGCTGTTCAAGGCCGTGGCGCGCGCGTTCGGACAGCAGGACGACCCTCCAGAACACTTCGCAAGGATCTCCGGGGTCGATGCGGTGCGGGGTGCGGCGCTCGTGGACCAGAGCCCGCCGGCGCGCAGCACACGCGCCAACTGCGCAACCTACCTCGAATTGTGGGATGTGGTGCGCAAGCGACTCCTGACCGACCCCGTCGCCGCCCAGCGCGGCTACACCACGGGCACGTTCAGTTTCAACAAAGCCGACGGTCGCTGCCCCACCTGTGAGGGGCTCGGGATCCAGACCGTGGACATGCAATTCCTGAGCGACGTGGCCATGACCTGCGAAACCTGCGCGGGCAGGCGTTTTCGCAGCGAGGTGCTGGACGTGCGCTTTCGCGGCTGGAACGTCGCGCGCTTTCTCGATGCCACGTCGAGCGAAGTCGCGGCGACGTTTGGCGACGACTCGGCCTTGTGCGCGCCGGCCCAACGGCTGTGCAACCTGGGCCTGGGCTACCTGCGGCTCGGTCAGCCGCTTTCGACGCTGTCGGGCGGCGAATTGCAGCGCGTCAAGCTGGCGCGATACCTGCTGTGGGGTGGCCCCCGGATGCAAAGGGGCCTCTACGTGCTCGACGAGCCGACCACTGGCTTGCACTTGCAGGACGTGGCCTGCCTGCTGCGCGCGCTGCGCGAATTGACGGCGGCGGGGCACACCGTGGTGGTCATCGAACACCACCTCGACGTCATCGCGGCCGCCGACCATGTAGTTGAGCTCGGGCCAGACGGAGGACCTGAGGGCGGCCATGTCTTGCACCAGGGCCCTGTCGACGAACTGGTGCAGATCCTCGAGTCGCCAACTGCGCAGGCGCTTCGCGCCCACAAGCACCGGCACGCCTATGTGGCCGCGGTCGGAGTGCAGAATGGCGAAGTCGTCGAGCGCGACCCGGGTGTCATCCAGATCCGCGGCGCTCGCGTGCACAATCTGAAGAATTTGGCGCTGGATGTGCCGCGCGACCGCTTCACTGTGGTCACAGGTCTTTCCGGGTCAGGAAAGTCGTCACTGGCGTTCGACCTGGTGTTTGCCGAGGGCCAGCGACGATTCTTGGACTGCCTGTCACCGTTTGCGCGACAGTATCTGCCGCCAACGGTTGCTCCCGACGTGGACAGTCTGCGCGGGCTGCTGCCGACCGTGGCCATCGCGCAGCGCACGACGCGCGGCGGACCGAAGTCGACCGTGGCGACGCTGACCGACACGCTGCCGTACCTGCGGCTGCTTTTCGCGCGCTGCGGGACTCAGTCGTGCCCGCGTTGCGGCGGCGAGGTGGGCGCACAGTCGCCCGACGTCATCGCCGCGCACGTGGCCCACATCCATCGCAAGGACGCGCGCTTCGCCGTGACCGCTCCGGCGGTGCGCGGTCGCAAGGGCCACCACAGTGACGTTGTCGAGCGCGCCCGCTCTCTCGGCCACGCTTGGATTGCCGTGGACGGTGCATTGTGCAGCGTGTCTGCGGTGCCGGTCCTTGGTCGCCATCAGGTGCATGACCTGGATTACGTGGTGGCGCTGCTGCGGCCAGGGGCACCCATGGGCGAGGTGGCCCGCGCTGTCGCCGATGCCCTGCGCTTGGGGGATGGCACGGCGGGGTCGCGCGCTGTCGTCACTGCAACCCAAGGCCTGCAACGCAGCCATGTGTGGAGCATCGCGCGGCACTGCGCCGCATGCCAGGCCGCCGTCGAACCGCCCAATCCGCGTCTGTTTTCGTTCACATCGCCAGCAGGATGGTGTCCGGCGTGTGAGGGCACCGGCATGCGCGACCCGCCCAAAGCCGCGCTGCACGACCCTGACGCCGACCCCAAATCGAGCGAAGCACTGGCCAAGGCGGGGCTTGCCGACGGCGGCGAAGCGGTAGAGTTGCAACCGGTGCGGGCCGTCGATGCCTGCCCGACCTGCCAGGGCGCTCGGCTGCGTCCCGAGGCGCTCGCGGTGCGGCTGGCAGGCAAGAATCTGGCGCAGGCGCTCGACCTGGGACCGGCGCAGTTGCTCGCGTGGATCGACGGGTTGGCGCTGGGCCAGCGGGATGCTCTGGTGGCCGCACCCATCGTGGCCGATCTGCGCTCGCGCTGCGCGTTCTTGTCCCAGGTGGGCTTGGACTACTTGCCGCTCGGCAGACCGGCCATGACGCTGTCGGGCGGCGAAAGCCAACGTCTGCGACTGGCTGCACAGCTGGGCTCGAACCTGCGCGGCGTGCTGTACGTGCTCGACGAGCCGACGATTGGCTTGCACCCAGTTGACAACGCGCGGGTGCTCGACGCGTTGCAGCTACTGCGCTCCCGCGGCAACGGCTTGCTGGTGGTCGAGCACGACGAAGAGACGATCCGGCGCGCCGACCACGTGATCGAGCTCGGACCGGGCGGTGGCCAGAGCGGCGGCGAGGTGGTATTCGAGGGCACTGTTGCAGAGATGTTGGCGTCGCCGCTCTCGCCGACCGGGGCAGCCCTGCGGCAGCCTGCGGGCAAGCGGACTCGGGAGGCCAGTCGCGACGTTGCCGGCGACACTGCGATGATCGCCCTGCACGGAGCGACCTTGCACAACCTGCGCGGCGGCGAGGCTCGGTTTGCGCGGGGTCGGCTGAACGTGGTGACCGGCGTCTCCGGCTCGGGCAAGTCGACGCTGGTGCGCGACGTGCTGGTCGGGGCCGCGTCCAGCTGGCTGGTGTCGCCGACGATGGCGTTGCCGCCAGCGCTCGGGTCGGTCGAGGGTCTTGCAGGCATAGGCGCCGTTTCCGTGGTGGACCAAACGCCCATCGGTCGCACGCCGCGGTCGTGCCCTGCGACCTACATGGGCATCTTCGACACACTGCGCCAGACGTATGCGTCGCTGCCCGCGGCCAAGGTGGCGGGGCTGACGGCGTCGGAGTTCTCGTTCAATGCGGGCACGGGCCGGTGCGATGCATGCGGGGGCACCGGACAGATCCGCGTCGAGATGTCCTTTCTGCCGACTGTCGCCGTGCCGTGCGAGGCGTGCCATGGGCAGCGCTATGGCGAAAGGGTGCTCGGCGTGGCCTACAAGGGCAAGAACCTGGCGCAGGTGCTGGCGATGTCGATGGCCGAGGCTGCGGCGCACTTTGCGGCCTTGCGCGCCGTGGCCGAGCCGTTGCGGCTGTGCGAGCGCATCGGCCTTGGCTACTTGACGCTGGGCCAGAGCAGCGACACGTTGTCGGGCGGCGAGGCCCAGCGCCTCAAGCTGGTGGCCGAACTGGCAAAGCGGCGCCGCACCGAGACGCTCTACGTCCTGGACGAGCCGTCCACCGGGCTGCATCTGCGCGATGTCCAGAAGTTGATGACGACATTGCGGGAACTGGTGGCCCGCGGCGATACGTTGGTGCTCATCGAACATCACCTCGACATCATCGCGCAGGCGGATTGGTTGGTGGACCTGGGGCCCGGCGCAGGCGGCGCGGGCGGGCTGGTCACGTGGTGCGGGACCGTGGCCGAGTTGCTGCGCGCTGGGCCGGAGGGGGCGACCCGTGGGGCGCTGCTTCACCATTGGATCGTGTGAGCCCGGGCCCCATTGACGAGGCCCCGCACCCGGCGCACCATCGGTCCCTCACCCGTCGCGCCCAACCCCGCGAACGGCAAGCTGGAGCCGCGATGACCGACCCCTCGACGCTGCTGCGTGCGCCCGCCAAAGACGTCCCGGCCGACCCCTGCGTTCTGGTGATTTTTGGAGCATCTGGCGACCTGACCAAGCGCCTGTTGATGCCCGCGCTTTACAACCTGCACTGCGATGGACTGCTCGATCCGCGCACTTCGATCGTCGGCATCGCGATGGACGACCTGACCAGCGAGGTCTTTCGCGACCGCCTGTCGGCGGACATTCGCAAGTTCTCGACGCGCAAGCAGTTCGACGAGGGCGCCTGGGCCGATCTGGTGCGGCGCATCCACTACACGCCCGGCAAGTTCAACGACGCGGCCGCATTTGAGCGTCTGGGCGAGGTGTGTGCGCAGGTCGGCGCCGACGCAGGGACGGGCGGGAACCTGCTCTTCTACTATGCGATTCCTCCGTCACTTTTCGGGCTGGTGTCGCGGATGCTCGACGCGGCGGGGCTGTGCAAGCCGGGTGCAGCGTGGCGCCGCGTCATCGTAGAGAAACCATTCGGCCACGATCTGCGGTCGGCGGTGGATCTCAATACCCAATTGCTCGCACACTGGAGCGAGGATCAGGTCTTTCGCATCGACCACTACACCGGCAAAGAGACGGTACAGAATATCTTGGCGTTCCGCTTCAGCAACGGCATTTTCGAGCCATTGTGGAACAAGCACCACATCGACCACATCCAGATCACCGTCGCCGAAACCGTGAGCGTCGAAGGCCGCGGCAAGTACTACGAGTCGTCCGGCGTGCTGCGCGACATGATCCAGAACCACATGTTCCAGTTGCTCGCATACCTGTGCATGGAGCCGCCGACTTCGCTCAAGCCCGACGCCGTGCGCAACGAGCGCTTCAAGGTTCTGGACGCCGTGCGCGTCTACAAGCCGCACGAGGTAGGCACCCACACCATCCGTGGCCAATACGGCGCCGGCCACAAGCCGGACGGCACTGCGGTCATCGCCTACCGCGACGAACCCGAGGTCGCCGACGACTCACGCACCGAGACCTTCGCGGCAATGAAGCTGTACATCGACAACTGGCGCTGGGAAGGTGTGCCCATCTACTTGCGCAGCGGCAAGAGCTTGTGGACGCGGGCAACCGAGATTCTCGTGCAGTTCAGGAAGGCGCCCGAGGTGCTTTTCCGCGACACGCCAGAAGTCGAGGAAATCGAACCCAACCAGTTGATTTTCCACATTCAGCCAGCCCAGGGGGTCGAGTTGCGCTTCCAGGCAAAAAGCCCGGGACCCGGCCTGATGCTGCAACCGGTCAACATGCGCTTTGACTACGGCCACACCTTCGAGGCGCAGCGCTCGACGGGATACGAGGTGCTCATCTACAACTGCATGACCGGTGATGCGTCGTTGTTTTCGCGTTCGGACCTGGTCGAGGCCGCGTGGCGCATCGCCCAGCCCGTGCTCGATGCCTGGAATCAGGGCCCGCCGCCCGATTTTCCGAATTACACGACCGGCACGTGGGGACCGCGGGCGTCGTTCAAGTTCATCGAAAGCGACGGCCGCAAGTGGCTGGAGGTGGTGGACCCGACCATCCTGGGCAGGGTGCCCCTTTTCGTGGGGACCAGCCCGGCCTTTCTGCACGGCCTCGCGCTGTGCCTGAAGCCCGTTGCGAAGGCCAAGGGCGACCCTGTCGTGACCAAAGGTGAACTTGGCACCGAGATGTACCTCGTCGTGCGCGGCAAGGTGCAGGTCCAAGGCCCGGACGGCACAGTCATCAAGGCCTTGGCAGAGGGCGACTTTTTCGGCGAACTGAGCGTGCTGATGGCCGGACCGCGCACGGCCAACGTGGTGGCGACAACCGACTGTGACCTCTACAGCCTCGACGGCGCCGATTTTCGCCGCGTGCTCAAAATCTATCCCGAGTTTGCGCAAACCATTGTGCAGGTGGCCCGCGACCGCTACAAGCTGGTCGTGGCGACCGACGCCATGCTGGGCCGCCGGCCGTAGGTTCGCCGCTGTGGCGCGCGCAGGTCGGGATGCGGTCCCCGATGGCCTCGCAGCCTGGCAGTCCGTCGCGTCCGTCGCGCCCCACCCGACGACCCCGCCCGCCGATGTGGCCTTGGCCTGGCTGCTTGCGCACGCCCACGCACAAGCCGGCCGTTCCTGGTTGCAGGGCTGCCGCGAGCCGCCACTTCGGGTCGCCGAGTCCGGCACCGAGTGGGCCCGTCTTGCCTGGACAACGCTGGCCACGCGCCACGTGTATCGCGTCCAGGCCCATGTCGCCTGCGTGCTGGCGCGCTGGCAGCGCGGCGAAGTCGAACTTCGCCTGACGACCGCGATTCCGACGCCCGACGACCTGCTCCGCGGGCAAGCGCATGGCTGGCGGTGGCTTTCGCTCTTGCCGGCGGGCGCTGATTGCAGCCATGAAGCGACGCCCTTCGCGTTTGCGCTGCACGATCTGTGCCACGCGGCGCACTACTTCGACCCAGCCCATCACCTCGCCCAGTGCGGCTTTTTCGCGTCGGTGTGGCAGGCGACCCGCACGCCGGGTTTCCAATCCTGGATGGCCCAGTGGGACGACGTCGGTCGGACTCAGTTCCACAAGGTCTGCGCCGACATGAACGGGTCGGTGGTCTTCCTGTGGTCCGCATTGCGCAAGAAGATTGTCCACTGCGCCGAGAGGGCCGGCCGCTGTCCCCGCGTGGCCACCAGCGAACTCGCACAGTGGCTGTGCATGCCGGAACCAGTTTGTGCGGCGGCTCTGCGCTTCTCGATGCATCGCGACGCCGACCCAACGTTGGCCGTGCAAGACGCGACCGTCCTGGAGGAATGGTGGCGGCAGGCGGCCTTCCGAACGGAGGGGGGGATTGTTCAGATGCAAGAAAGTACAGACTAATTTCCTGACGCCATGCGCATACGACGGCCAAAGGGGCCGGCGGACCCGCACCGCGGAAACCCTGGCACGCCGATGCGGAAATGACCCTGATCGCCGGGTCTGGCTTGCCAGGGCGAGCTCTGCGCGGAAAGGGGAAAAGTCGTTCACTTTCATCGACCTGAACAATGGGGGGTAGCGTTCAAAGGTGGACAACTGCCTTCGACCACCCGCCGCCGCACAGGACGCAAAGAGCTTAGCGATTTCATGAGCCTGAACAATGGGGGCGATCAATCGAGCCGCAGGCCGTGCAGGGCCACCCCCAGCCGGCGGGTGTCGTCCCCAGCGCCGTGGTGGCGCGGCACGGCGGCGTCAGGGGTTTCCAAGACCAGGACGGTCGGCCCGGGACCCGCCGGCAGTTCGAGTCGCAGGCGCTGCGCCGTCGGTTGCGCGAGAATGGCGTCCCGCAGCGGTTGGCCGGCAATGCCGTAACGGATGCGCTGCGCTTTCGGCCCGCGGCTGGGCAGTCGCATGTCCAGGTAGGGGCGTACCGCAATCGACAGGACGCCCGGAGCCGATGGCCCTTGCCAGACCAGGCGCGCGCGCCGCGCAATCGTCCAGCGGTGACTGCCCTCGCCGTTGCCCCACCCCTCAAGGAAGTGCAAGTCAGTCGCCGGGTCGCCTGGACGGAGGACCTGACCGCTGGCGAGGCGGGGCACTGGGTCCGGCAACGGCTGTGGCCACATGCCGGCCATGAACTGCGGCAGTCGCCAGTCGAGCGCTCGCTTCGGGTCGTCGTTGATGGGACGCGGCCAGGTGTTCCAGCGAAAAGGTTCCGGGTCGGTGACCCCGCGGTAGTGGATGAACGCGCCAATGGCAGCGAAAGCGACGACGACCGCACCGAACGCAGCCTGCGCCAACCACGGGCTTGCAAGCCTGGCCTGCGCCGCCGACCACCCAGTCGCGGCCAGGACCACCGACCACGGCCACGTGTCGAACATCAGCCGCGCGCCAAAGGAATGGCCGCCCCACCAGTTGGGGTAGAGTGCCAGCAGCGCCGCGTGCCCCGTCACCGTCGCCGCCGCCCAGACCACGACCGCGAGGTGGGTCACACGCGCACGCCAAACCACCAGGGCCGCCACACACGGCACCAGCACAGGGCTGTACACCAGCAGACCGCGGCTCGGCGAGGCCAGCACGCCGTAGAGACCCACCCAGAAATGGCCGGGCGCGAGGCGGGCGTGGCGGAAATAGTCAGGCAAAGCTGCGCCTTCCTGGGCCTGCGACCACAGCCCAAAGGCCACCGCCCAGCCCGCGCCAACGGCCGCGACATGGAGAGCACTCTTCCGTTCGCGCCAAGCAAGGTACGCTATCGCGGCCATGATTTCGACCGCGAACGCCGGCCGGCACACGTACAGCAGCGCCAGCAGCGAGCCGATGAGCCACGGATTGGCCCTTCCGCCGGCAACGTGCGCGCGCGCCAAGTGCAGGCAGACGCCAAGTCCGCACAGCAGGCCCCAGTCATGCGTCCATAGCGCGCGGCCGCCCACCGACCATAGCGGCGATCCCACCGCAAACGCCGCCGCTAGCCCCGCGCTCGACCACGGCCCCAACCACGTGCGCGCAAGCAGGTACGCGAGGCCGACGGCGACCGCGCATAGCCAGGCGGCCAGGCGAACCTGCATCGCCGCCTCGCCGGCCGGGTCGTAGCGGCCCCGCGCGTCGAGACTCGAGTGGCCGAGCGCGTGGAGCAATGGCACGAACCCGGCCGCCATCACGGCGGGCGCGCGCGGGTACCATAGCCAGAGCCGGCGCGCGAGGTCAGGCGCCTCACTGCGCGCCAGCGGTTGCAACTGGTACGGCACGGCGCCAGCCTTACCGCCCGCTCGATCCGCCGACGTCGGTGCTTTTCGGTCGGCCGCCTCCAGCACCTCCGGCAACGCGCGATCCAGCGCCAACGAACCGTCGAGCCACAGCATTTCGGCTGCGAGCATGGTATAACGCGAGTCCGTGAGTTCGGGTTCACGGAACTGGGCGAAAAACTGCAGGGCGGCCAGGGCCAGCGCCGCTGCGATCCAGCTGTCGCGGTGGTGCCCGAGCCAGCCCGGCTTGCAGATGGCCGCGGGGCCGGCTGCGGTTGGCGGGTGAGGCTTGCGGGGCTTGGCCATTGGGTCGGCGGCCGCGGCTGCGCGGTGGACGACCAGTGTGGATGCAAAGCAATGGTTGTGCAATCTCGGCGCGGCGTGCGCGCAGCGGCCATCGTGCGCGCTCGAACACCTCTAGTTCCGAAGGCACGGGCGGGGGGAACGACCATCGACTTGGTCCAGGCGCGCGAGATCCATGGTGCCAGGCAATCGCTGCGCGAGGCCCGTGGCCGGTCGACGTCGGCCCTGGCAGTGGTCGGATTCGAACGCCACGGCTGGGTACGAGCAGTTCGCGTACCCCTTGATGCGGGAGCCTGGCGGGTACCTGCAAGCACAAGCCGCACGCGATCTGTGGATTTGTCGATTCCGATGAAAGATCATGGATCTGAACAGACCCCCCCATCGAGCAACCCCGCAATTGCACGTGCTGCCGGCTACGCGCTACGCTGACCGCCCCGCACGGAGGCCCCCATGCGCCCGACATGCCCCGTCCTCGTCCTCTCGGCGCTGCTTGCGTCGCCCTGTGCGTGCGGCGGGGACGACGACCTGGCCACGCCTGCGGGAGACGCGAGTCCGGCCATCGACGCCCTTGCCACCGACACGGCAGCGTCCCTGGAAACTGCCTCGTGGCCCGCCAACTGCACGTGCGGCGACAAGATCTGCAATGCCGCCTGCGCCGAGAATGTGACCACATGCCCTTCGGACTGCGCTGCGTGCGGCGACGGTACCTGTTCGGCCGGCGAGGGCCCGAGCGTGTGCCCGGTGGACTGCTGCGGCACGTGCGGCGACGGACTGTGCAAGGGCTTTGCATGCGGCGAATCGCCGACCACGTGCGCCAAGGACTGCTCGACGGCGTGCGGCAACGGCAAGTGCGAGCCCGGCGAATCGCCGGTGACCTGCCAGGAAGACTGCAAGTTCAAGACCTGCGGCAACGGCTATTGCGAGCCCGACGACGGCGGGCCCAAGGGTTGCCCGGAAGATTGCAAGCCGGGCTGTGGCAACTGTACCTGCGACAAGGGCGAGGACTGGAGCAACTGCCCGACCGATTGCGGCTACTGCGGCGACGGCATTTGCAGCACCTGCGCCCAGAATGCAGAGAATGCAGCGAGTTGTGGCGTGGACTGCAAGGCCGCCGAGTGCCTGCCCAACGCTCCCGGCGCGTGCGACGATGGCGTCCTGTGCACAACAGACGGCTGCACGCCCAATGGCGTTTGCGTACACGCGCTCAATAGCCTGCCTTGCGACGACGGCAATGTGTGCACAGTGGGCGACGCGTGCAACAAGGGCGCCTGCCTGCCAGGACCGGCCACCCAGGACTGCGACGACGGCAATCCGTGCACGGCCGACCCGTGCGACGTCAAGGTCGGCTGCAAGCACAAGGCGGTGCTGGGCCAGGCGTGCGACGACGGCAACGCCTGCACAAAGGACGACCTATGCACCGGCGGTTTCTGCTCGGGCGGCAGCCTGCTGGACTGTGGCGACGGCAACCCGTGCACGACGGACGGCTGCAATGGCATCAAGGGCTGCACCACGGCCAATAACAAGGCGGCGTGCAGCGACGGCGACGTGTGCACCGAAGGTGATGGGTGCGCGGACGGCGGATGCAAGCCCGGACCGCCGGTCGCGTGCGACGACGACAACGAGTGCACGGCCGACAGTTGCAACCCCAAGAAAGGCTGTGCGCACGCGCCCAACACTGCCAAGTGCGACGACGGCGACGCGTGCAGCGACAGCGACTACTGTTTCAAGGCCGTGTGCAAGCCCGGCGTCGAGATCGACTGCGACGACCTGAACGCTTGCACCACGGACAAGTGCGACCCCAAGCTCGGGTGCCTGCACCCGAACAACGCCGCGCCGTGCGACGACGCCAACCCTTGCACCCTCGCGGACACCTGCGCAGGCGGCAAGTGCAAGGGCGGCAAGGCGACGCCCTGCGCTGACGCAAATCCGTGCACGTTCGACACCTGCAATGCGCTGACCGGCGAATGCCTGCACCTGCCCCAGGCGGCGACCTGCGACGACGCCGACGCGTGCTCGGTGACCAGCACCTGCAAGGACGCCGCTTGCGTGGGTGCCACGTTCAAAAAGTGCGACGACGGCGACCCGTGCACCGACGACACCTGCGCCAAGCCCGGCGGAACTTGCACGACCACCCAGAACAAGGCCGCCTGCAGCGACAACAACCCGTGCACCGCGGCCGACACCTGCGACAAGGGCAAGTGCCTGGCCGGTCCGCCTGCTGTGTGCGACGACGGCAACGTGTGCACCACCGACAGCTGTGACAAGACCAAGGGTTGCGGGACCGCGCCAGCCACCGGGGTCGCATGCAACGCGGGAGCCTGCACCCTTGGCGACGGCTGCCAGAACGGGGCGTGCGTGTCGGGCCAGAAGGGCAAGCTTTTCGAAGCCAAGTTCGGCCTGCCGGGTGCGAGCATCACGTGGGTTACCGACGTGGCGGCCTACCAGGACGGCAGCATCGGCGTCGTGGGCTACACCAAGGGCTCGGACTTCGACGCCTTCGCCGCCAAGTATGACGCGACCGGCAAGGAACTGTGGAAGTCGGTGGTGCCGGGCACAGCCAACGACGAGTTGCATGCCGCCGTCGTCGCGCCCGACCAGTCGTTGGTCGCCGCAGGCGTTCGCACCCCGGCCGGCGGTTTGCCCAGTCAGCTCTACCTGCGCTTCGACGGCACGGGCAAGGTGGTGTCGACCAAGACCCACAACACGGGCAACCATTCGGGCGCGTACGACCTGCGCAACGACCCTGGCACGGGCGGTTTCGTGGCCACCGGATACGGCAGCCAGGAGACCAGCCGCATTGCCCTTGTCAGGCTCGGATCCGATCTGGCCCCGCTGTCGCAAGCGCTGTGGAACAACGGCCACGACAATACTGGCAAGGGCGTCGTTGTCGGCCCGCAAAACACCTACTATACCGCAGGGTTCTACACCCATCCGCAGACCCAACTGGCGACGGGACAGGTCGTGCAATGGACGGCCTCCGGCCTGGCCTCATACAACTGGGACTACGGCGGCGAGGCCAACGACTACCTGTACGCCATCGAGGCCCTGTCCAAGGGCGGCTTCCTCGTCGTGGGTGCGACGGCGAGCAAGGGGGCTGGTGCGCTGGACGCGTGGGTGCTGGTGTTGGGCAAGGACGGCAGCATGGTCACCGAGCACACCTACGGGGGGCTCGGCGCCGACGGCGCGAAAGCGCTTGCGGCCCTGGACGGCGGTGACTTCGCCATCGTCGGCACCTCAGGCACCAAGGGCAAGACCAGCGACGACGCGTGGCTTTTCGTGGTGGACGACCTCGGCAAGCTCCAGTGGGACAAGGGCTACGGCGGCAGCGCCAACGACGGATTCTCGGGTGTCGCCGTGTCGCCCAATGGGTCGGTGATCCTCGGGGGCGGCACGTCGACAGGCACGCCCGCCCCCAACGCCTGGGTGCTGGCCGTGGACGCGTGGGGCAATGGCACCTGCGGCAACGCCGGGGCGTGCGCGCTCAAGCCCGCCGGCGCGTGCGACGATGGCGACCCGTGCACCACTGATGCGTGCGACGCCAAGACCGGCTGTGCCCACGCCGTGGTGCCCGACAACAGCTACTGCACGGCCTATGGTTTGGTCTGCCTCAAGGGCAAGTGCGAGTAGCGCACCGCCGTCTCGCGGTCAGGGCAGTTCCGGGTGGCATGCGGAGGCGCCGACGCCGCCCGGGACTGGCCCCGTCGCGGCCTGTGCTCGCGGGCGCCAAGCTCACGGCTGTCCGTCTTCGGCCCGCGTGGGCACGAGCTTGGGCGCGCTCGGCACCGAGAGCCCTCCTTGCGCCACCTCGTTCTGCATCGTATTGCCGACCAGGGCATTGCCCGCGCCGGCCAACTTTGCGCCCTCTTGCAGCACGACGCCCCAAGCGTTGCCGGTGGCCACGACGCCTTGCATCTGGGCAGTGAAGGCCCCGAGCGCCAGCACGCCGGCGCGCAAGTTGCCCGCGAAAAGAGCGTCGCGCACCGACAGCGCCGAACCCTGCGAGGCGATCAGGCCGTCACCGAACTGGTAGCTCGCCGCGCCCGTCGTGGTCAGCACCTTGGCGGCCTGGGTGTGCAGAAAGGCGCTGGCGACGACTGCAACCTCGCATTGCTCGAACAGGACGGCCGCCGTATGGCTACGGGCGAAGCGACAGGCCTCCAGAGTGACCCTGCCGTGGTTGAAGCAGGCGAGCGCGATGCCGTTGACGCCATTGAGGTCGGGCAGGGTGTCGTCGCAGCGCACGCCGACCAACCGGGCGCGCGCGCCGCCGAGCACCGTCACTGCGCCCTCGATGGCGCCTGCGATGCGCACGCCGCGCAGGTCGATCTGCGCACCGAGTTCTGCGCCGAAGGCGCGACCGGTTTGGAGCGATGCGTCGGCATGGGTCCCCGACACCCAAAGATCGCGCGCAACCAGGCCACCCTGATTCCCCTGGACCAACACGGCGTGGCCTCGATTGCCGTGCAGGCGCCCGCCTTCCAGCACGATGCGCGCGTGGTCCGTCCCGGCGACGCCAAAGCCCATGGCGCCGTCGGTCGGGCGCGGCTTGGTGGCGTCGACCAGGGCATCGCGCAAGATCAACCTGGCCTTTGCGCCGACCGCGAACGCGCCCATCGCGTGGTTGCCGTGCAGGCGGACGGTGCGCAGTTCGGCAACCGCGTGGCGCACCGCCAGGCCGTAGCCCAACGCGCCCAGCCCCGCCATGGGCTCGGTGCCATCGACGAGCACGCGCTGCGCCGTGAGCAAGCTGCCAGGCTCGCTGACGACGATGCCAGCGGCGCGGTTGCGATGGACGCGCAGGTCTTCGCCCGAGCACACGGCGCCCGCAGTCACCTTGATGCCGATGCCCGTCTGGCTTTCGACTTCGGAGGCACCGACCGTCTGGTCGACCACGACGTCGCGCAGTTCGGCAAAGCTGCCGGCGCCGTGGACACTCAAGCCAATCTCGCGGTTGTGGTACAGGCGCGTGCCGTGTAGCGAGATCCAACTGCCGTTCTGGGCGACCGCCCCGAGGCCGGCCAGCCCCGTGGACGGCGAAGGCAGCGTGTCGCGCACCAGGGCCGCAAGCACCGCGAGAGTCGCCCCTTTGCCGTTGACGTAGAGGCCGACGCCGGCGGTATCGGCGACCAGCAACCCGGCTGCAAGCACGTGCGCGCCCTTTTCGACCCCGATGGCGCTGCTGTCTTGCGTGGCTCCGGCCTCGGTTGCGGTAGCCGTCACCACGATGTTGCCCAACCGAGCCGTCGTCCCCGGTTCCGCGAAGAAGGCGCCGCTGCGCCGGTTGGCCACGAGGCGGACGTGCCGCGCTCGCAATTCCGCGCCGTCGCGCACATGCAGGCCATCGCCACCTTTGCCGTCGGCCATCTGGGCACGCGTGGCGCGAACGTGCAGGCGCTGCGCCTGGACCAAGGTGCCGGGGTCGCCTGCGCGCAAGCCAATTTCGCGCGAGCCAACGACCCGCACGTCCGAGAGGTCTGCGCGGACGCCCTCGGCGAAGTCCAGCCCGCGCCCCCAATTGCCGTAGGGCGTGGGCAAGGTGTCGTCGATCAGGGCGTCGCTTGCGGTGACGGCGACGGCCGGCCCCACCGCCAGCAAGCCAGCGGCGCGGTTGCGGCTCAGGCGCACGCGGGTCATGGTCAGGCGGCCTCCGGCGGTGACCCAGGCGCCCTGACCGAGCCAGGGGTCGCCGGTCGTGGTGTCTGCGACGACGCTGTCGGCGATGTCCAACTGTCCCGACTTGACCGCGGCAATTCCGGCACCGGTCGCGTCGGTCACGAAGACGTGGGTCGCCGAGACGGTTGCAGAGGCGTCGACGTACAGGCCGAACGAGGCCCCGCCGACCGCGAGATCGCGCACGACCACCCCTTGCGCCGCCGCGCCCTTGATGCGCAAGGCGGGTCCCGTTTTCTGCGCGACGACGGCGACCAAAAAGGGGCAGCGACCGCGAATCGTCGCCGGCTTTTCTACCACGACCGACTCGGGGTAGATGCCTTCGCCGATCACCACTTCGCCCCCCGCGGGCACCGCCGCCAGCGCAGCCGTCAAGGTCGGGTACGGCTTGGCGCGCGTGCCGTCTGGAGCTTGCTGCGCGGCCGCCAGGACGAACACCCGGTCCGCCGCATCGGCCAAGCCGGCGAACGCATCGCTGCCACACGCCGCCATCGCGGGGACGCACGGCGCAAGTTGCCAGGGCTGCAGACCGGGTTCAGGCACGGCGACGAACCCTTTGGGGCACTTCCACGCGGGCTCTTCCAGCGGCACGCATTCGCCGGTCGCAGGGTTCGCGGGCAGTTCGCCCACGCCGCAACCGGCCACCGCTGCTGCACACGGCCCTGGCCAACCGTCGGCGTCCGGACACCAGCGCGGCGCAGCCGGCGGCGGCACAGGCGGCGGGTCGGGCGGTCCGAAGGCGCCGTCGGCCGGCGCGCCT
>VGRO01000089.1 GCA_016875335.1 Deltaproteobacteria bacterium | reverse complement strand
GCGCAGTCGTGGCGCGCGGCCCCTCCGCAGCGCCCATGCCATGGGCCGCAGGGCGGGCACGGCCAGCCCGCGCGCGGTTCAGGAGCGCATCCGCTTGAACGTACGCTGTCCGCATTGTAGCGCGGTGTTCCCGGCAGGTCCGCTGCCCGACAGTGGATCCAAGACCGTCGAATGTCCGCTGTGCCTGCTGCGCTTTGACGCCAAGGGCGAAGGCACGGTCAGCGTGCCGCAAACGGCCCCTGCCGGCCGTGCCGTGGCAGCCGACGACGAGTTCGAGCAGTTCGGCCTCGGCAGCCAGGTGCAAACCGCTGTCAACACCGGCCTCACGGTGCCGCTGGTATCGTCGCCGCTCGGGCCCTCGGCACCGCCGGTCGCGCCGCGCACCACCGCCCCGGTGCGGCCGGCGCCGGTGGACGACGAGGTGGATTTCGAGGCCCTGCTCTCCGACGCGGTGGGCGCAGTCGAGAAGTACGACAAAGGCGCGCCGCCGCCGACCTCGCGCAGCAATCCGTATGTGCGCATCAGCGCACCGCGGTCCGCTGGCGCGGGTTCCGGCGCGTTCCCGGTGACCGAGAGCGTGTTCGGCGCTACCGACGGCACCCGCGAGCCGCTGGGAACCGCCGCCAACAAGACCGGTGTGTTGCAGACCGGCGCCTCGCGGTCGTCGGGCCGCATACCCCAGTCCGCGCCCGCGTCCGAGCAGATGGCACCGACCCAGGTGCTGCCCGGAGGCTCCGGCGGTTCGCCCGCCGGTTTTCAGCCGTTCGTCAACGTCCACGCCACTGCGGACTTCCTGGCCGGATTCGGCACGCCGGCGGGTTCGGCGCCCGCCGAGGGCGACCAGCCGGCCGGATTCGACCCGTTCGCCGGGGCGGCTGCGCCCGCACGGCCTGCGGCCGACGACGATTCGCTTTTCGAGGCACCCGGCAGCTATTCGCCCGCCTCCGACGACGACGGGCCACGCGGGCGCGGCGCGGCCGAACCTGGCGCGAACCGGCCCATCGCCAGCGTGGCCCCGCCGACCGTGGGTTCCAAGGCCAAGGCCAAGCCAGCGCTGACCTTCGACCGGTTGCTCGGCTTTGCGATGGTGGTGGCCGCAGCCGGCGTGGTGACCGACTACCTCGGCCTGGGCCTGTTTGCCCGCAACTTGTGGAGCCCGCCCCCGCCGCCGCCCGCCAAGGTCGAGCGGGCCCTGCCCAAGGACCTCGCCACGCCCGTGGTGCTCGACGACACCCGCAAGGCCTACGAACTCGAACTGGCGCGCCTGGACAAAGCCCTCCAATTGCGGCCCGACTCCGCAGGGCTGCACGTGCGCCGCGCCTCGGTGTACATGGACCTGCTCGAGCGCTACCCGGAGGCGCTGCAAGAAGACCCCGAAATCAAGCGCGGGTTCGACGAGTTGGTCAAATCCGGCAAGTTCGCGGGTCCGCGACTGGTTGCGCTCGAGGCCGTGGCCCGCGCCGACATGGCGACGGCGCTGGCCCAATACGACGCGCTCAAGACCGGGTCCTCCGATGACCGCGGCGTTGCGGCCCGCGTGCGCCTGACCGACTTCTTGCTGCGCGTTGAGGGGCAGGCGCTCAGCAACCCGGGCCTGACTGCAGCGCCCGAAATCGACCCCTTGCAGGTGTCGGGCGCGGAGGACAAGGGCCTGATCGAGGCCAAGCACCTGCTCGATGCCACCCTGGCCGAGGCGCGCGGGGCGGCCAATGCAAGCAAACTGGTGGTGCTGCAAGCAGAGTTCAACGACCGCATGGGCAGGCCGGCCGACGTCATCGCAGCGCTGGAGCCGCTGGTCGCCAAAGCGCCCGACCATCTCGATGCGCGCCTGCTGCTGGGCAGCGCCTGCCTGGAGTCGGGCCGCCTGGACGACGCCCACAAGCAGCTCGACCACATCACCTTGGCCTTGCAGGGCGACGCCAAGGCCCCGGCCATGCCGCGCCGACTCGCCTTTGCGCTGGCCCGGCTGGCGGCCCGCCATGGCGATCGCGAGGCGCAGATCGCGGCGCTGCTCGGGCAGGTGCAGGCCAATGCAGCCGACGAATTGGCCGTGGTGCGCTACGCCCGGCTGGCGCTGGCCGAAAAGCACCTCGACGACGCGATCAAGGCCCTCAACGTGGGCAAGAAGAACCAGAAGTTCAAGTCCGTGGCCTTCGAGGTGGTGTTCGTCGAGTACTGGCTGACGGTCAACCGCAACGAAGACGCCCTGGCCGAACTGCGCGAGGCGACCAAGCACTACCAGGACTCGATCGAGCTGCTCTACCTGCGCGGCCAGGTCGAGGACAAGCAGGCCCATTACGCTACGGCCCGCGACTTCTTCTCGCAGGTGCTGCAACGAGAGCCCAAGCACTTGCGGGCGTCGATTCGCCTGGCCGAATTGCAGGCGGCCGCGAACCGCCACGACGAGGCGCTGGCCACCTTGGAGCGTGCACGCCAGGCCGTCGGCGACGAAGAGACCATCTTGCGCATGCGCGCAGAAGAGCTGGTGGCGCTCAAGCGCGCCGACGAGGCGCGCAAGGTGCTGGACCAACTGCTGACCCTGGCGCCCGAGAACCGCAAGTACCTGCTCAGGGCGGCCCAGATGGACTTGCGGGCCGGCCAGACCGACCGCGCGCTGACGTACCTGCGCAAGTTGCGCGCGCAGAAGGCGTTGGACCGCGAAGCCGCCATGCAATTGGCGCGGGCGCTTGGCGAAAAGAAGGACTTTGGCGAGGCCGCGGCGACGATCGAGCCGTTTGCCGATCAATTCCAGGCCGACATCGAACTGAACTGCCTGGCCGGTCAGTACTGGCTCGACGCCAACCAGGTCGAAAAGGCGGCGACCTACATCCAACGCGCCGTGCAGGTCGCCAACGGCAAGAGCGCCCTCGCGTTTTTCCAATGGGGCCGGTTGGCCTTCAAGAAAGGCGACGTCGCCTCGGGCACCTCGCGCATTCGCCAGGCGATCGGCCTGGACCCGATGGCCCACGCGTTTCGCTATGAGCTCGGCCGCACCCTCATCGGCGTCAAGAACGACGCCAACTCGCGCAAGGTCGCCATCGAAGAACTGGAGACCATCGTGCGCAGCGCCGAGGGCCTGGCCGCAGCAGGGCACCCGGTCCAGTACCTGTCCGATGTGCACCGGCAGTTGGCCCGCGCCTTCCTCGACACCCACGACTACGGCAAGGCGGCCCGCCACCTCAAGGTCGTGCTCGACAAGACACCTGACGACATGGAGAGCAAGTCCGAACTCGGCCGGGCGCTCTACTTTCTCGGCAGCGGTCAGGCGACCCCGGTCCTGCGCGATGTGATGGCCCGCCGGTCCGGCGACGCACGCGCGGCCCTGTACCTTGGCCTGTCGCTGCTCAACCGCCGCCAGAGCAGCGACGCATTGCCGTACCTGCAACAGGCGGCCGATTCCGGCGACAAGCGCTTGGTCGAGGCTTGGTACCACATCGCGCTCATCCACAAGGAGCGCGACCAGATTGCCCAAGCCCTGCGGGCGATCGACACCTATCTCGAGCGCGCACCCTCCGACGAGACCTACCGGCTGGACGCCGAAAGCCAGCGCCGCAGTCTGCAGGGTAGCTTGGGTGGCAAGAACAAGAAGGCGCGGTAGCCGATCTGCCGCGCGGTCAGGCCCGCAGCGCCGCCAGCGCGCGCATGGCTGCCGCGATCGTGTCGGGCTGCGGCACGCTGTGCTTCTCGTAGCCCCAGGCCAAGCCGACGCCGGGCACGTCCAGGCCGGCGAGCAACTGCGGCGGCGCCAACAGGTCGTAGAAACACGCGTCGGTCACGCGGCGCAGGACATGCTCGCCGAAGTTGGTGATCTCGGTATCCTCGTTGACCACCAACAGCCGGCCGGTCTTGCGCACTGAGGCGAATACTGCCGCCTCGTCCCACGGGTAGATGGTGCGCAGGTCCAGCACTTCGGCGTCGATGCCGTCGGCCGCAAGGTCCAGTGCCACCGCCGCGCACTGCACCAGTTGTCGGCCGTAGCTGACCACCGTCAGGTCGCGGCCCGCGCGCACGGTGCGCGCCTGGCCAAACGGCACGCGGTAGTCCTCGACCGGCGGCCAATCGGGCTGCCAGTGGCTGCGATCGCCGACCGGGGCGTCGATCATCTGGTGCAGTTGCCGCTCGTCGGCCGGTTCGCCGGGGATGAGTTCGTCGCCTTTGGCGCGCATCAAGCCCTTGGGCGCCATGAACAGCACGGGGTTGGGATCGGCGATGGCCGACAGCAACAGGCCATAGGCGTCCTTGGCGTTGCTGGGCATCACGATGGTCCAGCCCTGGATGTGGCTGGCGATGCTCTCAAAGCTGTGCGAGTGGTACATCGAGCCGTGGATGCCGGCGCCCACCGGCGTCATCAGCACCAGCGGCACGTGGTACTCACCGGCCGACGACCAGTGCGCGTTGCCGCACAGCTTGAGCAAGTCGATGCAATTGTAGATGTAGTCGCAGAACTGGATCTCCGCCACCGGCTTGCCGCCCGCGTAGGCGATGCCGAGCGCCGTGCCCACGATGCCCCGTTCGTCGAGCGGCGTGTTCCACGCGGTCTTGAGGCCCTGGCTGCAGGTGAACACGCCGCCCAAAGGCGGCCCGACGTCCTGGCCGAACACATCGGTGACGCCCAGGTGGGTCTCGCCGTAGTGCAGGGCGAGGCGAATTGCTTGCGCGAGGGTGGCCATGGGCTGTGCTCTGGGACTGGAAAAGGGGGAAGGCGTGCAGAAGGCGCCGATCCATGAGCGCCGGAACGAAGCAGTCCGCTGGGCGAGCCGGGGGCGACTCAGTTGCCGGCAGGGCCGCGGTACCAGACGTGCTGGAGCACGTGTTCCTTGCCGGGCATGGGCTCGGCGACCACGACCTTGAGCGCGTCGGACAGCAGCGAATTCCACTTGTCCCACACCAGCTTGAGTTCGGTCTGCGTTGCGAGCCCGTCGTCGACCAGGCGCTTTTCGTACAACTGCACGCAGTCCGGCTCGTCGTGGCGATTGGCACCCGAGCTGGAGCTGTGGCCGTAAAGCCGGCTGCAGTTGACCTGCAAGACGAACGGCTTGCGCTCGTGCCGCACGTAGTCCATCGCCTCGACCAGCGCATGCCAACTGGCGATCGGGTCGTTGCCGTCGACGCGGGCGTTCCGGATGCGAAAACCGTCGGCGCGTTGGTGCAGATGGGGCGTATTTTGCACCGTGCTCGCCTCGGTCGAGATGCCGTAGCCGTTCTGGGCGACCAGCATCAGCACGGGCAATTCACTGCCCGGTCGCGTCGACCAGTTCATGGCGCTATAGAAATCGCCCTCGGCCGAACCAGCGTCGCCACCGGTGACGATGCTGCAGCCGATGCCGCCGTGGCGCCGCTGCATCAGCGCCGTCCCCGGCGCCATCAGGTATTGCGTCTCGATGGTCGGCGTGACCGGCACCACGTTCCAGGGCTTGATCGCGAAATGGTTGACGAAATTGCGGCCCTTGCTGTACGGGTCGGTCACGGTGCTGCGCATCTGTCGCAGCAGATCGATGGGTTCGGACCCCATGGCCAGCACCACGGCCGACGACCGGTAGTGCAGGTGCAGGTAGTCGTAGGCAGGCCCGTGCCCCTTGTGCACCAACAGGCCGAGCGCCGCGCCGTAGGCCTCTTCGCCGGGTCCGCCGATCCAGAAGTAGCCGTGCCCCGTCCGCATCATGCGGATGAGCATCTCCTCGGTGGCGCGCGCCTTGACCATCAGGTCGTGCAGGCGCACCTGCAGGGCGGCGTCGAGCGCGGGCGGCATCCATCGCGCATCGCTGGGTCCTGGCACGAACGTCGGCGTCAGCACCGTATCGTCGCTGCGGTTGTGCACGGGCAAGGTGGGCTGCATGGCAGTCAGAGGGTGCGGGGCTGTGGCGGAAAACGACCGCGCGGCGCGATCGGGGCCGCACAGTGTAGGGGTTTTCCGGGCGCGGGGGAACCCCTGCAGGCATCGCTGTGTGGCTCCTCACACGGTGGCAACGCCGGGCGCGCCTGCCTTTGCCGCCGTGCCTGCCGCCCAGCGCGCCCGCGGCGGGCGGCCGACCCCGGCCCTTGCACCGGGATCCACCGTGAGGCAAACAGTTGCCGCCTGAGCGTCCATCCGCAATACTGGCCGCCGCTTGCCCGGAGGCCCCTCGTGTCCCTGAACTCTATGGTCTGGCTGACGTTCGCGGTGGCGGTGGCGTGCCGTGGTCCGGTCCAAGCCCCTGCGCGCGCCGCCGGCGATCTGCGCGCCGATCTTCCGGCGGCGGAGCTGGCCCGGGCGCAGGAAGGCAAGGCGCTCTTCCACAAGGCCTATACGCCACAAGAGGGGCTGGGGCCACACTTCAACTTCGAGAGTTGCGGCTCCTGCCACGACAAGCCGGCTTCGGGCGGCCATGGCGATGCCGCACACAGCGCGCGCTTGACGCGGGTGGACGGCGATGTCGATGGCCTGCCGCTGCGGCACCTGCCAGGCCATGCGCCGCTCGTGCCGCGGCCGGGTGCGCCGACCAGCCTGCACAAGCCGCCGCCTCTGTACGGCCTCGGGCTCGTCGAGGCATTGGACGACGCGGCCATTGCCGACCATTGCGGCCAGGCGCCCGAACTGGGCATCGCCGGCATTGCCAACGTCAACCCCGGCCGTCAGCGCGTCGGCCGCTTTGGCTTCAAGGCGCACACGGTGACCTTGCAGGATTTCATCGCCAACGCACTCACCCTCGAAATGGGCCTGACCAATCCGCTCGAACGCGACCCGCGACATTTTACCGACGGTGACGCCGTGGCCGACCCCGAGGTGCCGACCCGTACCGTCGAGCGCATCGCCGACTACGTGCGCGCGCTGGCTCCGCCACCGCCCGGCGCCGCCCATCCGGCTGCCGAAGCGCAGTTCGCGGATCTTGGCTGCGCGCACTGCCATCGGCCGGCGACCGCCCCCGGCGTGCAGGCCTACAGCGATTTCTGCGTGCACGACCTCGGTGCGGCGTTTGACAACCGCATCCCCGATTTTCGTGCCGGTCCGAGCCATTGGCGCACCGCCCCGCTTTGGGGACTGCGCTGGCGCGATCGCTACTTCCACGACGACCGAGCCGGCGACCTCGATGCCGCCATCCGCATGCACGGCGGTGAAGCGGCCAAGGTGGTCGAGCGCTATGCGGCGCTGGCCGAGGGCGACCGCAAGACGCTCCTGGTCTGGCTCAATTCGCTCTAGAGGGTGTATTCCAAATATGCCGGATACGAGGGTCAGGAGGCGCCCGGAAGGCGAGGCGCGACGCGGCGACCGACTGAGGCGTGCTTCGGGCACGCCGCAGGGAGGGAGCAAGGAGCAAAGATGCGTGCCGGGATGCATCCTGAGCCGCAGTCGGTGTTCCTTTGAATACACCCTCTTGGAGGGTGTAGCCAAAGCCCCGTCCCGCTACGGCCGAAGATCCTGGGCATCTCGCGGCTTACGTCCTCCCCTGTCCGAATCAGTGTGCTACTGGCTCGGTCGGCCTACTGCGAGTGCGCCTCGGTCGGTCGCTGCGGGCGCGCTCGCGATCTGCCGGCATGCTCTTCGACCTCGCAACAGACGAGGTTTGGCTACACCCTCTTGGGGTCCGGAAACGATGTACGCCATCACTGCTTGGGCCCGTTTGATTGCTCGGTGCGTCGCCAGCTCGCGGACCGAAGGTCCGGCTCGCGCCTCCATCTCGATTCGGGAGTGACCGAATTATGATTTCCCAATCCTTTTGCCGTTCGCCTGCCGCGCTGACGTTTCGCCTCGCCGCGTCACAGCGGCTACCCTGCGCCCGGCGGTGCCGCGACCGCCCGGAGTCCGCCCCGTCCCCTCCCCAAGCCCGCCTCGGACGGGTGCATGTCACGTGCGCCGTCGTTGCCTTTGCCTTGACCGCGTGCGCCAAGACGGCGGCTCCGTCCGACGCTGCCGTGGACGCACCCGCGGTGGCCGACGCCGCGCCCGCTGCGGACGTCGCTGCGAAACCAGACGGCCAGCAGGGGTGCGCCCCCGGCCCGGTGGCTGCCGGCGCTGTGCGGGCCCGGCCGCTGGCGTGCGCCGATGATTTGCCGCAGGGGCGCATGGCGGCGGCGCGCGCGGGCGATCTGGTGCTGGAGAACGCCCGGGCGCGCTTCGTGGTGCGCACCGGCCCGCATGGCCACGCCATGGCGGGCTTGCTCGGCGGCAACGTGGTGGACGCCGTCGCCCTGGACAGCAAAGGCGTCCAAATCGGGGTGGACGCGCTGCACGAATGGATTGCAGGGGCCGGGTTCTTTCTGCTCTCGCCCGACCATGTCGAGGTGACCCACGACGGCAGCGGCGCCGACGCCGAGGGGCCTGTGGCGATCGTGCGGGTGCGCGGCAAGCTCGCGCCCTTTCCGGTGGTGGCCGCCGCGTTGCCGCTGGATCCACCGGCCGCCACCGTGCAACACGAATACTTGCTGCGGCCCGACAGCACGCGGCTCGAGATCCGCACGACGGTGGTGCCGACGTCCAAGCAAGCCGAGACCATCCTGGTGGCCGACATCGGCCTGTGGAGCGGCAGCCTCGAACTGTACCGCCCCGGCAAAGGCGACGGCCACAACGACCTGCCGCCACCCGCACAGTTGCACACGGTCGGCATGGCGCCGGTCGATCGCGACCCGCTGGCGGTGCCCTGCGCCGCGGGTTTTGCAGGCGGGGTGTCCAGCTTCGACGCGGGGTCCATCCTGGCCTTCGTGCAGACCGACACCAAGGTGCCGGCGGAGGGCAAGGCGTTCCGGCGCTTCCTGGTGGTGGGCGGCGACGGTGGCCCCGACCTGGCCGCCGCGATGGCGACCGCGGGCGAGGCGGCCGGCTTGTCTTTTGGCAAGCTCAAGGGCACCGTGGCCGGCATGCGCCCCGGCGTCGAGGTCGAACTCCTCGGCCCCAAGGCCGCGCCGCTCACCCGGTGCCGGCCCGCCCCGACCGGCGCCTATCAATGCCGCGTGCCGGTGACCGCGGTGGCGGCTCGCGCGATCTGGATCGGCAACGGCAACGGCCAGGGCGGCGGCGGCGGTCAGACCCAAGACGCAGCGGGCACAGCCTTTTCGGTCGCGGCGGGCGCCGAGGCAACCCTGGACTTGCAGGCGCCTGCCGCCGCGATCTTGCAGGTGCAGGTCAAAGATACCGGTGGCGCTGGCCTGCCGTTCCAACTCATCGCCCAGCCCCAAGGCGCGATCGCCAAGGTCGGCGGCCGCACGTTCGTCGACGCCGACGGTGAGGCTTCCTTCGAGTTGCCCCCTGGCACTTGGAAGGCGTGGGTGCACCACGGTCCAGAGTTCGCAGTCCACGAGGCGGAGGTCGCGGTGGTGGCCGGACAGACCGCGAAACTGGCGGCGACGTTGCAGCGCGTGCTGCACACCGAAGGGTGGATCGCCGGCGATTTCCACATCCATGCCGAACACAGCGTGGACAGTTCGGTGCCCAACCGCCAGCGTCTCGTCGACGCCGCCGCGGCGGGCATCGAATACGCGGTGGCCACCGACCACGACTTCGTGACCGACTACGCGCCGTTCGTGCAAGAAGCGGGACTGCAGGGACGCTTGACGGTGGCCAGCGGCGTCGAGGTCAGCACGGTCGCGCTCGGCCACCACAACATCTGGCCGTTGGCGGTCCAGCCCGATCAGCCGGGCAACGGGGCTCCGGCGTGGTTCGGAAAGGAGCCCAAGGCCTTGCAGACGCTCTTGCGCGGCGGCGACGCCAAACGGGTCGTCCAGGTCAACCACCCGCGCGGCAGCCAGTCCTATTTCGAAGGCATCGACCTCGGCCCGCAGACAGACGTGGCGCTCTTGGCCTTCGACGCCATGGAACTGCTCAATGGCAAACGCATGCAAGACACCGAACAGGTGCTGGCCGACTGGTTCGCCCTGCTGGCGCGCGGTCTGTCGGTGACCGCCACCGCCAACAGTGACACCCACAGCTTGAGTTCAGGGGCAGGTGGCGTGCGCACCTGGATCTGGGTCGGCCGCGATGCCGCCGGAAAGGGCCTTGACGAGCAAGGAAAATTCACCGCGGCCCAGGCCGACGAGGCGCTGCGGCGCGGCAAGGCCGTGGCAAGCGCCGGGCCGCTGCTGGAAATTGAACTCGACGCGGGCGGGGCCAAGGCCGGCATCGGTGAGGCGCTCATCACCGCCAAGACCGACATGACGGTGCGCGCGCGGTTGCAGGCGCCAGCGTGGATGCCGCTCGGCACACTGGAAATCTACCGCGACGGCGCGCTGGTGCACAAAGCCGAGGTGACCAGCACGGCTGTCGTCGACGGGCGCCGGTTGGCCGTCGTCGAGGTGCCGGCCAAACCCAAGACCAGCGGGTGGTGGGTGGCGGTGCACCGGCCCAAGGGCAAGGGGACGAACCCCGCGGTCGCCCAGCAGCCGTGGGCGACGACCAATCCGGTGTACGAAGGGGTCGTACCCGATTGATCTGGCGGCAATCCCTGCCGCACCTGTGCGCCGGACGGTCGGCGTGTCGTTTCGGGTTGGTCGCGCGGGTGCGTGCGGGTGATCCGCACACCGCGGCGAGCGCACCGGTCGGTTCGCGCCGACTACGGCACCGCCACCTCGACCAACGTCGGCGGCGCCGGCACCTGCAACCCCTGGTCGGTGCTGTCGTTCTGTTGGTTGGCGAAGCGCAGGACCGCATCGAGCCCGGCGGGCGGACCGGGCTCGCCACAGGCCTCCGGTCCTGTCATCAACGCAGGCCGCGCCGACATCGGCCAGGCCGCTGCCGACGCGTCCAGCGCGGCCAAGCCGGTCGATCCCAATCCCTATGTTTCGCACGTGCGCGTGTTCCAAGGAGCGGACTTCTTAGGCGGACCGTTGGCCCAGACCAGCCTGGAGGGGTATGTGCCAGCGACCGTCGAGGTCAAGCTGTTCGTCGCCGATTGCAGCAAGGGCTGGGTTCTGGTGTCGATGGTGCTGCACAAGAAGGACGGCACGGTCATCGGCACCCTGGACCCCGACCCGCAGCAGCCGGGGGGCCGGTCGCTGTGCACGGGCACGGGCGAAAAGGCCGGTCACAGCCTGTACGTGACGTTCAACCTGCCAGACCCCAAAGCACTTTTGCCTGCGGCGCAGGTGTCCGGGATCTTTCGCGCCAAGTACGAGCCTGACCGCCCCTTCGCCAGCAACGTGCCTGCGGTGACGGTCGCCGTCAACGCCATCAGCCTGGCCGTGACCAGCGGCGAAGTCCTGTGGGCCGGCACGCTCACGACGGGGCTTCTGGGCCTGCGGCAAGGCCCGCAAGGCGTCGAGCATGTGCGCTACTCCGGGGAATGGGCCTGGACCGGTGCTGTGGTCAAATTGGCCAATGCGAGTTCGTGGCCGAAATCCTCCAAGGCCAGCGGGCCGCCGACCTCGACGGTCAACCGCATCGTCGCCGATGGGGCGGGCGGCCTTTTCATTGGCAGCGCCGCAGGTGGCCTTGCCCATTTCAAGCCCGGCGCCGACCCTTTCGACCAGACCGCGGCCGCTTGGCGGTGGTGGGCTGCTCCGCCGCCTGTCCCATCCAATAGCACGGATCTGCTTGAAAAATACTCGCCAGTGCTCGCGCGGAACACCGTGCTGTCGATCTTGCCCGATGGCCCGCAGGCGACCTGGGTGGGCACGCCGACGCACCTGTGGCACGTCGTCTTGCCTGAGGGCGCGGAGTTTCCGCAGTGGACCGAAGTCGTGCCAGGCTCGGCGTTTGCGCTGGCGCGCAGCGGCACCGACACGGTGTGGGTCGGTTTTGTTGCGCTCGACCCGGCCGTCGCGGGCGAACCGCCGCCGGGCGTCTTGCTGCGCCTGCACCGATCCTCCGCAGCGGACCCTTGGCAGAAAACGTGGTTCACTGCGGCGCAGTTGGGCATGCAACCCGGCGTCATCCCCGATCTGGACGTGATCAGCCTCTACGTGCAGGACCCATGGCTGTGGATCGGCACCAACGCGGGTCTGCTCGGCGCGACGATCTCCGCCAACGGCCTCGCAGTCGGACCTGGCAAGAGCTTGCGCTGGAAAGAAGGACCGGACGGTCTGGTGGACGGCGACGTGCTGGCGATCGCGCCCGTCGGGCCGAATTCCCTGTGGCTCGGCGCGTTCGACCATTGCGAGCAGGACGGCGGCGCACTGATTCGCCTGGATTTTGGCGCGTTGCCGTTTGACGGCGCGGGTGACAGCCTGACGACGTGGACCACCGCAAGCGGCTTGAAAGACGCCGACGTCGCCGCCATCGTCCCGCTCGGGCCGACGCGGGTGGCCTTTGCGACGTTCAACCACAATCTCGGGATGATATTCAATGGATTCATTGGTTTGAACATGAAGCGCAGCCAAGCGGGGTGCGTGGCCTCGCCGCCCGGCAAGGACGGCGTGACCATCTTGGACACGGCGGGCACGCCCACCAGCACGGCCGACGACGTCCTTTTCGATTTCTAGGAGCCTGTCGGACTATCGTCCGACTGGCTCCGTGCTGGTTGCGATCGGGGCAGCGACCAAGAACTGCCTAAAGTAAATTCAGGCAGTTTCGGTCGCTGGCAGGCCGCAGCCGCGGCCTGCCTAGGAGCCTGTCGGCCAGAATCTGCCGATTCTGGCGTTTCGCCGACAGGCTCCTAGCTGGTTGCCCAGCTTCCAAGAGCGCTCAAGACCATGTTGATTCGCCAGGTGGCCCCTTGATCTCACCGATCGCCCGGTCCGGCGTGTGCGTTGGACACCTGCGCACCCCTGCCGCACTTGAAGCAGCGATCCAAGCGCCGTAGGCTTGAGGCGCGTTCCACAGGACTGCCATGACCACCACCCCAGCGACAAACCCGGCCCAAGCCACCCACCCGGCCAACGCCGCGACCGACCACTGGAACACGATCTACGCCACCAAGGGCGCGGACCACGTCAGTTGGTACCGGCCGCATCTGGACGAGTCGCTGCGCCGGATGCAGGCGCTCGCCTTGCCCGCCGAGGCCCACCTCATCGACGTCGGTGGCGGCGCATCGACTCTGGTGGACGACTGGCTCGACCTCGGCTTTCGCAACGTGCACGTGGTCGACCTCGCGGCCACCGCCCTGGACGTGGCCAAGGCGCGGCTGGGCGAACGTTCGGCCAGGGTGCGGTGGCAGGTCGCCGACATCTGCAAGGCCGACCTGCCGGCCGACACCTTTGATTTCTGGCACGACCGCGCCGTGTTCCACTTCCTGCGCGACCTGGATCAGCGCGCAGCCTACGTCGCGGCGGTGCACCGTTCGGTCAAGGTCGGCGGCCATGTGCTGGTGGCGACCTTTGCCGCGGGCGGACCCACGCGGTGCTCGGGCCTGGAGGTGGTGCGCTACGACGCCGACAGCCTGCATCGCGAGTTTGGCGGGGGCTTCGAACGGGTGGATGCGACCCAAGAGGTGCACCACACGCCGTGGGGCAGCGAGCAAGCGTTCGTGTACTGCCTGTGCCGGGTCCGCGGCTGACGGTGCCCACGGCCGTCGCGGCACCCTGCGCCCGCCCCACCAAGAACTGCGCGGCGCCTTGGAGGCCTTGCAGGAGCGTTGGATCAGGCGCTCGGGCGAAGGCACCCTCGACCCGCGCCGGTTGTGCGCGGCGCTGCTTTCCGGCGACGACGCGCGGGGCGGTGATCTTCTGCCAAGAATACGGGCAATTGCGAGCTGACGGCCACCAGCGCCGGGCGAATCGCGGCGCAGAACGTGCCAAGCGGCGACTCCGGTTGGGTCCTTGCCCCTGCGATCCATCCGCCCAACCGGAGGGCCGCGCGCCAAAGGACTTCGTGCCGGCGCTGGGTCGGGAAGCGCCGTTCCCGGCCGTCGTCGTGCCTTGCGGCGATTTTGCCCGGTAGGACGCGCCGCCGTAGACTGCCGAGCGCGCCGACCCGCGCTCGAGGCCGCCATGAGAACCCATTACGCCCACCTGCTGGCCCTGTGGGTCGCTGCTTGCACCGCGCCCGCGCCGCCGGCCGCGAATTCGGCCGCGTCGGCATCGGGCGATGTGGCGGCGGGCGATGCCGCGGTGGGTCCGACCGGCGACGGCGAGGTCAGCGGGGCCGCGACTCCCGCGGAGACGGTGCAACGGGCCAGTGGCGACGCGCCGACCGACACAGCGACCGCCCACCCCGACGCTGCCGTGCCGGAGACCGCCGCCGACGCACAGGATGCCAACATGACCGGTCCCGACGCACAGGCGGACGCGGTCGGCGCAGAGGGGTTGGCTGGCGACGGCGCCGTCGCCCCGGCGGACACCGCAGCAGAGACAGCGCCTGCACCCGATACCCTCGCCGCCGACGTCGGCGGGCAACCGGACGCGGCCGCACCGAGCCCCAAGGTCAAGGTCGTGGTCAGCGCGGGGCTCGTCGAAACGACGGCGTTCGGCGGAAAGCTGACGGTGCAGTGCCAGGCCCTCGGCGATGACGGGACAGCGGCGGGGGACCCGGGCGACTTCGTCGTCACCTTTTCCGGGGGCGCGGCCACCGCCAAAGAGGGCGCTTGGACGTTCGCACAGCCTGGCGCCTACGCCGCGATCTGCACGTCGGCCAAGTTGGGCTATGGCACGGCCCCATTCACCGTTGCCAGCGCCGGCCTCGACCCGGGGCTGTCGCGTCTGGCGACGGGCCTTGGCAAGGCGCCGGCCCTGGTCAAGGTCGTACTCGACAGTGCCGCCAACGTGGTCGTGCAAGAAAAGGCCCTGGCAGATTTCCACAAGGTCGCACTGACGATGACCGCGGGCCTGGGAACCGGCACCAAGGTGCTGCTGCCGCTGCCCAAGGGCCTGCCGACCGAGGCGGCGCTCAAGGCCAAGGGCGAGGCGGCGGCGCCCGACGACGCGGCGTTCGCGGCCGGGGTGGCCAAGCTGTCGGCGGCGTTGCAGGCCGTGCATGCGGCGGTCAAGGCGGTCGATCCCAAGACGGCAACCGAAGTGGACAAGGTCAAGATTGACGCCGCATTGGCTGTTTTGGCAGCGCAACACCAGGCGTTGGCGGCACTCAAGCCCTCCGCGCTCGCGGTCCGCGAGCAACTCGGCGCGCTCGATGAGCTGCTCGGCGTGCACTTGCCCAAGGCCGCCCAAGCCCACGCCCTGTTCTTGTCCAAGGTGCTGCACGCCCAGCCGGCGGCGCCGCCCCTGCCGCCATGCCCGGGCTGTTTTTCGCTGGTCGGCGTGGCAGTGTCGCTGGGCGTGCAATACGCGCTGTCCGCGGTGCCGAGCTATACAGGCATCCTCAAGGATTTGGGCTGGGTCATCGGCGAGATGGTCGTCACCATGACCATCAAGGGCGTGTTGGACACGCAGTTTCCGCCTGCGGCCGGCGGCCCGAGCATCATCGCCATTTCGGCCCTGGGCCAGGGCGCGGTGCCGGGGATGTCGCTGAAAATCGCCGCCAGCAACTTTGGCAACAACCCCGGCGAATGTTCCGTCCTTTTCATCACGCCGCTCGTCGCCAAGACCATCGTCGACGCCATCAAGCTGGCGGTCGGCGGCATCCCCTCGCTCAAGGACCTGAAAAGCAAAAGCGCGTGGGAAGCGGCCAAGGTCATCAAGGAGGCCGTGGACAAGCTCAAGGAGGCCGCCGAATTCGCTGGCGGGCTGCCAGACTTCGCGGCCTCGGGCGTGGTGACGATGGCATCGCAGCCGGGGTCGACCTTTGACAACGAGTTCGGGGTCATCAACCTTGGTGTCGTGCCCAAGAAGATCAACTGCGGCATCGTGCCCAAACCG
The DNA here is from genome assembly GCA_016875335.1 of Deltaproteobacteria bacterium. GTDB lineage: Bacteria > Myxococcota_A > UBA9042 > UBA9042 > UBA9042 > SXRM01. The sequence goes on along the minus strand of VGRO01000089.1, from coordinate 5,856 downwards.
GGCATCCTCTACCCGGTGTGCGCGTACACGGGCGGCGGCGCCAGCTTCGATTTGCTCGTGATTCAGGAGAGTTGCAAGTAGTCGCCGGGCCGGCGCGCTGCGCGGGCGCCGCCAACCATCGCGTCGAACTCGGCCGTCGGTGCCGACGAGCGAATGGCGACAGCTACACGCCCTCCAGTCCCCGCCGCCGACTCAGCCCCCGCCAGGCCTCGGCCACCGCGAAATGCAGCAGCGGCACCGGCAGCGGCAGCACCCACACCAGCCAGCGCGGCACGTCCGAGCCCGGTGGCCAGGTTCCCAGCACTGCATCGAACACCGGCGAGACGAAGCCGTGGCCGGTGGCGGGATCGGCGTGGTGGTGCAGCAAGTGCCACTGGCGCGCCAGGCGCAACCCGTGCGGGCAACTGGGGTAGTGGGCCACGGCGTGGATCAGCTCGAACAGCGCGTACGTCACGTTCAGGCCCGCCACCGCCACCAGGCCGGGCCCCACACCTGCGATAGCCGGGTACACCGCCAAAGCAGAAAGCCACGTCCCCAGTACCACGTGCGTGGGGCCGTGCAGGTAGAGCGGATCGCCCGGCGCCTGGTGGTGTTTGGCGTGCGCCTTCGGTGCCAGACCGTGAAAAACCCAGCGGTGCACCAGGTACTCCACCAGCACCCAACTGCACGCGCCCACGGCAAAGGCCAACAGCGCGGCGCGCCAAGCCAGCGGCGCCAGCCACGCCTGCACCGCCAGCACCGCCAGCGTCGTTGTCGCATTGTGGAGCAGCATGCCCCGCGTCGAAGGCGAGCGGGCGACGTTGCGTCGCCACCAACTCCGTTTGACCTCCATCGGCTTCTCCAGGTCCCTTGGAAGGCAGCCCGGCGGCGCACACGAACCGCGCGTATCTTCGGGGCAAGGGCCGCGGTTGTCCAGTAGGGCACTCCAGAAGCCGGCTACGGCGTGCAACCGGCCAGCGTCACGTGTACGCAGGTCGAGTTGAAGGTGTTGCAGACGTCGACTCGAACTCGGCCGTCGGTGCCGACGAGCGAATGGCGGCAGCTACACGCCCTCCAGTCCCCGCCGCCGACTCAGCCCCCGCCAGGCCTCGGCCACCGCGAAATGCAGCAGCGGCACCGGCAGCGGCAGCACCCACACCAGCCAGCGCGGCACGTCCGAGCCCGGCGATCCTGGCCCTGACTGCCGCCATGAGCGGCGCAGGATTGCGCGGCAGATTTCGCGCAGACAGCCGTCCCAGAACAGCTACGGGTAGGCGCGGCGCAGCGGCAACGACCCGCCGAGCACGCCCACCCAGATGTCGCCGTCGTGCACGAACACGCGGGTCGGATCTCCGGCCGCCGTGCCGCCCTGCAACCACAGGTCCGCGGGACCCCACAGCCCGGTGATGACCACCTCCCACGGTGCTTGCGCTGCCGCTATCGGCCGCCGCAACACCAGGCCGTCGCGACGCGCGGCGAGGTATACGAAGCCATCGGCGCCCACTTCCACGTCCGAGATGCCATCGACGGGCGCCTTCGACGTCAACTGCGGAGGCAGCGGGATGCAGGCGGCCGATTCAACGGTCTGTGGATCGGCGCACGGATCGGCCGACCCGCGGCGCTTGAGCCAATTGCCATCGACAATGTAGAAGGTCTGCTGCTTGGCGTCCCAGGCGCCGACCAGGAACGGCGGCATGTTGGGCGCCGCGTCCTTGTTGGTGGGCAGGTGGTACACGCCGGTCTGCAGCACCACCCACTCGTTCGCGAAGACCCGCATCGGCCGGGCCATTACGCGATCAGCGCCGGTCGGGCACAAGGGGGGCAGCGGCGGACAGTCGCCGGGGCAGAATGCGGCTTCGTGCAGCGGGTCATCGCACTGCAGGTTGCCGCACAGTCCGCCGAACAACGACTTACAGTCCTTGGCGCAGTGCAGTTGCTCCCAGTCGTTCAACATCCTCAAGGCGCTCGACATCGACGCGCGCTCGAAACCCGCCGGGCAAGGTGCACGAACGCGGACGCCGTAGCTGTCAAGGACACCCTTGATACCGCGGCGGCCCAAACCGCCAGGTCGGCTTGCCCGCGTACTTTCCGCCGCCCTCATACGCCAGGTGTGCCGTGAATTCGCGGTACTGGCACCATTTGGACTCCGCGCTTTTGTACAAGATGCCGCCGGTCCGGTACTTCTCAGTCGGAATGTCGAGGGCGTTCTTGGCGACAGCCCAATCGGCGTAGAGCATGCCGGTCTTGACGACCTTGGCCCCGCTGGCGACGGCGGCGAGTTCGGACTTCGCACCCTGCTCCAGGGCCCTGTCGCTGTGGACCTTGGCCGGAAACTGCAAGCCTGGCGCCAACCGGTCCACCTCGGCCCAAAGTTCGTCGATGGCCTTGTCGAGCGGCGCGAACAATTCGGCCGGGACTGCGAGGCCAGCGGCAGCCAGCAGCGGCTTGTGCGCGGCAAGCAGGGTCGCTTTGCCCTTCTCGCGGTCATACAGCAGGTCGCGGCCGATGGACCCCGTCGGCGACAGGAACCCGTGCTTGCTCGCCAGCCCGGACTTGGTGGCGACCATGGTATCGACCCACTGCTTGCAGTCGTTCGCCACTTTCGCCTCGACCATCGCTGCCGCCAGCGCCTGGCGCCGAGCCGCCGCGTCGCAGGGCTTGAGCTTGAGGTCCGCGTATTTCGCCTTGCACAGTGCGTCGAGCGCGGCGAGCTCTCTCATGCCCTCTTGCAGCCCCTCTGCCGTCACGTTGACGGCTTCAAGGCGCGAACCGGACGCCTCTGGAAACAGCGACAGGCCTCTGGCGAACGGTTTGGACTCTTCGGCAAAGGCTTGCATGCGCTCCCGCTGGGCGTCGTTGGCCGCCTTGGCCGCGCTGCGGGCTTGGACCAACCGCTCGCGAAAGGCCGCGATGTCGGCCAAACGCTGCCGCATCGCTTGCACGGCCGGGTCGCCCTTGTCGGCCTCGTCCAGCGTCTGCAGTTCATTGCCGCGCCTGATGGCGTAGTCCAACTCGTCGACGGTGACCGATGCCGTGCCCTTGGTCACTTCTTCGAGCCTGAGCGCCTTGAACACCGAGTCGAGGTTGCGAAGGGTCCGCGTCGTGGCTGGCGATACGGCGAAAGCGGACGACGCCACGGTCAGGGCGACCAGCCAAATGGCGACGCGCAGCCCTACTTTCTGACACAAGTTCGGGTTCACCCGCAGCTCGGTCCGATTCGTGCTTTGTCGTGGGTGGCCAACCTCGCGTCCGAGGCCGCCGACTCGCGACGACAGGCGGAACATGATCTTGTTTTTCGGTCGGTTCGCACAGCTTTTGGCCAGCATGGGGTGCACGGCTTTGCCGCGCGAAAATGGGCCGCAGGCGGTGGGGGGCGACCGCACCCCAGGATTCGCCAGCCCCAGGCGAGATGCCCGTCGCTTCGCCGGCCGCGCCGCGCACGCAAAGGCGGGGTCGCGTTTGGCGATGCTGCGCTGGTCGCTTGACGGTGTCAATGCTTCAAGGGCGCATGCCGACACCGATCGCCGTCGGCCTTGCGCTGCGGCTGCAAGGGCCTTGGCCCAGGCTGCGCGCCAAAGCCCGTCGGGGTTCCCAAAACCGCGGCACCGCCTGAGCCAACCACCACGCCTTAGGGACTGGAAAATAATAAGTCGATCACTCTCACATCAGGGCGGAGCCGCGAGTCGGACCTTTGGTCCGCGAGCTGGCGACCCACTGAGCAAGCAAACGGGCCCAAGAAATGATTGAGTAAATCATTTCCGGGCCCTTACAACCGCCAAACCTCCACCTTGCGCCCGCCTTTCGTCACCGCCGCCGACACCTCGCCTCGCTGCTCCCACGGCACCTCGCGCCGCCGCGCGTCGAAAATCACCAGCGTGCCCTCGTCCAGCCCCAGCCGCCCAAGGTAGCCGTCCAGTTGCTGCAACCCCGCGCCAAGCGGGTCGCTTTGGCCGTCGCGCCACACCTTGACCTCCAGGGCCAACTGCTGGACGACGGCGCCGGCCTGCCACTGCACGAGCAAATCCAGGCGGCCGCGCCCAACGCCGAACTCGCGCGCTATCATGCCGCCACCGTTGACGATTTTCTGAAGGAACGCCATGAATACGATTTGATGCGCCGCTTCGGGCCAGTGGGCCTCGCGCACCATCCACTCGCCGTTGCGCCGCCAGAAATCGGCGAACTGGACCATCAGCACGGGCAGGTCGATGGTGCCATCTGGGCGCTGCCAATCGGCAAAGTTGGCCTCCATGTTGCGCTGCCATGCGCCGGCCAGCTGCCTGGGAATCACTTCGCGGTACATGTCGTTGGCGATGTCCAACTCGCCGCGCACTTCGACAACAAGGCCGAGATCCTTGCAGTATTCGACGTCGGCCTCGTCCACCGCGCCGACCCGATGCGTGCCCGCGAGCATAGGCTCCAGCACCCGCCGCACCCGGTCCTCGCGCAGCCGCGCCATCAGGCTGTCGATGTGGGTGACGCGGGCGAGGATGAGTAGTTCCTTGGCCGCGTCGATTTGTGCCACGTCGATGGCGCCGGTCCACTTTTGCTTGCGAACGACGAAGTCGGCCAGGGCGTTGACGAGGAACGGCTGGCCGCGGGTCAACTGCCACGCGCGGTCGATGGCCGCGTCCGAAAAGCTTTGGCCCGTTTCGGCGGTGTGCTGGGCGTAAAGCTCCGCGATTTCTTCGCGGCTGAAGAACGCAACCGTCACCGCCTCGCGACTGACGTTGAAAGGCGACGATGTGCCGATGTTGGGCGAACCACCTGACGCAGCCTTGTAGTCGCGGATGTTGCGCATGCCGAACAGGCAGATGCTGGCCGGGAACGGCGTGTGGTCGCGGGACAGGTAGCCTGCGCGCAGTTGGCTGAGCACGGCCATGAGCGGCGCGCCTTCCAGCGAGTCGATTTCGTCGAGGATGAGCACCAGTGGGCGGCGCAGTTGGCGGCACCAGTCGCAGAGAAAGCTGCCAAGGCGGCGTGGTGCGCCCTCGTAGTCGCCCGCGCGAGGCGCCTCTTCGCCTGCTGGCAGTTGCGCCCGGCTCGCGGCCTCTATTGCATCGACGGCGATGCGCAATGCCGGATCGACTTCGGCGATACTGCGGGCTTCTTCCAGCGTTGCGTAGACGACCGCCCACCGGCCATCGGCGCGCAGCATATCGGCAAAGGCCTTCATCGACGTGGTCTTGCCCGTCTGCCGCGGGGCGTGCAGCACGAAGTAGTTGTCGTTCTCGACCAGCGACTTCAGGTCGGCCGGAATGCGCCCCAGCGGCGGCAGCGTGTAGTGCTTGGCCTCGTCGTTGGGTCCGGCCGTATTGAAGTGGCGTGGCATAGCTGACTCTGACCGCGGGGCGGCGCCGCGGGCGGCTAGCGTAGCACGGGCGCGGGGTTGCGGGTAGCGAAGGGGGGCTGAGCGCTTCGCAGGGGAGAAGAAGCGTGTGGACCGATGCGCGCGAGCCACAGGGAGCTGATCTCTTGGCTGCAGCCGACAGCGTTGAACGTTAGGGGCTGGAAAATAATAAGCCGATCACTCTCACATCAGGACGGAGCCGCGAGTCGGACCTTTGGTCCGCGAGCTGGCGACCCACGGAGCAAGCAAACGGGCCCAAGAAATGATTGAGTAAATCATTTCCTGGCCCCAACTCCGTCTGACCTCCATCGGCTTGTCCAGGTCCCTTGGAAGGCAGCCCGCCGGTGCACACGAACCGCGCGTATCTTCGGGGCAAGGGCCGCGGTTGTCCAGTAGGGCACTCCACCAGAATCCACCGCCCCGCGCCGGCCAGCCGCGGAGCGGCGGTGCCGGCGCCTTTTTTCGCCTCCACGCCGTGCCCGGCAGCGCCCGGCGGACCTTTTTTGCCCCCGGTTTTGCCGCCCCCCGCT
>VGRO01000088.1 GCA_016875335.1 Deltaproteobacteria bacterium | reverse complement strand
CACTGCGAATCGATCCGCGACAGCGACAAGCGCAACCAGTGTCGCGGCGTGGCGGGCGGCAAGAGCGGTGCCGGATCGTGCGAGTCGATCTCGGACAGCGACAAGCGCAACCACTGCCGGGCCGTGGCGCGCAAAGACAAGGGCCCGTGCGAGTCGATCCGCGACGGCGACGCCCGCAACTACTGCCGGGCGGTGGCCGGCGGCAACAAGTCGCCCTGCGAGTCGATCAAGGACAGCAACCTGCGCAACCGCTGCCGGGCCGAGGCGCGGTAGGCGCACGCTGGCGCTTCAAAACGAACAAGCCGCAAGCTCCGCCGCGCAGTATTGCTCAATGCACGCCGCGCAGTTGGGCGAACCGGTGTTGGCGCACCAATTGCCACACTTGCCGTCGCGGCAGTCGATGAAGGCGTCGACCGCCGCCTGGGCCGCCGCGGTGCCGGCCGCCTTGCACGCTTTGGCGCAGGTGATGTCGCCTGCGCATTTGCCCTGGCACTGGGCGATTTGCAGGCAGGTGGTGTACAGCGCCCCGGCCCCGGCGAAACACTTGTCCCAACTGGCCTTGCACGCCTGCTGTGCACACTGCAACTGGGCGTCGCCGGCCAGGCCCGCGCACAGGTTGTCGATGCAGGTGAGCAATCCGTAGTAATCCAGGCCACCTTGCTGGCTGGCGCTGCTGCCGCAGGTGTTGGCGCAGGTGGCCGATCCGCCGCAGCCGCCGAGACAATCGCTCAATTGCTTGCAGGTGGCGGTGCCGGCGCCTGTGCAGGCCTTCTGCTCTGCGAAACAATTGGTGTACACGCACAACAGGGTCTCGTTGAGCTTTCCGGCGTCGGCCAGCGGCTTGCACACCGCCTTGATGCAGCCCTGGTAGCCGGCCAGCACCCCCAACGCCACTTCGCTGCCTTTGGCCTTGCACGCGTCGGGGCAGCCTGGGTCGCTGGCCGGGCAGTTGCCGATGCAGGCGACGACTTGCGCGCACGACAGGGTGCCGCCGCCCTTGGGGACGCACACGCCTTTCTGGCACGACTGCCCGGCGGGACAGGCGGGCGCGCACGGGGCGTCGATGCACACGTTGCCCTGGCACACCTGGCCGGGCGGGCACGCGGGGTTGCAGGCGGCTGGCGGCTGGCATTGGCCCAACTGGCAGACCTCGCCGGGCTTGCAAGCGACCGGCAGGTTCCACGACAGGCACCCCGAGTTCGTCAACTGGCAGGTCTTGGTGGCCGCAACGCCGTCCACGCACTGCACGAGGTTCAGCGCCGGACACGGGTCCTTGCAGCCGCACACGCCCTTTTGGCATTGCAGGTCGGGCGCGCACGCCGGCAGGCTCACCCACTTGCCGGCCTGGCAGACCTCGGGGGTGTTGCCGGCACACTGGGCCTGGCCACCGAGGCAGACCGCGCCATCGGGCAACGGCAATTCGGGTCCGGCGTCCGCGGCGTCGGCATCGGCGATCGCCACCTCTGCGGCGACCTCGCTGACCGTCTCGCCGCCGGCGTCTGGCTTGGCATCGGCGGCCGGGCTGTCGGCAGCCGTGTCGGTGGGGCCCGCTTCGGTCGCCGCGTCGGCGGTCGCGGTGGCATCGCCGCTGGCGTCGGCCTTGCCAAAGCCGATGGCCGAGCACGGCACCGGCATGCACTGCACGGGGTCCACGCAATCGTTGCTGCCCGGGCAGGGGTGGCACGCTTGGGTCACGGGGTCGCGGCAGACCCGGCCGCTGGTGTCCGGCGGGCCTGCACAGCCGCCCGCGCCTGCCAGTGCAGCCAGGGCGATGAGGATCGATGGGGCGGTTCCGCGCATGGCGGCAAGGATACGTGGCCTGTGCGGCCCGGGCAATCGCGCTATCATCGCCGGGCGGCGCCCCTGCGCCGGATGCGGACCGTGGCGCAGCCCGAACCGACCGTGCTCTATTGCGACAACCACTTGCTCGCGCTCGACAAGCCGGCGGGGATGCCGGTGCAGGCCGACGCGAGCCGCGACCTCGACCTGCAGTCGTGGGCCAAGGCCTGGATCGCGCGCCAGTTCGCCAAGCCCGGCAACGTGTTCTGCGGGATTGTCCACCGCCTGGATCGGCCCGCCCGCGGCGTGGTGGTGATGGCCCGCACCTCCAAGGCCGCCGCCCGGCTGGCCAGGCAGTTCGCGGACCGCAGCGCGGGCAAGATCTATCACGCCGTGGTGCTGGGCCACGTTGTGGGCGAGCACGACCTGTGGACCGATTGGTTGGCGCCGACCGAGGGCTCGACCCGCACGGTGGCGCAGGGCCACCCCGAAGCGCAACGGGCCGAGCTGGCGTGGCGCGTGCTGGACCGCAGCGCCGGGTGCACGCTCTTGCACATCGACCTTCACACGGGTCGAAAGCACCAGATCCGTGCGCAGTGCGCGCGGCGCGGCCACCCGCTGGTCGGCGACTTGCGCTATGGCGCTACGGCCCCGCTGCCCGACCGCAGCATTGCGCTTTTGGCCCGCAGCCTGACGGTGGCCCACCCGACCCGCGGCGAGGCGCTGACGTTTTCTGCCGCGCCGCCGCCGGGCTGGCCGTGGCACCTGGAGGACCACCTTGCACCCCGTTGACCCGTGGTTGGAAGAACTCGCGGCCGTCGCCGCCCGCCACGCCCGGACGCAACCGCTGGTGCGCGGCCAGTGCGTCCCGTACTTCCGCCGCGGCGTGCTGTCGGTGCCGGCCTTCAAATGGAATGGCGCGGGCGACCCGACCCTGGAGGCGCGCGCGCAATCGTTGCGGCACATGGCCAAGGCCAGCCAGTGGCCCGTGGACGCGCTTTTCTTCGACCTGGAGGACGCCGCACCCGATCAGCCGCAATTCAAGGCGCTCGCTCGCCAGTTCTGTGCCGATGCGCTGCGCTCCGCGGCGAACGCCGGCCGGGTGCTGGGCTTTCGGCCCAACGACATCCGATCGCCCTACTTTGCCGACGACCTGCGCGTCGTGCTGCCGGCCGCGGGTGCGCAGGTGGATTTCGTGGTGCTGCCCAAGACCGAATCCGCCGACGAGGTGCGCGACGTCGCGGCGCTCGTGCGCGAGGCTGCGGCGCGCTGGCGATGGCCGCGGGTTCCGCGGCTGGAGGTGCTCATCGAGTCGCCGCGGGCACTTTTGCAGGCGGAAGCCATCGCCGCGGTGCCCGAGGTCGCGGCCTTGGTGTTCGGCGCCTACGATTTTTCGCGGTGCATTGGTTCCGAGGTCGACGCCCAGACCTGGTTGACCGATCAAGCGGCCGCGCGGCAGTGGCTGCCGGTGGTCGCCGCCGCCCACGGCAAAGAGGCGCTCGACGCCGTGACAGCGACGTTGCCGATTCGGCCCAAAGACCCCACTGCGCCGACAACGGAGGAGCGCGCGCGCCACACCGAGGCGATCGCCTTGTGCGCCCGCGACGCCACCGATGCCGCCCGGCTAGGCTATGCCGGCAAGTGGGTGTTGCACCCGGACCAGGTCGACCCCATCCAGCGCGCCTTTTCGCCCGACGCCGCACGCGCCCGCAGGGCGCTGGACCTGTGCGCGGCCTACGCGCGTGCCGCGATGCAGGGTTCGGGGGCCGAGCGCGACGAGGCGACCGCCGGCCGGGTGCGCCTGGTCGACAAGGCTGTCGCGGGCATGGAGTTCTGGGTCGTGCAGGCTGGCTTGCGCGCAGGCGTCATCGGCGCCGAAGATCTCGCGCGGGCAGGGTTTTCTGCCGACGAGTTGCGCGCGGCCACCATCGGTCGGGGCCGGGCCACGCCCGCTCCCTGATGCACTACGGAGCGGGCGGCGGCGGGCAGTCGGGCTTCTTGGTGTTCTTGCAGACCTTGCCAGCGCACTGGTCGGTCGTGCAGTCGTCCTTGTCGTCGCAGTCGCCGTCGCCCGCGCAGCATCCGGGGGTCTTGGCGCACGTGCAGCCTGTCTGGGCGTCACACTTGGGGGCCTCGCACGACCCGCAAGCCTTGGCTGCGCACTCGCCGTCCAGGTAGCAAAGTTGTTTGCTGCACGCGACCTTGACCGCGAGTTCGTCGACCGCCGCGCCGGAGAACTCGTTCTTGCTGCCGTCGCCGGCGTCAAAACCGAGGCACACCTGGACGGACTTGCCCTGCATCGCGTCCAGCGGCACGGTGATGGTCTTCCATTTGCCGTTGGTGGTCCCAGCGATCATGTCGCTGGACCACACGACTGTCGGCTGGCCGGCGACCATCGCCTGCACGGTGAATTCGTCGAACTTGGGCAGGCCCGGCAACGGCGGGTTGATGTACTTGCCGGGGGCGCCGCCGGTCCACTCGGTATCGAGCTTGAGTTGGAACGTCAGCAGGTTGAAAAGCGTGCCACTTTTGAGTTGGACCGGCTTGGAGCACACCAGGCCCTTGGGTCCAATGTCGTCGTTCAGCACCGGGTCGTGATAGCTCGTGCCGTCTTCGTTCGAGAATCCGAGCGCACCGCCGGCCTCGCCGCCGTTGGGCAGCAAGTGCCAGCCGACGGTCGCCGAGTTCTGCTGCAGCGTCGTCCACTCGGTCAGGGCGTCGTCGAAGGGCGCATAGAACGAGACCGCACTTTTGCAGCAACCGGGTTTGGCGGGGTCGGGGCTGTTGGTGCACTGGCCGGCCTTGCAGACGTCCAGGGTGCATGCGACCGCATCATTGCAGTCGCTGTCGGCGGTGCAGCAGCCGGCCGCCTTGGCATACAGACAGGCCCCTGCGCCCGAACCTGCGGCGCCGTTGACGTAGGGGTGACAACCGTCGGCGGTGCACACGTCTTCGTCGGCCTTGCACGGATTGGCGGCGTCGCAGTAGGCCTGGGCGCACACCGTTTCCCACACCATGTCGTCCAGATAGATGCCCTCGTGGTCGTTCTTGAACGCGGAGCCGCTGGCGAAGTTCCACTGCACCTTGACGGTCTTGCCGGACCAATCGCTGAGGTCCACGGCAATCAACTGCCAAAGGCCCTTGGTCGACTTGCCGATGGCCAGCGAAGTCCACACCTGTGTCGCCTTGCCAGCCTCGACCACGCTGACCGAGAGCACGTCCTTCTCGACGAGGCATTGCGCGACGTCGTTGACCTGGAAGCAATTGGCCCCCGCCGGGCACGGAGTCTTGCAGGTGGCCGGCTTGAACTGCTTGGCGTAGGGCGCCTCGCTGTCCAGCCACAGCCAGAACGCGAGGTGCGCCTTCTTGCCGTCCGGCAGGAACTGGGCCGCGCTGGCGAGCGTGGTGCCGACAGGCTGCGCGTCCTTGCCCGGCTTGCAGCCGGTGTCCGGCGTCATCGAGGTGTCGTAGGTCTTGCATCCATTGCCGAAATAGAGCGACGACTTGCCTGAGTGCGCCCGCGCGGTGCTCACCTGCCACTGCACATTGCCGTTGGTCGGCAGATCGCTCGACTTGAGGCCGTCGAACACCACCGCCTCGAACCCAGACTTGAGCAGCGTCTTCTTGCCGGAGCAACAGAGCGGGTCCACCGCGTTCTTGCACTGGTGGCTGGAGGTGTCGCAGGTATCGGTCGTGCACTCGTCCTTGTCGTCGCAGGCGGCGTTGGTGCAGCACGTCGGGAACGGCTTGGGGATGGCCTTGCAGGTCCCGAGGTCGCACAGGGCGTCCTGGCAGGGCGACAGCGCAACCTTGCCTGCGCAATCGGCGGCGGTCGAGCACTGCGCCACGTCGGCGGGCTGCGCGTCGGGCGCGTCCTCGACGGCCGCATCGGCCTCGGCATCGGTGTCGGCGGGTGTGTCCAAGGGGTCGCCGACATCGGTCGAGCTGTCCTCGGGCGCCGCCTCAGGTGCCGCGTCCACGCTGGCGGCATCCGCTTGACCCGTGTCGCCGCTGAGTTCGGCGGCGCTGTCCGCAGCCGCGTCTTTGCCCGCCGGCTTGGGATCCTCGCCGCATCCGACCAGACCCAGGGCCGCCAGAAGGCCAACCAGGTTTGTCGCCGTCACCCACCGCATGTGCATGCCTGCCTTTCTCCAGCCCGCCGCGCTGCCCGTGTCAACTGCCGCAATCGGTCGTGACCTTGAGGTCGTCGATGAACACGCCTTTGCCGCCGTTGCCGATGCTGTCGATGGTGTTGAAGAAGAACTCGATCTGGATTTCCTGGCCCATGTGAGGCGACAGGTCGTAGCTGATGTCGTACCACTTGTTGGGCGTGACGCCGGTGCCTTTGTCCCACACCGTCAGCTTCTGGTTGTTGACGTACAGGTACACATACATGTCGTCGTACGATCCCTTGCCGCCCGACTCGGTGTCCATGAGCAGGCTCAGCGTCAACTTGGATTTGGTGGCGGCGGGCAGCAGGATCTTGGGCGTGGTGGCCTTGCCGTTGGTCGATCCCATGTCGAAGGTGCCCTTGGCCGGGTCGCCGTACCACAGCACCGCCGGGGGTGACTTGTTCAGGCCACTGGGCGGGCTGGCGCTGATCTGCCAGCCCTTGCCGGGGCCCGCGCTGTTGACGATGGTGATGTCCTTGAGCGCACCCTGATCGAAATCGTTGATCCACACGTCGGGCTCGCAGCAGCCGGGCGCGCCGGTGGGCTTGTGCGCGCACTTGCCGGCGACGCACACATCGGTGGTGCACTTGGTCTCGCCGTCGGCGCAGTCCTTGTCGGCCGCGCAGCACAAGGTGGCGTTGACGCACTTGTTCTGGACGCAGTTGTCGGTGGTGCAGGCGTTCTTGTCGTCGCACTGCGAGCTGCTGAGGCAACAGCCCGGCACGCCCGGGTTGCTGCACTGACCGCCAGGCCCGGGGCAGACATCGGTCGTGCAGGCGTTGGCGTCGTTGCAGTCGCCGGGGCCCATGCAGCACCCCTTGATCGCGGTGAACGAACACTTCTTGGTCGTGACCACGCAGGCGTCGGCGGTGCACAGGTTGCTGTCGTTGCAATCCTTGTCGGTGGCGCAGCAACTGTTGGCGTAAGTGCACAGGCCATCGGTGCATACACCGGCCAGGCAGCCAAAGCCGGTGGTCGGGCAGTTGGCGCTGGTCGTGCACTTCTTGTTCTGGCAGGTCGAGGTGACCACCACGTCGTCGAGGTAGATGCCGTTGGCGACGTAGTTGCCCGCGGTCGTGGTCGCGACGACTTCGAACTTGAGTTCGACCGATTTGCCGCCGAGCGGGGTCAGGTCCACCACTGTATTCTTCCATGTCTGGTTCATCGAGGCGTAGTTGAAGCTCGACAGCGTGTTCTCCACACCATTGAGGACCACATACAGCCGGAACGTGTAGTTGAGCGTGTTGCCGCTCTGGTGGTAGCTCCAGAACGACAGCGTGGTTTCTTTGCCGGGCAGCACGGTGATGGCCGGCGAGCTCGCCGTGACCTTGAACACCGGGTTGGTGTAGGACACGGTGCTGGTGTCCTTGGTCGGGTCGCCCATCTTGAGTGCGCCGGGCGCCGATTTGGTGAACGTGCTCTCCTTGTAGGCCCACTTGAGCGTCGGGTGGGTGCTGGTCAGCGTCCAGCCCTCTTCGGATCCATCGAACTTGCTGACCAGAACTTGCGGCGCACAACAGCCGGGCACGGTGGCGCTGGTGTACAGGCACTTGCCCTTGTCGCACGCGTCGGTGGTGCAGGGGTTGAAGTCGTCGCAGTCGTCGTTGAAAAGGCAGCAAGTGTCCGCGTAGGTGCACTGGCCCGAACTGCAGGTGCCCTTCTTGCACGGGTCGCTGGTCGCGCACTCGACGTCGGCCTTGCAGCACTTGTTGATGTGCTGGCACTGGCCGCCCTGCGCCGGGCAGGTGTCGTCGGTACAGGCGTTCTTGTCGTCGCAGCCGGCGTTGTCCATGCAGCAGCCCGGCAGGTCGCTGTGGCTGCAGGTGCCGCCGGGTCCGCTGCACAGATCGAGCGTGCATGGCTTCTTGTCGTCGCAGTTGGCGTTGGTGACGCAGCAGTCGGCTTTGGCGGTGTTCTTGCACACCGGCAGCTTTTCACCTTCGCCCACGCAGGCGTCGGTGGTGCACGCGTTGCCGTCGTCGCACTCGCCGTCGGCCGCACAGCAACCGGTGGCTACCGCCAGGTCATCGACGTAGGCGCCGCCAAAGGCGTTGAGCACGCCGTCCTTGGTGGTGAACGCCAGTTGGAACTGCACGGTCTTGTCGGCGAACGCCGATACATCGACCACGATGCGCTGCCATGCGCCGTGGGTGCTGCCGCCAATCGCGTCGCTGGTCCAGATCGCCGAAGGCTGGCCGCCGGAGATCACCTGCACGGTCAGCAGGTCGTCGCCCTCGGTCTGCTCGGTATCGAGCCACAGCCAGAAGTTGAGCTTGGCCTTGATGCCGGGCAGGTTCGGCACTTTGGCGTCGCCGGTGGTGGCGGTGGCGCCGACCGCCTTGCCGTTGGCATACGTGCCCTTGACGGGGTCGCCGATCCACAAGGCCTTGCCGCCGCTGATCGCCTTCTTGTCCGAGTAGTTCCAACTGATTCCGCCGCCGGAAACGTCCTTGATGGTCACAGCCTCGCTCGGGCCGTCCAGGGGCAGCAACCAGGTATTGGCGCTGAGCACGGCCTTGCCGGTGCCGCCTTGGCACGCGAGGCACGATTTGGCCTTGGAGATGCCGCCGACGACCACGCACTCGACCTTTCCGCCGGCGATCTCGACAAGGCATGCCTTGTCGAGCGGCTTGAAGCTGCACTTGCCGGCGACGCAGGTGGACGCGGTCTTCACGCACGGGTTGACGCAGTCGGCGCTGGAGGTGCAGGTGGCGTTGTACTCGCCGGGCACGGGCGTCGCAGAGGTCGCGTCGGCCGTGGCGTCTTTGGAAACCTCGCCGCCGGTGTCGCCGACCGGCAGCTCGGGGGCGGCGTCGGGCACGTCGGGGGCGACCTCGGGCGCCACGTCGGCCACATCGGGGCTGTCTGCGACATCGATGCCGCCATCGGCGCCGGCCTCAGCCTTTGCGTCTGCGCTGTCTGGCACGCCCGTGTCGCCAGGCGCCGTCTCGGCCCCGCCGCTGTCGCTGTGGACCGCAGTCTCGACGCCGCCGGTGCCGCCGTCGGCGACCGGTTGCGTCACCGGATCCGCGCCGCACGCCCAAGCACCGACCGCGCACGCTGCTGCGACCCACCTTGCCACCCGGTTGCCTTGCTGTCGCATGTGCCGACCTCTCGCCACCTGGGCGCCTGCGCCCGCTGCACTGTCCGTTTCTGTCCAGGCTCCAACCCGGTTGGGGCGCCCGACCCGATCCGGGCTCCGACCCACGTCACGCGCCACAGGGGGCAGCGCGCCTCGCGGAACCGCGCAATGTAGCATGCGGGCCAATGGACCGGCAAACGCGCTGCGGCGCCGCGGCGGCCCCTACCAGCCGCACAGGGTGACAACGCGGCCCGGCAGCTTGAGCGAGAAAAGGCTGGCGGTGGTCGCGGCGAGGTCGCCAGCGGCATTGACGGCCAACCGCTGGGGCACCATGTCCTTGGTCGTCGGCAGGGCCGCGGCATCGAGCACGCTCCCGGCTGGGTCGAGGTGCAGCACGTTGCCGGGCGCCGCGACCGCCGCCTGCAGCACCGCCAGCGAACCGTCGGCCAGAGGTGCCACGTCCGCCAGTTGGGCGCTGAACGTCTTGCCGATCAGGGCCTGCAAGAGCACCTGCCCGTCGGGTCCAAACCGCGCCAGCCACGACTGCGAAGTCGGGTTGTCCTTGGCCTGGGCCTGGCCGACCACCCACACGCTGCCCGCAGGGCCGGGCGCGATCGCGGCCGCCCGCGACGCCAGGTAGCCGGAGACGATCTTGGTCCATTGCAGCCCACCCGACTCGTCGTAGCGCACCAACATGGCGGCTGGGGTCTCGCCAGCGCCCGCCACCGCGGTGCTGCTGTAGCCCACCGCCAGCGCGCCGCCGTCGGCCATCGCCAGCACGTCTTGGGCGCGGTCGCCGAGCAACACGGTGGCGTGCTTCTGCCACAGCACCTTGCCGGCGGCGTCCAGGCGCGCCACCCAAAGGTCGTCGTTGGCGGCGCTGGTGCCCTGGCCGCGGCGCCCGGCCACATACAAGCCGCCGTCGGCGCGCCGGGCGATGGCTTCGGCACCCAGGTGCACGGGTGGGTTGGCCGTGGGCGCGCACAGGGCTTGCTCCGCGACCGTGGAACCGTCGGCCGCGTGGTGGGAGATCAATGCGCAACCGGCCCCCGTCGCCTTGTCGACCAGCGTACCCGCGGCGACGATCTCGCCCGTGGTCGCCGTGACGGCACCCGCCAGCGACCCAGCGTTGGCCAGCAGCACCTTGTCCCATGCCGCCGTCCCCAGCATGTCCGTGCGCACGACCCAGGCTTTGCCGCCCTCCTGCTGGCCGACCAGCACCCAGCCGCCGTCGGGCATCGCCAGCACACCGCCGAGGTTGGCGGCGACCGCGCCAAAGGTCTTGTGGGCGGTCACTGTGCCCTTGAGGCAGCCGGCAAGGCACTGGCCGAGTTTGCACACTTGTCCCAATGGAGCGCAATCCTTGCCCTTTTGCCAGACGCTGCCGATCGGGTCGCACAAGAGGGTCAGGCTGCCGTCGCAGCCGCCACCGCCGGGCGGACACGTTTGCGCGACGCACGACTGGCCGACACACACTTGTCCTGGCGTGCAGGCAATCTTGTCAAAGCCCGTGCCATCGGCCTTGCACACCAACAACTGGCCTTCCTTGCAGGTCGCGCTGCCGGCGGCGCAGACCTTTGCGGGTTCGCACTGGCCCGCATTGCAAATCAGGCCCGTGCTCGAGCAGTCCTTGACCAGGCTCTGCGCTGTACCCGTGGCATTGCACTGCATGACCTGCTGCCCGACGCACGACTGCTTGTTGGCCTGGCACACGAGGGGCTTGCAGGTGCCCTCGACGCACAGGGCGGCCGGACCGCAGGGCACGCTGGTATACGCCGTACCGCCAGCGTTGCACACGATGTGCACTTCGGCGTCCTGGCACTTGCCGGCGCCCGGCGCGCAGATCTTGGGCACGCACACGCCGTCGAGGCAGCCCTGGGCCGGCGGGCAGTCTGCGCCGGTCGCGCACAGGGCGCACTGACCGGCCGCCTTGTCGCAGACCAGACCGGTGGGGCACTCCTTGGTGCTTGCGCAGGGTTGCGCGGGCGGCAAGCACACGTGGCCCTTGCACACCAGGCCCTTGGGGCAGTCGGCGGCGACCAAGCACGGCACGCACTCGCCGGACAACACGTCGCACACCTGACCCTGGGCCTGGCATTGCTTGTCGCTCTGACACGGCGTATGGAAGAAGCACTGCCCGGCCACGCAGTTGCCCTTGGCCCCACATTCAGTGTCGCCCGTGCAGGCAGGCTTGACGGCGCCCGCGTCGGCGCCCGAATCGGTCGACGTTGCCATGTCGCCCAGGCCGGTTTCTGCCTCCACACCATCGCTGGCGGCGGCGTCGCCCGCTGTCGTTGCGTCGTCGGGCGTGAAGGCAAGGTCGCCCCCGATGTCCACGCCGGTGCTGCCCGCGCCGATCGTCGGCTTGCGCGCAGGCGGACCCTGGCACGCTGCCACGGCGCACACGGCCAAGGTGGCCATGGTCAATGCGCCGGGCCGATGGATCTGTGCGGAAACGTCGAGCGCGGTCATGCTGAGCCCATGGCGCCGCTGCGCGCAGGCGCTGGGAAGGCGACAAGGTATCCGCTTGCCCGGGGGCCGGCAAATTGGCGGCCGGAATCTCGACAACTATCTAAAACAAATGAGACTCTCTAGGCTGCGCGGGCCAGATCCGAGTCGTCGGGCGCTTGCTGCTGCGCGGCCCACACCGCGGCGTAGGTGCCGCCCGCTTCGACCAACTGTGCGTGAGTGCCGCGCTCGACCACACGGCCGGCATCCGGTCCAGCGGGGTCGCCCAACACCAGGACCTCGTCGGCGTGGGCCAGGGCGCTCAGGCGATGCGAGATCACGATCGCCGACATACCGTGGTCGGCGATGTGGCGGCGCAGTACGGTCAGCAGGCGCTCTTCGGTGTCGTGGTCCACCGCGCTCAGCACGTCGTCGAGCACCAGGAGCCGCCCCCCGCGGTACAGGGCCCTCGCCAGTTGGGTGCGCTGGCGTTGGCCGCCCGACAGCAGCAGCCCGCGCTCGCCGACCACCGTGTCGAGTCCTTTGGGCATCCGCGCGACTTCGGACGCCAGTTGCGCATCGGCGACTGCCGCCTCGACTTTGGCGCCGTCCACCCGGTCGGCGGGGTCGTCGAAGCCGACGTTGTGGGCGATCGACCGCGAGAACAGGAACGCCTCCTGCGGCACCACCGCTACGGTGCGGCGCAGGTCGTCTTCGCGGACGTCTTGCAAGTCGACACCATCGACGAAAACCATGCCGTGCGGTGCCGGCCGCAAGCGCGCGACGACCGCGGCGAGCGTCGACTTGCCCGACCCGACCGGCCCGTAGATGCCGAGAATCCCGCCGGGCTGCAGATCAAAGTGCAGGTCGCGCAAGACCGGCGGGGCGTCGGGGGTGTCGGGGTGGCGCACGGTCAATCCCTGGACGCGCAGGTGGACGCCGCGATCGGCCAGGGGCAGCGCCACGGCGCCCTCCGGCAGGTCGGTGCGCAGTTCCATGACGTCCCAGCAGCGCCGCAGCGACACAACCCCGCGCTGCAGCACGCCCACCACCCAGCCGCCCGACGCCAGGGCCCCGACCAGCACGGCGATGTAGCTCGCATAGGCCGCCATGTCGCCAAGCGTCATCTGGCGGGCGACGACTGCTCGGCCCCCCTGCCACAACAGCAGAAAGATGCAGAGGTTGCCGACCACACCGACCACGGGCATGAAGAACGTGCGCACCGCAGCCTGCCGCAGGTTGAGGCGCAGGTAGTGGTCGGCCGCGCGATCAAAGCGCTCGAGGAAGGCTTGTTCGACCGCGAACGCCTGCACCACCGCGACGCCCTTGTAGGCTTGCAGCACCTCGTCGCTGAGCGTACCGAGCGCAACCTGCGTCTGCTTCATCAACGTCATCGCCCACGCGACGCCGGTGCGCAGCAAGACGATCGCCAGCGCCGCCGGCAAAAGGCACAGCGCCGTCAGCCACGCGTCGGTCCTGAACATCTGGTAGAGCGCCATGCCCGCGGCCAACAGCATGTTGAGCGCCATGATCACCGCAAACCCGACCAGCGCGCGCACAAACGTGGCATCGTCGCCCGACCGTGCCATCAGGTCGCCGATCGACGCGGTGCGGAACCACGCAGGCGACATGGCCAAAAGGCGGTCGAGCATGTCGTTGCGCAGGCGGAATTCGATGGCGCGTCCGGGGTTGAAGAACAGGATCCGCGACAGCGTGCGCACCACGATCACTGCCAGCGCGGCCCACGCGATGGATCCAGCGCGGTCGTGGACGACGTCGGCGCTGCGCCCCCCGGCCAGTTCGTCGAACACGGCCTTTTGCAGTTGCGGAATCCAGACGGTCAGCCAGTTGGTCGCCGCCAGAAAGGCCAAGCCGAGCGCGTAGATCGGCAAGTAGCGACGCGCATAGCGACCGGCGAACCGGGCCACCATCTGGCCGTTGGTCGACTGGGAAACGAATGCGCCCACGCTGCTCCGTCGCGACCCCCGCCCAAGGGACCCCGCGGCCAGCATAGCGCAGCAGGCCATTTGTGGCAGTATCGGTGTGCGTCCGGCCCGCCGCGGCCGGGGGGTGGCTGTTGCGATGACCGACACGGAGACCGCCCTGCCCTGTGCCGCGGGGATCCAGCACCTGGCGGCCGCGCTGTGGCCGAACGCCGACGGTCCACGGCGCATCGCAGTCGTCGGCGCCAGCAAGAACGCGGGCAAGACCACCGCCATGTTGGCGATCGCCGCCGCGGCGCGGGTGCGCGGCTGGCAGGTGGGCCTGCTGACGATCGGCGTGGACGGCGAGCAGCGAGATGCCTGGCTCGATTTCGCCAAGCCCAGGGTCACCTGCGAGCAGGGGGCTTGGGTCGTCACCGCATGGCCGTGGATCGCACAAGCCGGCCAGAAGTTGGCCGACGCGACCGACCTCGGCTTTGGCAGCGCGCTGGGTCCGACCGGCATCGCCCGGATCCGCACGCGCTGCGCCGTGCAACTGGGGGGCATCGCCCACCGCGGGCAGTTGCGTCGGGCCGTGCAGGCCCTGGCGGCCCGCGCCGACGTGGTGATCGTCGACGGCGCGTACCACCGCCAGGCCGCCGCGCATCCCGATATCGCCGACGCGGTGGTGGTCGCCGTCGGCGCCCTGGCCGGTTCGACCGGCGCACAGGCGATCGCTGCGAGCATGCCCACGCTGCGCGCCCTGGCGGCGCGGCCGGCCGCTTCGGGCGATCGGACACCGGTCGTCGCCGCGGCGGGCGCCCTGACCGACGCCCTGGTCGCCGATCATCCAGATGCCGGCACGTTCCGCACCCGCGATGCGAGCCGTGTCTTGCTGTCGGCCGCGGGCTGGCAGGCGCTCGACCGCATGGGGGCACAGGCCGTGGTCGAGTCGGCCATCCCGCTGGCCGTGATCGTGAGCAACCCGTTTCGTCCCGACAGCCAGGGCGAAGATGCGCGATGGTTCTGTGGCGCGCTCGCGGACGCCGCCAGGGGTGTCGGCGCGCCGATCGTGGACGTCGTCGCGGGCCTGCGCGCGGGTCCGCTCCAAGAACTTGCAACCGGCCCAGAGCGCAACACAATCGCGTGCGCGGCCCCGCGGGCCGGCGGGAATGCGGATGCCTGACGCCCCGGAACTGTACCGCCACCTGCCGGCCGTGGCGGCGCTGGTCGACGATGCGCAATGGCCCGGCCCAGCCGTGCCCGCCGAATTGCGAACGGCCATCGCGCGCGAGGCCGTCGCGCGCGTTCGATCTGCCATCAGCTCCGGTTCCATCGGCACAGCCGCGGACGTCGCACCGGCCGTCGCGGCGACGCTCGCGCAGCTCGCGCGCTGGACGCACCACCAGAGCTTGCGGCCGTTGCTCAACGGAAGCGGCGTGCTGCTGCACACCAATGCGGGCCGCTCCCCTTTGCACCCAGAGGCCCGGGCCGCATTGGTCGCCGCAACCTCCGGCTACAATACCCTGGAGCTGGACCCAGCCACCGGCAAGCGCGGCAGCCGCCACGCGCACTGCCGGCCGCTGCTGCGCTGGCTCACCGGCGCCGAAGACGCGATCGTGGTCAACAACGGCGCGGCCGCCGTGCTGTTGGCGGTGCGCGCCCTTGCCGCAGGCCGGCCCGTCGTGGTCGCCCGGTCGCAACTGGTCGAAATCGGTGGCGGCTTTCGTGTGCCAGAGGTTCTGGCGGTCGCCGGCTGCCGGCTGATCGAGGTGGGCGCCACCAATCGGGTGCGCCTGGACGACTACCGTGCGGTTCTTGCGCGACACGCCGACGCTGGCGACCCGGTCGCGGCCGTCTTGCAGGTCCACCGCAGCAACTTTGCACTGGTCGGGTTCGCGGCCGAACCGGAATTGGCCGATATCGCCGAGGTCGCCCACCGCGCTGGCGCACGCGTCGTGGTTGACATGGGATCCGGCGCACTGCACGGCCTGCCGATCGCACCGGCGGCGCTGCCGGATGGGTCGCGGCCTGCGGCGGAACCGACGGTGGCCGCCCTGGTGGCGGCTGGTGCCGACCTCGTCACTTTTTCGGGCGACAAGCTGGTCGGCGGTCCGCAAGCAGGCGTGTGCGTGGGCCGCGCCGAGTGCGTGGCTGCGCTGGCCGCGGACCCCTTGGCGCGGGCGGTCCGGGTGGGCGGGGCGGTACTGGCGGCCCTGCAAGCCACCGTGCGGCTGCATGCCCAGGGCCGCGGCGCCGAACTGCCGGCGCTCACGCAGTTGCACAAAAGCGAGGCAGAGGTGGCCCTGCTGGCCGACCGTTGGGCAGAGGCGCTGCGCGCGCGGCTGCCGGCGGGCTGGCAGGTCGAGGTGGCGGCCGTGCCGGCCCAGGTGGGGGGCGGCACGCATCCGCTGTTGGTTCTGCCCTCGCGCGCGCTGACCCTTGCCCACGCCCAATGGACGGCTGCGCAAGTGGCCGAGCGAGCGCTCAGCGCCGACCCGCCGGTGCTCGGCCGGGTGGTCCAAGGCCGCTTTGGGCTGGACGTGCGCTCGCTGTGGGCGGGCATGGCAGATCCGAAGGACCCGCAGGACGCCGACAAGGACCTCATCGCAGCGATCGCGCAAGCGGTGGGGCGGTGCACGTAGATCGCGACCCGCCGGCAGCCGTCCTACGCTTGCGATTGCGGCGCGCCGCTGCTTGGCTCTATACTTTGGCGGGTTTTTGACCGAACGGGAGAAACCGATGCGCCGTCCCAATCAACTCCGCAGCATGTCAAATGTTTTTGCGACGCTGCTTGCCCTCGCCTTCGCGGTGGGCGGCGCAGCCGACGCCATGGCCCAGGGCAAGGACAAGCCGGCCGCGGGCGGCAAGAAGAAGTCCAAGGAGTACAGCTTCGAAGACGACGTCATCGAGACCCAATACCTGCGGCCCGACACCGCCAACGTCGAAGGCATCAACAAGAAGGGGCGGGACAGCCTCATCCAGATTCGCCGCAACTTCTTTGCCGAGCTGATTCGCTCGGCCGAGGACTTGTAGCCCGGGTCGCGCCCTCGCAAGGGGCAACCATCCGGCGCACAGCGGGTGCGCCAGGATCGCCAACCGTGACAATGGCCCGCATCCGGCGCCCGGGCTGACCCGAACGGCCGGTCCAACTGGCCCCGCTCCGCTGGTGGTGCATGTCGAAAAAAAGCAGCAGGCCCAAGGGTCCGACCGACCCCACCGACCGCTCGGCCGGTTCTGGCGCCACCGTAGTCGAAGGCCCGACGCTGCGCCTGGGCGAAGACGGCGCCGCGACCCTGGCCACCCGCGACCCGGACGGCACATTGGTCAGCCGCGTCAGCGCGCCCGATCGCGCGGCAGGCCTGCACCGGTCCTCGGACGTGCCCGCAGAGCAGGATGCGCCAACGGCGATGATCGACCTCAACGCCCTCGCGGCAAGTCCGGTCGCGCCCGCGCCGCCGGTGCGACCGCCCGAGATCAAGACCCACCTGCCGCCTCCCCCGGCGCCCGCCGCCAAGCACCCGCCCTCCAAGGCCGCGGACCCCAACGCCCCGACCGAGCGAGCCAACCGGGCGGAATTCGACGCCAAGACCACGGCGGCGCCGCCTGCGGCGGGTACCGCGCAAGGTCAGAGCACCGGGCCGCTGGGTCTGGACATCGTCATGCGCTGGTCGGGCGAATTGCACAAGGCGCGCTTCTTCGCGCGGCCATGCACAGTCCGTATCGGCCGCGACGGCGATTTTGCGCTGCCAGATGACGTCATGGGCGGCAAGCACATCGATGTGCTGGTCGAACCGGACGCCAAGGACGGCTTCGCGCTGCGATTGGACAACCCGGCCATTGCCGGACAGGTGATTGCCCAGGGCGCCGTGACATCGATCGCTGAACTCAAGGCCAGTCGACAGACCCGCGTGCCCATCGGGAGCACCACCCAGGCATTCTTGGAGTTCGGTGACTTCACGTTCGTGCTGTCGCGCGGTTCGGTTCCGCCGATGGCGCCGCCGGCGCTGTGGAGCCACGAGAACACCGTGTTCCTGGTGTGCTGGATCCTGGCCATGGCGACCATCCTTGGCCCGGTCGTCGCGAGCTTCCAGTTGACCGACCCGCGGGCGCGCCGCACCAAGACCTACGTCGAGGAACTCGAAGAGCGCACGGCGCAGATCATCGAAGTCGAGAAGATCGAAGAGAAGAAGGAAGAAGAGAAGGTCGAGGAAAAGAAGGAAGACAAGGCCGAGGCGCCCAAGAACGAGGTGCAGATCCAGGCCCCTGAGATCAAGAAGCAGCAAGACGAGATCAAGAAGGTGCTCGACGAGGTGCCCAAGGAGCAGCGCGACGAGAAGGTGCGCGAGTTGGTGGACAAAGAGGCCGCCAAGGCGACCGCGGAAGTGGACAAGGCGCTGGCAGACGTCGAGAACAAGACCAAGCTCTTCGCGTTCGACGATGCGGCTCCCGGCGTCAACCCCGGCGCGGGCGGTCCACAACTGGTGGCCGACCTCGGCGACAGCCCATCGGGCGGCCCCGGCGGACCGCGCGGCCCCGCGGTCGGCAGCGGCGACGACACCAGGGCCCAGACCGCCGGGCTGGACAAGAAGATGGACACCGGCGGCAAGGGACCGGACGTCGGCGCCAACATCAAGGAAGGCAAACAGAAGATCGAGGCCATCGTGCGCGGTGGCGGCCCCAGTGCCGATGGCGAGCTGTCGCCGGACATCATCAAGAAAGTGATGGCCGACAAGTCGGGCGCGATCAAGGCCTGCTACCAGAAGGAATTGCAGAAGAACCCCGAGCTTTCGGGCGACATCAAGGTCGCCTTCATGATCGGCCCCGACGGCAAGGTGGTCGGCGTCAAGATCGAGGGATCGAGCCTGGAAAACACCCAGGTCGAGAACTGCATCGTCGACAACATCAAGACCTGGCGCTTTCCGCAGGCCAAGGGCGGCGGCAGCACCAAGGTCAACAAGAAATTCACCTTCAAGTCGAGCTGATGAAGGTCCGCCCATCCCAGGTTCACGCCGCGGCCCCGTGGGTCGCTGCGTGGCTCGCCGTGGCCACCTCGGCCTGCAACGACGCCGACAAGCGCTTCGTGGAGTTGTCCAACCAGGGCATCGAGGCCCTGGATGCGGAGGACTACAGCCGCGCCGACGGCCTGCTCAAGGACGCGCTCAAGATCAAGCCTGCGGACGCCGACGTGCGCTTCTACTTGGGCACCATCGCGTTGCGCGGCGGCCAGTTCGAAGATGCGATTGGCCACCTGAGCGCGTCGCTGCAAGGCGACCCAACCCGGCCCGAGGCGCACCTGTCGTTGGCCAAGGCGCACTACGAGCACCACCAGCCCAAGGAGGCGTTGGCGGCGCTGGCCGAGCTCTTCAAGCGCGACGCCGGCCACCCTCAGGGGCATTTCCTGGCGGCCAAGATCGCGCGCGCCGCCAAGGATCGCGCGCTGATGGACAAGGCGCTGCGCAACGCGATTGCCGGCGATGTCGGCTTCGTCCCGGCGTTCCAGTTGCTGTCGCAGTTGTACGTCGAGGTCGGCGCCTACGAGGCGGCGCGCCAGGTGCTGCAAGAAGGTCTCAGGTTCAATGCGGATGCCGTCGAACTGCGCGAGGCCTTGGGCCTGGTGATGCTGGACCTGGGCCGCCCCGACAGGGCGCGCCAAGAGCTCGAAGCCGCCAGCGCCATGACCCGCGCCCGGCCGCAGGTGTATTTCAGCCTCGCCGGTGCGCAGTTGCAGTTGGGCGAGCGGGCCGCGGCGGTGACCTCGCTCAAGGCGTTTCTGATCCAGTCGCAAGGCGTGCTGGCGCGCGAGGACCCGCTGCGGCAGCAGGCGGCGAACATGATTCTGAAACTGCGCGCCAACTGACCGGCACGCCGCTCGCGAAAACAGGGTCTATTTCTTTCGATTTTTCTTGCGCGCCTGCGCCGCGGCCTTGTTCTTCTGCTTGCGCCTGTCGCGGTCGACGTCCTTGCGCGATCCACCTGGTCCGGCTCCCGGCCCCCAACCGGCGGCGCCCAGGCCGCCCGGCATGCCCAGCCCGCCTGCCAGGCTCGCCATGCTGCCCAAGCTGCCAGGCGAGGGCATGAAATTGGGCATGGCGCCCAGGTTGGGCATCGAGCCGGGCTTGCCCATGGCCGGCATGCCCGGCATGGCTGCACCCGCGCCACCGCCGCCCATGCCCTGCAGTTGATCGAAGAAGTCGTCGACGCCACCGCCCTTGAGCTTGTTGAGCTGCGCCAGTTGCCCAAAACCCGGCAACTTGCTGAGCAACCCCGGGGCCTGACCGATGCGCGCCATCATCTGGCGCATGACGTCGAAGCGCTGCATGAGATCCAGCACGTCTTGGGGTTTTCGACCCGACCCGCGGGCGATGCGCTGCACACGCCGGGCGTTGATGAGTTGTGGTTTGCGCCGTTCCAGCGGGGTCATCGACTGGATGATCGACTCGACCACCACCAGTTGCTTGTCGTCGAACTTGACGCCGTCGGCCATGGCGTCGCCAAAAAACGGCAACTTCTCCATGACGTCGCGCAGACTGCCCATCTTCTTGAGCAAGCGGATCTGCTCCAGAAAATCCACCAGCGTGAACTTGCCGCTCAGCAGCCGGCGAGCGTCTTGCTCGGCCTTCTTTTCGTCGACGTGCTTGGAAAACTCGTTGACCAAGCTGACGACGTCGCCCATGCCCAGGATGCGGCTGGCCATGCCTTCGGCGCGAAAGGGCTCCAGCTTGTCCAGTCCCTCGCCCAGGCCGACGAAGCGCACCGGGGCGCCCGTGACCATCTTGACCGACAGCGCTGCGCCGCCGCGGGCATCGCCGTCGAGCTTGGTCAGGACCACGCCGTCGATGCCGACCTTGTCGTTGAAATGGCGGGCCGTGGTCACGGCGTCCTGGCCGATCATGGCGTCGACAACCAAGAGGACGTGGTCGGGTGGCGAGCGCTTGCGGATCTCGCCCAGTTCCGCCATCAGTTGCTCGTCGATCGACAGCCGGCCCGCGGTGTCGAAGATGACGATGTCGCACGCCTCGGACCTGGCTTTCCACAGACCCTTTTCGCACAGGTCCGGCGGCAACATGCCCGGCACCGTGAACACAGGAACGTCGACGCGCTGGCCGAGGACCTGCAACTGGTCGATGGCAGCCGGCCGGTAGATGTCGGCGGCGACCAGCATCACCTTCTTGCCCATCGACTTGTACAGGTTGGCGAGCTTGCCGGCGGTGGTGGTCTTGCCCGAGCCCTGCAAGCCCACCATCATGATGCTGGTGATGCCCTTGGGCTTGAGTTGCAGGCCCTCTTCTTCGCCGCTGTCCATCAGCGCCATCAGTTCGTCGTGGCAGATCTTGACGAACTGATCCTGCGGCGAGACCCGGTGCTGCTGGCCCGCGGCGTCTTTGGCGCGCACCTGCACGACTTCGCCCACCGCCTTGGCCTTGACCTCGGCGAGGAAGCGCTTGGCGACCCCCACCTCGACGTCGGCCTCGAGCAGCGAGGTGCGGATGTCGCCCAGCACTTCTTCCAGGGTGTCCTCGTCCAGTTCGCGGTAGCCTTGCAGGCGGAAGCGGGCCGATCGGAAACCCTTGGTGATCGTTTCGAGCATCGTGTGTTCCAGGTGCGCCGGAGGCCGGTCGCAGAGGGCGCGAAGGGTAAGGCGGCAGGGCTGGCTTTTCAAGGTCGCGTGGGGCACCATCGGTTCGTGCCGCCGCGTGCAACCATCCCCCACGTCTTGCCCTACCAGGGCAGCAAACGGCTGCTTGCGCCCGCCATCGCCCACTATCTGCGCGCGGCGGGTCGGGTCGAACGCCTCTATGAGCCGTTTTGCGGTTCGGCCGCCGTCACGCTCCATGCCGCGCACCATGGCCTTGCGCAACGGTACGTCCTGGGCGACAGCCTGTCGGCGGTGGTGGGCTTGTGGCGGTTGGTCGCGGAGTCGCCGGATACGGTCGTCGAGCACTACGCAGGGCTGCATGCGGACCAGGGTCCGGGCGGTGTGGGGCAGTTTGAGGTTGCGCGCGAGCGCTTCAACCGCGACCGCGATCCCCGCGATTTCCTGTGGCTGTGCGCGCGCTGCGTCAAGAACGCGGTGCGCTTTGGGGCCAATGGCCATTTCAACCAGTCGGCCGACCGGCGGCGCTCGGGCACACAGCCGCGGCGCATGGCCGACCAGATTCGCGCCGCAGGGCGATTGCTGCGCGGTCGCACCGAGTTCCGGGCAGGCTCCTGGCTGGATACGCTCGCCGACGCCGGTCCGCGCGACGTCGCCTACCTCGATCCGCCGTATTTCGGCACTTCGACGGGCGGCGACCCGCGCTATCACCAGGGACTCGATCCCGCGCAGCTGGTCGAAGGCCTGCGCGCGCTGGGTCGCCGGGGCGTGCGCGTGGTGCTGTCGTACGACGGAAGAACCGGCGACCGCGTGTACGGCGATGCGCTGCCGGCCGAATTGGGTCTGGTGCGACTTGAGGTCGACGCCGGCCGCTCTGCGCAAGCGACCCTGCTCGGACGCAGCGACCGCACGGTCGAGTCGTTGTACGTGTCGCAAGCGCTCCACGCGGCCGCGCGGGGCGGCTGATGGTCCTGCGGGAAACCGTCAACCCCAGGTCAGGGACTGGAAAATAATAAGTCGATCACTCTCACATCAGGACGGAGCCGCGAGTCGGACCTTTGGTCCGCGAGCTGGCGACCCACGGAGCAAGCAAACGGGCCCGAGAAATGATTGAGTAAATCATTTCCTGGCCCTCA